>CAIJYT010000048.1 GCA_903824935.1 uncultured Bacteroidales bacterium | reverse complement strand
CATTATTATTTAATTCCACAAAGGAATATTCTTTGAAAAGATCAAGTATCATGGGAAAGTTACTTTGAAAAAGTCTCATTAATTCTGTATTTCGTATATTCCCGGTTGTTATCAATAAAAGTTTGTCGGGACTATTGATAAGATAAAATGAATCCAGGAAATCATAATCTTTAGTAATCAACACTCTTCCTTGATTAACCGCTAAATCTCTGATAAACGTATCTTTCGTCCTTTCTTTATCAGGAAGATTATCTGTATGTATTACATCAAAGCCTTGTTCCGCAATAAAGATAGCAAGCTTAAATGGCAGTTGAGCATCAATAATGAATTTCATGCAACAACTTTGTAAATCGATTTAATTTTCGTTAGTCTTGAAGCAAAAGCAAGACAAGCTTGAATATCCATTTGTTCCAATGCAGGATAGTCATTTATTATTTCAGATGGTGTCATCCCAGCAGAAAGCAAATCAAGGACAAGCTCAACAGTGTATCTTGATTCTCTGATAGAGGGCTTGCCATGACAAATTTCCGGATTAATTGTTATACGTGACAAAAGTGTTTCCATTGCTCAATTGATTATGATACAAAGATAACTGATTTTGATCAAAAAGTGAAGAGAATTGGCATGTCGGATTACTAGAAGAACCGCTCGAATGAATTCGCTGTGAGGCGTCTGAATAATTGACACTGAATCCATGGCGTCACCCCAGATCCCTGATCACCCCATTCTCGTAAACTGGAACCACACGGGTGGTATCAGTAGAAAAGCTGTAAGGGATCACATCATCCAGCCCCAGTTTTTTTAGCCTGTGGCGGTGTGCGGCTTTTTCAAGATAAGACAGAAGATCAACGCTGGCGACTTTCCAAAGGTCCATGGAGGCCTGGGCGCTGTCGCAGCAAGTTGTATAACCCGGGTAGTTCAGAAGTTTTGCAGTAAGCGCCCCTGCAAAAAGCGAGTCTTCGATGCAGAATTTATTCTTCCAGCCCGAGCAAAGTATCACCACGTTCTTGTTCTCTTTCACCAGCCATTCGGCCAGGGCGGATAAGTTTACAAAGGCTCCCATGGCGATCTTCTCAGCACTTTTTGCGATCTCGATCGCACGGGTTCCGTTGGTGGTACAGTAAACCAGTGTGCGGCCGCCTATAGCCTCAGTGGTAAAATTAAAGGCGGAGTTCCCGAAGTCGGCCCAATCAAGCTTTTTGCCGTCCTGTTCACTGGCGACCAGGAACCCCTTTAATTTCATCTCCCTGGCTTCTTCCAGGCTGGCAACCGGCAGGATCTCCTTTACCCCGTTCTGAAAAGCCGCACAAATGCTGGTAGTAGCGCGGAGAATATCGGCAAGCACGACTATAAAGTTCTCCTTTGTAGTGATGTCAGGAAAGAGTTTGGGAGTGAAGCAGACCTCAATAGTCACAGGAAACGATTTACAATTTGAATAACGAATGTTGAATTACTTATGGCTTGATCAATTGAATACTCGAATACTCGATTAACGAATTATGAATTTTGAATTACTCATGGCTCATCACTCATCACTCATCACTCATGGCTTGCGGCTTATGGCTAATAAAAAACCACCTCACACTTTGAGTGCGTCATCTTGAATTTCTCAACCTTCTTTGCTGAGATCTTGGTGTTGAAAATCTTCAGTGATTCAAGTTTGCGCATGTTTTCCAGTTCATCCACGCTGCTCACTTTGGTATTATAGAGTTCCAGTACTTTCAGGTTTTTCAGGTTCATGATGTACTTCAGCCTTTTCACCGGAGTGCCGCTGAATTTAAGGCTTTCGAGCTGGATCATATTCTGGATGGACTCAAGTTCTTCAACCTGGCTGTTGCTGAAGTCCAGGTCGGTCAGTTTGGGCAGTCCTGCAATGGGCGTAAGGTCCGTAATGGGATTCTTTCCGCAGTGCAGGCTTATAATTGTGGTCATGCTCTTCAATGGTTCCAGGCTGTTTACCGTAGTGCCTGTAAAACTGAGCTTCTCGAGCCTCGAAAGTTTTTGTACCGGGGTAAGCTCGCTGATCGAGAAATTCTCTGCAAAGCTGAGTTCGTCCAGGTTGGCGATCTGCTGAAGCTGCAGCTTATCGGGCTGGCCTTTGAGCGCCCCGGCAGCAATGAATACCTCCTGCCATGGCTTGCTGAGCCCTTTCCACCAGTTGTTGTTCTCAAATGTCTGGAAGACCAGCAGGCAGCCGGGAACCTTATCAAAGAATTTATTCGCTTCCTTTAGCACCACCAGGCTGTTATCAGCATACACATAAACAAGGTTAGCCATGCCATACAGAGGTGAAAGATCAGCCACCTGGGTGTTCTCGATGCTGATGACTTTCAGGTTTGCCAGCGTACCCAACGGCTGCAGGCTGCTAACCGAAGTATTGTTCAGGTAAAGGATCTCGAGGCTGCCAAGATTTTTAAGGGGTCCTAGATCTGTAACACCAGTGCTTGAAGCATATAAGACCCTCAGGAGAGACAGCATGGCTGCAGGTTCCAGGCTTTTAATGTTCATTCGGCCCACAATATTCAAACTGTCGACCAGTATTAGTTTATGCAGTTGTTCTTTTGAAGGCGGATTGCTTAGTTCGGTAAAATGGCCCAGGATGTTCTGCCAGTCGGTGTTCATTCCGCTCCACCATTTTGCCAGTTCGGCCGATTCAAACACCAGGGAAGCATGCGGATGCTTGATCATGAAACTGATGGCCTCCTGCTTTGGCAAAGAGGTGTAATCGCAGTAAAGTTTCTGCAAGACCGGTAAATTATCGAGAGGAACCAGGCTGGATATCCCTGTACTGTCAGCCTGAAAAATCCTCAGCTTAGTAAGGTTCTTCAACGGATCCAGTGATTTGACCCTGGTGGATGAGATGCTGAGCAGCTCGATATTCACAAGGCCTGCAACCGGTGACAGGTCACTCACCTGGGTATAGGAAAGCCTGAGATCATCTATTGAATCCAGGGAGCTGATGGGCGCCAGGGAAGATATCTTTGTATTGCTCAGGTCAAGGTCCTGCAGGGACGGAAAATTAACCAGCAGCCCCAGGTCGGGTATCCCTGTTCCCCTGATGTTAAGTTCAGTGATATGGGTGCAGTAATGCAGCGGCTCCAAGCTGCTCACCGCGGTGTTTGAGATGTTCAGCACTCTCAGGTTATTCAGGTTCCTCAGGGGCATCAGATCACTAACTGGTGTGCCTTTTAGGTTGACTTCCTCGAGGGCGCTCATTTTACTAAGGGGGCTCAGATCCGATATCATTACATCACCCGACAGGTCAATCTTTTTCATACCTATTATCCGTGTTAGGCCGGTATAATAGGCAGCCTGGTCAATAACGCTTTTCTGCCCGCCTATCATGGCTGCGGTATCATTGTAAGAACTCACCTGTGAAAGGGCAATGCCTCCTCCAAGCTGGATGTCCTTCCCAAGTCTTTGCTGCCATCCCTGTGATAGCATGTTCCACCAATAGCGCATATCGTCCTTCTCGTTGAGCTTGGTAGTGTAAATGCTGACGATTTTAAGTTGCTGCTTGCTCTCATCGTAATTGATCTCGATATACCTTACCTGGTTGTTGTTCACGCTCACATCGTTCAGGTTGGTGCCGGTGATATTGCGGTTGCATGTGATCTTGAAGAAGGAATTCCCCAACTCATTGGTCATCACGCTGATGTCCTGCATGTTATAGGTAAACTTAGCCTGCTTGAAAAAGAAATCCACATCGGTAAGGTAACTCTGCACATCCTTGTACATGGGTACCTGGTGAGAGTCGAGGTCGTCTTCGATCTGCACCTCGCTGTCCCAGAAAAACTTCAGGTAACTTTCGTTGATGATCACCTGCTTGTCCTGTACGGTATTCTTCTTATCGGCCAGGAAATTAAGGGTACTTTCAAAGAATTTCACCAGACCTGTGGCCTGTGCCCTTAGTGCAGAATCCTGCCCTGCGGGCAAAGCACCGGCTTTGGAAGCATTCTTATCAATGGGCTTCCCTTTCTTCTGGGGAACTGTGGCGGTTTGCCCCATGTGGATGGTGTTCACCCCCGTCTTGGTGCCTTTGCTTCCGTTCTTGCTGGCTGACTTCGTTTGGGGATTGCTACCGCTCTTTGTCCCCGTCTTACTTGCGGGTTTAGTCTGCGTGCTGCTTGTCTTTTTATCCTGAGCCCGGGCTTGCGTGCTCGCAAATCCGCCGAAGGCGATTATTAAAATAATGACCGCTATAATGTGGAACCTGGTTCTCATATGCTAATTACTATGTGTGTAATGCTTAAGCAGTTCTTTTTTATCCCCGGGCGAGAGGCGGACGAGGTTCGAAATGAGCCAGCCGCTGTTGTAGCTGTTACGGTTGAAGAAAGATATCTCAAAATACCAGTTGGGGACCTGGAAAACATGGAATTTTTCATTGATGACCGATACAAATTTAAGGTTTCCTTCCTTGAGTTCGCTGACGAACAACGAGAGATAATCGGGAACGTAGTCACGGGCAAGGTAATAATCGATGTTCTTAGGGTCGTCAAGGGCCTTGTGGATGTTCATAAAATCAACCTCATGGCTCATAGGATGCAGGAAATACTTCAGGTTGGTGGTATCGCCCAGGTGTGTGAAATACGAATTGAATTTGTCGCAGTAAGCATTCGACAGCACCCACTTGTAACCTCCGTTCTGCTGTTCGATCCTCATGTACAGGATAATGTTGATCGTTTGCTTTTTCCAGGTAAATGTGGTTGTGATCTCACAGTACCAGTCCCGGGCATGAAAATCAAGGAAAACCGGGGCTTTTTTATTCAGCACATCCTCGATGAACACTGTTTTCTGATCTGTATTAACCAGGGGGCTGTCCTTATCAAAGATCATATTCAGGTACCTTCGCCTGGCCTTTGGGTCCCGGTAACCGTTCTGCCCGGGATAAAGCCTGGTACCGCTTACATCTTCTTCGGCATTGAAACGCCTGAAGAACTGGTTCACCTGCTTGGTCTGGGCATAAAATACGCTTTCGTCACCGGTAATGCCGCCAATATTGTTTTGCGCCCCGGGAATGAGGGGCGCAAACAACAAAAAAATTAAAGCTAAGGTTCGCAGAGTCTTACTTTTTGGAGGTTTCTTTTACCCTGATATCACCCAGCATGACATCCCAGAAACCGATAAGCCTTCCGCCGATCTGGGTTTCTTTGCGTTTCACGTAAATGGTGATGTCTTTCTTGGTGGTGTCTTCATACACCAGGCCTTTTTCCTTATCATAGCCCTGGAATTTCTGGTAAACGGTGATCACACCCACGAAAGTTCCGTCGGGCTGGCGTTCGAGGTCGCTCACGTATTGTATTTTGTACCAGTCTATTACGACCTTGGAATAATTCAGCTGCATAAGGCGGTCGAAATATTCGCGGATTTTGTAGTTATTCACCTGGTCGGGACGGTTGATGGAGCTTACACCGATCTCGGCTCCGTCCATGAACAGTTCGCAGGCGCGTTCGATCACCCTCTGGGCATCGCTCCAGGGCGTTGTTTTATCGCCAATTATGCTGATGTATTTTGAAAGGTCGCGAACTTTCTCCAGTGCAAGGCTGTCGATGGCATGCTTGCGTTCGGGGGTGATCTCAACCTGGGGGACCTGGTTCTGGGCCAGCAATCCTGTTCCGAACAAGGTTGCAAATATCGTTAATGCTACTAGCTTCTTCATGTTTCTTACTTTTTGATCAGGTCAAGTTCTTTGATTTTTCCGCTGGCATCCTGCTGAATGGCATCCACAGCATTGGCGCTTTTCTTCTGGTCCTTGCAGAAGTTGAGATAATGCTGGATGGTGGTGGGCTTGTCATAGTCGACTGTGCTTCCCTGGCGGTAAATGATGATAAGCACCGGGGCATCGGGATCGGTAAAATACTGCAGTGTGTTCTTGATGACGTTATCGGCCTCGGTGAGGTTGCCGGCCTTTGCTGCATCGGCAACAGCCTGGAATGAATTCTCGAGCTGTGTTTTGATGGGGAGGGCCACTTTATTGCTTTTCATAGCGTCGATCTTAGCCTGTACCTTGAGGATGAGGTCATTGATCTCAGTGTCGTTCAGTTTCTGGGCTTTAATGGCATTAAGCTCATTCTGGAGCTCGGTTGCCGACTTGCCGTCCTTGTTCAGCAGCATATCGAGCAACTCCGCCCTTGCTGCATCCACTTTCTGCTGGTGCAGTTTGTCCTGTTCCGCATAGGCTTTTTTGATGGCCTGCTGGGCCTGTATGATCATATCGTTGACCGTTGGGTCGTTGAGCTTTTTATTGATGATCTCGTTTACGAGCTTTTCCTGGTCAGGCAGGGAAAGTGTTGATGTGCCGCTGATGATGGGCTGAAGCTGCTGTTTTGCAAGGGCTATCGCTGCTTTGCGATCTTTCTTTGACATTTTGCCTGTCGATTTGCAGCTCTCGGTAGCGAGGCCCATGGCGATTATCAGGGCGACCATCACTATGGATGTCCATCCTATGCTTTTCAGTTTATTCATTGCTTTTGTCATATAAATTTGCTTTTTGAATAGTGAGGTAGTGAGGAAGCGGAAATATTTCGCCATTTCGCTATT
>CAIJYT010000047.1 GCA_903824935.1 uncultured Bacteroidales bacterium | reverse complement strand
TGTTGGGAACGGGATTAACAACAGTTGATCCCTGGGTTGTAGGAACAGGATCAGCTGAAATGGCTTTCTGATAAGGATACTTGGAGGCTACGACCCCGCTTTTCCTTACCTGAGCCTGTAACACTACGGCCAGCCCTAAGAAAAGGGTCAGGCCTAAAAGTAGAACTTTCTTCATTGTTCAGATTTTTGGTTTAACATTCAGAGTTGATACTAAGTTTTTCTTATAATTTGGATTAACAAAAATAAACTAAATCGAGAGAATCTGCAATTTTTTTTATTTTTTTTAAGATTCTTTTTATGAATTCCCCTTGATAACCCTGTCTTTAGTGTCGACAGGAATGATAGTAGAGCGCTGGAATTCAATATTTTCATTGAATATTTTACGATATGTCACATGTCTCTTTGCAAAGGTGGCTCCCACTGATTCGTGCAATGCCCTCATTTTCGGGTTGAAATCACCTACCCAGCCCAGTTCCAGTTCGGTTATATGCTGCTTATGCTTCATTACCTCATTCAGGTTGTAAAAGATCCCTGATTCAACCCCGAATCTCTGGTACTTAGGCTTTACACCCATTATTATTATCCTGGCCCTGGTGATGGTTTTCTTGTATTTCAGCCACAGGAATTTCAGCTTGTTAAAAAAATGGAGTTTGCCGTGCAAATGTTTGATGATCTGGTTTACATCGGGGAACTGGACAAGGAATGCCACTGGTTCATCTTCATAATACGCAAACCAGATGAGCTCCGGGTCGATGAAAGCTTTCGCTTTCTCAAGCCCTTTGATGAGAGTTGCCTCGTCCATGGGAGTGTAATTCTCATGAAATTTCCAGGCATCATCATAAACTTCCTTCAGGTCCTTCATGAACTTATCCCTGAGAGCCGGTTCGTAATGCCTGAAAGTGAGTTCTTTTTTACTCATGGCCCATTCGGCTATCTTCCAGAAACGCTCAGGAAATTTTTTGGTCAGGTCGAGATGATTCGAGATCTGCTCAAAATAAAATTTGAACCCGTATGACTCAAAGAAATCCTTGTAATACTGTGGGTTATAATTCATCCCAATGCCTGGATGCATGAATCCTTCTACAAGAAGCCCCCAGTTCACATCGTTCTCCCCGAAATTGATTGGCCCGTCCATCGCCTGCATCCCCCTCGCCATCAGCCAGTCCCTGCATGTATCGAAAAGAAGGTAAGCAGCTTTCCTGTCATTGATCACCTCAAAAAAACCCATGCCCCCCGTGGGCTGTTGAAAAGTAAAGGCTTTCCTTTTATTGATGAATGCCGCCACACGGCCTGTCACTTTACCGTTATCATCCATCAGTATCCACCTTATCGCCTCTCCATGGTTAAAAAAACTGTTGGTTTCAGGGTTGAATACCAGTTCTATTTCCTGGTCGAGCGGCCTTACATAAAAATTATCACCCTTGTACACAGTCTCGACCATGTTAAGGAATGAAAAGCGGGTGCGCTTGTCGGTTACTTCAATGATTTTCATAATAATAAGTAGCGAAATAGCGAAATGGCGAAAGAGCGAAATTTAAATAGCGAAATGTCAAATTCACATTTTCGCTACTTCGCTACCTCGCTACTTCGCTATTTAGTATGCAAATGTAGCCTAAATTGTACAAATAGTTATCTTTGCTCATAGATTCTGCGATATGAAGAGACTGGACTGGTTCATCTTGAAATCCTACCTGGGCCCGCTGATAATGACATTCTTCATCGCATTGTTCATTTTACTGATGCAGTTTGTATGGAAGTATATCGACGACCTTGTCGGCAAGGGCCTCGAATGGTATATCATCCTTAAACTGCTCTTCTTTGCTTCATCCACCTTTGTTCCCATGGCACTTCCCCTCGCCATTTTGCTTTCATCCCTGATGACATTCGGCAACCTGGGGGAACATTATGAACTGGTTACAATGAAAGCAGCAGGGATCAGCCTGTTCAGGATAATGAGGTCCCTCATCATCGTTTCCATCCTCATTTCAATTCTTGCTTTTTATTTTTCGGACGTCATCCTGCCAAAGGCCAACCTTAAGTTTCTTTCATTATTATATGATGTGCGGGAGAAGAAACTTGCATTTAACCTCAGGGAAGGAGTATTTTATAATGGCATTGACGGTTTTGTGATCAGGGTGGGCAAGAAAGATGCAGACGGGAACACCATACGCGACGTGATGGTATACGACCACACCAAGCATATGGGCAATGTTTCGGTCACCGTTGCCGAATGGGGTAAGATGGAACTGAGCGCCGATAAACGATACCTGGTATTCAAACTGTACAATGGTTTTAATTATGAAGAACGCATCGACCTGAGAAGGAACGAAATAACAAGGCCTTTCCAGAGGACCATGTTCAGCGAACAATACCAGATGTTTGATCTCTCGGGGCTTCAGCTGAGCCGCACGGATGAGAACCTGTTCAAGAAGAACTACGAAATGCTGAACCTGGGGCAGCTGCGCAAATCGATAGATTCGATACACCAGGAAATAAGGAGGGAAAAAAAGATCTCTTCTGATAACATGTATAACAACTTTGTGGTCCTCACCCGGCGCGACACCCTGCTTCCGCCTGCGAAACAAAAGGCTGCGGACAATACTGCAGGTGTGAAGAAAAGAATTTTCCTTCCTACTTATGTACTTGCCAGCTTCAAACCCGCTGACCGTGCATCTGTCATTAATGCAGCCTATAATATTGCCACTTCGGTAAGGGAAAATGTCAATATTTCAGGTCAGAATTTTGACAACCAGGAGAAACTGGTGTATAAGCACCAGATCGTCTTCCATAAAAAATTCACTTTTTCAATAGCCTGCTTCCTCCTCTTCTTTATAGGGGCCCCTCTTGGAGCCATCATCCGGAAAGGAGGATTAGGCATGCCCGCCGTCATCTCCACCATTTTTTTCATCCTTTACTGGATTATTTCTTTCATAGGCGAGAAGTACGCGGCCGATGGACAGGTCCCGGCATGGGAAGGCATGTGGCTTGCCTCGGCAGTACTGCTGCCCATCGGGATCTTCCTCACCAGAAAAGCCACGAATGACGCATCTTTGCTGGATATTGAAAGCTGGATAAAGTTCTTCAGGAAGATCTTCCATATTAAAACCGAGCAGGGCTTATGAGGATACTCTTCCTTTGCAACAAATCACCCTGGCCTTCAAAAGAGGGAGGGCCCATGGCGATGAATATGCTGATCGAGGGAATGATAGCAGCCGGACACAGCGTCAAAGTCCTTGCAGTAAACTCCTTTAAATATAACATTAAGGTAGGGGATATTCCTACAGCATACCTGGAGAAGACAGGGATAGAACTTATCGATGTTGACCTTAAGGTGAAAGCTTTCCCTGCCTTTAAAAACCTGTTCACCAATAATTCCTACCATGTCGAACGCTTCGTCTCGGCGAAATTTTCAGCCCGCCTGAAGGAAATATTACAGGAATCGGATTACGATATCGTTCAGCTTGAAATGGTGATGATGGCAGCTTACATTAATGTCATCCGCAGTCATTCAAAAGCAATACTAGTGTTAAGAGCCCACAATATCGAACATTTGATCTGGGAAAGGGTGGCCGAAAACTCAGGCAATCCTCTGAAGAAATGGTACCTCCGGCACCTGGCAAGGACCCTTAAGATATTCGAGATGAACGCTATCGGCCTGGTCGACGGTATTGCAGCCATTACCGGGAAGGATGCCGAATTCTTCAGTTCTCATACCAGCAAGCCTGTAATTGCAATTCCTTTCGGTATAATCCCCGGGGATTATGTTTTTGCTGAAAAGTACAAAAAGCACCCTGCCATATTTATTATTGGATCCATGAACTGGATCCCAAACCAGGAGGGAGTACGATGGTTCCTTCAGAATGTATGGACCGATCTGCATAAGCGTTACCCCGAACTCGAATTTCATATTGCCGGACGGGAAATGCCGTCCTGGATGAAAAACCTCAGGCTTGATCATGTTATTGTGGAAGGCGAAGTCAGTGATGCATCAGCATTGTATGAAGCTAATGACATAATGATAGTCCCCCTGTTCTCGGGAAGCGGGATCAGGGTCAAGGTGATTGAAGCCATGGCATACGGAAAGACTGTTGTTTCGACTTCCCTGGGAGCCGAAGGGATCATTTACACCAGGGGGGAGAATATCCTTATCGCCGACCTTGCCTGTGAGTTCTTTGAGATGATATCAGTTTGCATAGAACACCCTGAAGTCCTCAGTAAAACTGGATCAAACGCGAGGAAATTGATAGAAACAAGCTATGACCGTAAAAAAATCATAGCTGATCTTGAAGGATTTTACTCTAATCTCGCCTCTTAAGCAGGATTTTCCTATTTTTGCCTTCCACTAAACAACTCATGAGAATATTTTTTCTTCTGCCGCGTGTTCCTTATCCAACGGAAAAGGGTGATAAACTGAGGGCATTTCACCAGATCAAGCAGCTTTCACGGCATCATGAGATTATCCTGTGCGCTCTCAACGACAGCGTTATACACCAGGATGCGCTTCATGTCCTAAACAAATACGTGAAGGTGGTTCATGTAATCAACCTGAATAAATTCAGCATTTTATTGAACATCATCATTGCTTTTTTCAGCGGGCTTCCCCTGCAGGTAGGTTATTTTTACAACCCTTCTGCGAAGAAAAAGATACTGAAGCTGATCAAACAGTACCAGCCCGACCATATCTTTTGCCAGCTTATCAGAGTGGCTGAGTATGTAAAGGATATACCGATACCAAAGACGATAGATTACCAGGATGTCTTTTCAAAAGGCATGGACCGGAGGATCGCTCTTTCCCCGTTTTACCTGAAACCCTTACTGAAAATCGAACACCGCCGGCTTCAGAATTATGAGCGAATGATTTTTGATCGTTTCGATAACAAAATCATCATTTCGGAACCCGACAGGGACCTCATCCCCCATCCTGACCGTAATAAAATCGTCGTGGTGGCCAACGGGGTGGATACCGGTTTTTTCAGCCCTGTTGTGAAAGAAAAGCATTACGACCTGGTATTTACAGGCAATATGGGTTATCCTCCCAACATTAACAGTGCAGAATTCCTTGTTAACCAGATACTTCCTAAACTTCTTCCGCACAAGCCTGACCTTCGTCTCTTGCTGGCCGGGGCTAATCCGAATATCCGGGTCATGGTGCTTAAGTCAGATAATGTGGAAGTGAGCGGGTGGGTGCCCGACATGCGTGACTGTTATTCCAGAGCAAAAGTTTTCATTGCCCCTATGCAGATAGGGACCGGCCTTCAGAACAAACTGCTTGAAGCCATGGCCATGCAGATCCCGTGTATTACATCTCCCCTCGCATCCCAGGCTCTGAATGCAAAACTTGGAGAGGAGATACTTGTAGCGGAAAAACCCGAAGAATATGTAAAACATATACTGTTCCTGCTTAACAATCCCGATAAAGCAAGTGAGATCGGGATCAACGGCTGCCGCTTTGTCCACAACAATTTCAGCTGGGAAACTGAAACGGCGAAGATAGAAGCATTGATCAATAAAGCGATTAGCGAATAGCGATTAGCGAATAGCGATTAGCAAATAAAATTTCGCTACTTCGCTACCTCGCTACTTCGCTACTTAATTATTTACACTATGGCTGACGATAAAAAAATAATTTTCTCGATGGTGGGTGTCAGCAAGACATTTCCTCCACACAAACAGGTTCTCAAAGACATTTACCTGTCGTTTTACTATGGTGCCAAGATCGGGATCATTGGTCTCAACGGCTCAGGGAAATCCACCCTCCTGAAAGTCATTGCAGGAACCGAAAAGTCTTTCCAGGGCGAGGTTGTTTTTTCTCCCGGGTATTCAGTTGGCATGCTTGAACAGGAGCCACTCATGGATGAGACGAAAACAGTGAGACAGGTAGTGGAGGAAGGAGTGCATGAGGTTGTAATTCTGCTTAAAGAATATGAAGAAGTGAACCTGAAGTTCGCCGAGCCAATGAGCGATGATGAGATGAACAAGCTCATCGCAAGGCAGGGGGAGCTGACCGAACTTCTCGACCATCATAATGCATGGGAGCTTGACAGCAGGCTCCAACGGGCTATGGATGCCCTTCGCTGCCCCGAAGAGAGCATGCCAGTGAATGTGCTGTCGGGAGGTGAAAAACGCAGGGTTGCCTTGTGCAGGTTGTTATTGCAGGAACCCGACATCCTATTGCTCGACGAGCCCACCAATCATCTTGATGCCGAATCGGTGCAATGGCTCGAACAACATCTGAAACAGTACAAAGGAACCGTCATTGCCATCACCCACGACAGGTATTTTCTCGATAATGTTGCAGGTTGGATACTGGAACTTGACCGTGGAGAAGGCATTCCATGGCAGGGCAATTATTCTTCATGGCTTGACCAGAAATCGAAGCGTCTTGCCATGGAAGAGAAGCAGGAAAGCCGTCGAAGAAAAATCCTGGAACGTGAACTTGACTGGGTGAGGATGTCGCCCAAAGCAAGGCAGGCCAAGGGCAAAGCCCGTTTGAGCGCTTATGAGAAATTGCTTAATGAGGATGTAAGGGAAAAAGAAGAACGTCTTGAATTATATATCCCCAACGGCCCGAGGCTTGGAAGCCTGGTGTTAGAGGCCGAGGGAGTTTCCAAATCTTTCGGGGAAAAACTCCTGTTCGAGAACCTTGGTTTTGCCCTTCCCCCTGCCGGAATAGTGGGTATTATCGGTCCTAACGGGGCTGGGAAGACCACGCTTTTCAGGCTGATCATGGGAAGCGAGAAAGCCGAAAAAGGCAGCTTCAGGATAGGTGAAACAGTAAAGCTTGCTTATGTTGACCAGAGCCATGCGGCGATAGATCCTGAAAAAACTGTTTACCAGGTCGTCTCGAATGACAGCGAGACCATACAGATGGGCGGAAAGCTGATGAATGCAAGGGCTTACGTTGCAAGGTTCAACTTTACAGGAGCAGACCAGGAAAAGAAATGCGGGGTGCTGTCGGGAGGTGAAAGGAACAGACTTCACCTGGCTCTCACCCTCAAGGAAGAAGCCAATGTGCTGCTGCTTGATGAGCCTACCAATGATATCGATGTGAACACTCTTCGTGCACTTGAGGAAGGGCTTGAAAATTTTGCAGGATGCGCCGTCATCATTTCGCATGATCGCTGGTTCCTCGACCGCGTTGCCACCCACATCCTGGCCTTTGAAGGCGATTCCCAGGTTTATTTCTTTGAAGGCTCATATTCCGACTATGAGGACAACCGTAAAAAACGCCTGGGCGATGAAGCGCCGAAACGAATTAAGTACAAGAAACTGAAAGCCTGATTTCGCTCGCTACAGCAATTCAATTCAGCCATATGATACAAATTAACAAAACACTTCTGGATTCAGTATCTTCCGAGGCAAGGTCGGTTCCCCGGAAGCGGAAGAATTACAATTTCCATAAGGATTATTCCGACACTCTACAGAGGCTGCTGAATGCGATGGAGCCAATGAGTTATATACAGCCTCACAAGCATGAAGATCCCGATAAGCGGGAGGCTTTCATAGCTCTTCGGGGGAGGATACTGGTTGTTGAGTTCGACCAGCACGGGAATATCACCGGCCATATGATCCTTGACCCTCTCAATGGGGTATATGGGGCAGAGATCCCTGAACGGACATTTCACACTATTGTCTCCCTGGAAAGCGGAAGTGTTGCTTACGAGCTCAAGGACGGACCCTACAGCCCTATCGATGATAAAAATTTTGCATCCTGGGCCCCGCCTGAAGGTTCGCCCGATGCTTCAGCTTACCTCAAAGATTTGCTCAGACAACTGAATGTCGTGAACCGTAAATCGTGATCCGGATGACGGTTCACGGTTCACGAGTCACGAGTCACGGTTTTTCATATCTTTGCACAAACAGCTGTTAATGTCAGTGCAGAAACCTTCCATTCCCAAAGGAACCAGGGATTTTACCCCGGCCGAAATGGTACGCCGGAATTTCATTTTTAATACAATCCGCTCGGTGTTCGAAGTCTTCGGCTACCAGCCAATTGAAACACCTGCAATGGAGAATCTTTCCACCCTTACCGGCAAGTACGGGGAGGAAGGCGACAAACTCCTGTTCAAGATACTGAACTCGGGGAACTACCTGGACGGCATCCGTGACTCGCGACTCGTGAACCGCGAACCGGAGGCCGGGTTTACCGATAACGACCTACGAATTACGATTCACGGATCACGGATCACGGATTTCACCCGTCACATCTCCGAGAAGGGCCTCAGGTACGACCTTACCGTGCCTTTCGCCCGCTTTGTCGTACAGCACCAGAATGAACTGGTATTTCCTTTCAAACGTTACCAGATACAGCCGGTGTGGCGTGCCGACAGGCCGCAGAAAGGCCGTTACAGAGAATTCTTCCAGTGCGATGTGGACGTGATCGGAAGCCCGTCATTGCTTTATGAAATTGAACTGATTCAGATCATCGATGAAGTGTTTTACCGTCTTGGCATAGAAACAACGACCCTGGTCAACAACCGCAAGATCCTTGCGGGCATTGCCGAAGCCATTGGGGTACCTGACAAGCTGACCGACATCACGGTGGCCATAGACAAGCTTGACAAGATAGGGCTTGAGAAAGTCAGCCAGGAACTGGTGGAAAGAGGGATCCCGGTATCAGCAGTCGCCGCATTGCAGCCGGTTCTGCTGATGCAGGGGAACTTCGATGATAAAATATGCATCCTTGAGAGTTTCCTTAGGAATTCAGAAACAGGTTGCAAGGGACTTGATGAGCTTAAACACATATCAGGGCTGATCGGTGGGCTTAAGCTGCACAACCGCTGGGATTTTGACGTGCGACTTGCCCGGGGACTCAATTATTATACAGGGACTATCATAGAAGTTAAGGCGAACCAGGTTGCCATGGGAAGTATTTGCGGGGGCGGACGATATGATGACCTTACCGGGATCTTTGGGCTGCCAGGGGTTTCAGGCGTCGGGATATCCTTCGGAGCCGACAGGATTTATGATGTACTGAATGAAATGAACAAATTCCCGGAAACCATTCAGCATACCACCAGGGTTTTATTTGCCAACTTCGGTGCTGAGGAAGAAAAATATTCTCTTCTGCTGCTGCACCAGGTCAGGAAGGAAGGGATTGCATCGGAGATATTTCCTGATGCTGCAAAACTGAAAAAGCAACTTGAGTATGCAAGCCGCAAACAAATTCCTTATGTTGTACTGATAGGGAAAGATGAAATGGAAAACGGAATGCTCACGGTAAAAGACCTGGGTAAAGGTGAACAAAGTTCGATGAGCAGGGAAGAATTCATCAGCAGACTAAAAGAAAGTAGCGAAGTAGCGAAATAGCGAATTAAAAAAATAGCGGACATTTTGACAATTTATAAATGATACAGAATGGTAAAAAGAACTTTCAGGATTTCGATTTTAGGCGCCCGTTCGTGGGTTATCGGATCAGAGTAATTTTAAATAGCGAAATAGCGAAATGGTGAAATAGCGAAATCAAAAAGTACTATATATTTCACCATTTCACAATCTCACCATTTCACCATTTAAATTCAAACCCCTTAAATTAAATCAAATGACATTAATAATAAAAGGTGCCGGGCTTACTATAGAAGACGTAGTACGCGTCGCCCGGCAGGGAGAAAAAGTACAACTGGCCCCCGAAGCTATTGAACGTATTCACAGATGCCGCGCCATGCTCGAACGGAAGATGGAAGCGCATGAGATCATGTATGGCGTCAACACAGGCATTGGCGAATTTTCGGAAGTCGTGCTGAACGATGACCAGGTCAAGGATTTCCAGAAATACCTCATTTACAACCATGCAGCCGGCATCGGTGACCCTATGCCCATTGACTGGGTGAGGGGGGCAATGCTCGGCCGAATCAACGTTCACGCTCATGGCAACAGCGGTTCACGCCTTGAGATTACCCAGACGCTGGTTGACATGCTGAATAAGGGAGTGACTCCGATGGTATGCCAGAAAGGCTCTGTGGGAGCATGCGGAGACCTTGCCCCTATGTCGCAGATAGCATTGCTAATGATGGGTGAAGGCCAGGCATATTATGAAGGCAAATTATATGAAGGCAAGGAAGCTCTGGAACTTGCAGGCATCCCGATTCCCGGGTTGAAAGCACGCGACGGACTGGCTACCATCAATGGATCCAACGTGCTTACGGCTATGAGCGCCCTTTATCTTTATGATGCGAACAACTGGCTGAAACAGGCTGAAATCGCAGCTTCCATGTCACTCGAAGCCATGAAGGCCAATATGAGGCCATACAGTCCTAAGCTGCATGAGATAAGGGGATTCAAGGGTGCCGTCCGCTCTGCTGCAGCCATCCTGAAATGCGTCTCGGGCGGCGACCTGGCCGAATTGAAAGTGAAATGCAAGGTGCAAGATGCTTATTCCATGCGTTCAACCCCGCAGGTGATAGGCGCTGCACACGATGCACTGGCTTATGCCCGTTCCCAGGTTGAGATTGAACTCAACGGAGTAGGTGATAATCCTATCTTTTTCCCGGATGAGGACCTGCAGCTTTCGGGCGCCAATTTCCAGGGCTCACCGGTTTCTGTGCCAATGGACATGGCAGGTTATGTCATCACCATGGTATCGGTGATGAGTGAACGCAGGATGAACCGTCTTAATCATCCTGCCCTTAGCGTGGGACTTCCTGCATTCCTTACCAAAGGAGCAGGAATGTTTTCGGGACTGATGCTAAGCCAGTACACTGCCGATATGCAGATAGTGGAGCAGAGAATTCTCTCCATGCCGGCTTCCATACAGTCCATCCCTGCCGCAGCAGACCAGGAAGATTTTGTTTCCATGGGGATGAACACAGCCCTGAAAAATTTCCAGATACTTGACAATGCCTATGGTATACTGGGCATAGAATTCATGGCAGCAGCGCAGGCCCTGGATTTCCGTGAATATAAATTCGGCATTGGAACAACCAAAGCCAAAGAAGTTATACGTAAACATGTTGCATTCCTCGAGGTTGACAGGCCGCTTTATCCCGACCATAATAAGATGAAGGAACTCGTGAAATCATGCGAGATCCTGAACGAAGTGGAAACGACTGTGGGCCGACTTGAATAGATAATGAAACCCAGGGGTGAGGTTCGTGCCTCACCCCTCTTGTTAAAAAAATAAACTGCAAGCATGGAAGAAGAACTCAGCAATCCCGGTTCCGCCCCTGGGGCACCTCCCGTGAACAGGCCGAATTTACTAACGGTGCTGTGCAGTCTTTCGCTGGTCAATGGCGGCCTGACGTTAATTTCAAGCCTCATTATCGGCTCTTTCTTTAATCAGTTTGTTGTAATTGCTACCGACTTTGCTGAGAAATTCAAGCTGCCAGGCATGGAAATGATCACCGATGGCAGCCCTGTGTTCTTTTTTGTGAATGCTTTGCTTTATGCGGCTTCCATTACCGGCGTTGTCCTGATGTTCCGATTGAAGAAAAACGGGTTCCACATATACACCATTTCCCAGATCCTGCTTATACTCGCCCCCATGTATTTCTATCATCTTCCCGCGCCGTCTGTCTTTGACATAATCCTTAGCGGGACCTTTGTAATGTTATATTATATCCACCTTAAACTAATGACATAACCCGCGACCATCGTGACAGTCGTTACTGTCGTAACGCTCGTCACGTTCGTCACGACCATTACGCAAATATGGAATCAACCGAAGTGCCAAAACCATTGCCTGGGAATAACCGCCCGCTCTTCCTGACCCTGGTTTGCCTTTTTGCGGGTGTTTACTTCCTTATTTTTTCAGCCTTGTTCATTACAGGCTTTTTTTACTCCGGATGGGTCACACGGGCTATCAATCTTTATACCCCTGCGATACAAAATCCGAAGGCAGGAGTGAGCCTTGTTTTAGCAATCTTTTCCCTGCTTTTTATACTGGGATTTGCCGGCGTGTTTTTAATGTTCCGAATGCGTAAGTATGGGTATTATATTTTCGGCCTTGCTTCGCTCCTGCTCGCCGCAATCCAGTTATTCAAACCCGTGCTGTCTTTTTCAGGCCCTATCATCTTTATAGTCTTCCTGATCCTCTTTGGATTGTTTTTCAGACGGTTCCGCTAAGGGGGGATAAAAATTCATAAATTTTTTGTATTTTTTTTTGTTAATGTTATAACATTGTAGTAAACTTGCTTCTTTATTGGTGGCAGCTAATAACATCACAATATAATCCCAAACAACTAATGTCACTGATTATAAACACAATTACTAACAAAAATCAACGGTTATGAGAAAATTTACCCTTATCCTTGCTTTACTGCTTATGGCAGGTCTGCAGGGAGTATTTGCTCAAACACGCGTCATTTCCGGGACGGTGACCTCTTCGGAGGATAAACAACCTATACCGGGTGTGACTGTTGTGGTGCCTGGTACCACTATCGGTACCAATACTGGGATGGATGGCAAATATGTACTTGCTGTTCCCACCAAGTATACCAGTCTTACCTACTCTTATGTAGGTATGAAAACCAAGATTGTTCAGATAGGAACTGCTACAACCCTGGATATCGTACTTGATAATGACGTTATGAATATGGATGAGGTTGTTGTTACAGCCATCGGCATCCCAAGGGAATCTAAAGCCCTTTCATATTCAGTGCAGGAAGTCGGAGCAGATGACATCATGAAATCGGCCCGTACAGATGCTGTTAATTCTTTACAGGGGAAAGTTTCCGACGTTCAGGTCATCAATTCGGCAGGTGTTGCCGGGGGTGCTACCTATGTGCAGATCCGCGGTGTTCAGTCTATCACACAGAACAACCAGCCCTTGTATGTAATCGACGGCATTCCTATTTCAGGTAGTGAAAGTGGCGGTATTTACGGAGTTGACGGTGTTGCCACCTCAAACCGTAATATCGACATCAACCCTGATGATATCGAGTCGATGAACGTACTGAAAGGCGGCGCTGCAACAGCTCTGTACGGCCTCCGTGCTGCATCAGGAGCTATTGTCATCACCACAAAAAAAGGCAAATCCACTCCGGGAAAAAAGATCCATGTTGATTTCAACACGTATATCCAGTTTGACAAAGTGAGCATGTTACCCCAGCTTCAGAACGCTTATTCACAGGGACATGCCGGTAATTGGTATTCGGGTGACCGTCTTGCATGGGGAGCAAAAAATGACACCATGTCATTGTCAAAAGACCCCGCAGTATGGGGAAAATGGAAAAATTTTGATACCGACGGAAGTCTTGTTTCCAAAAACAGCGCCTATTCAAAAACCGGTGCTGCCCAAACCTACGATCCGTATAAGTTCTTCCAGACAGGTTTGACAACAAACAACTCCCTTTCCCTCATGGGAGGTAATGATGTATCGACTTTCTACTTCAGTTTTTCAGATAACCAGTCTAAAGGTATTGTACCAAATAACACCTTCCGCAGGAATACTTTTAAACTGTCGGGTGACACCAAACTTGGTGAAAAATTCAGGCTGAGCGGAACTGCCAATTACATGATCACAGGCGGTAACCGTATACAGCAGGGATCCAACACATCAGGTGTGATGCTTGGTCTCCTCAGGACACCCTCAACCTTCGATAACTCGGCAGGTTATATGTTACCTGATGTTGAAAACGGAACCATCCAGAGAAGTTATCGTCATGGCCGCGGTTATGACAACCCTTACTGGACCGCCAATGAAAACCAGTACTCCGACCACCTCGACCGTTTGATCGGTAGTGTACAGGTCGATTATTTTGCAACCAAATGGCTGTCGGTCACCTACCGCCTTGGTGTTGACTGGTGGGGACGCAGGTGGCAGGACCAGATGAATATGTATTCATCTACTGCTTATCCCGATGGCTGGAACAAGAACGGACAGGAAACCGAAAAGGATTTCAACTCCGATCTTATGATCAATATCAACAAGGACTTTGCAAAGGATTTCAACCTGAAAGTCCTGCTCGGCCAGAACATGACCCAGCAGTATTACAAGGGATTAGCCGCACAGGCAAATGGCCTTGTAATTCCTGAATATTATAACCTGAACAACGGTACCACCATCAGCGCCAGCACTTCAACCTCCATGGTCAGAAGGGCTGCTATCTATGGCGACGTACAGCTGTCATGGAAATCGATGTTGTACCTGAGCCTCACCGGCCGTAATGACTGGTCAACCACCTTACCCCAGGGGAAGAACTCATTCTTCTATCCTTCAGTGGGTGCCGGCTGGATCTTCACCGAACTGCCGGGCCTCAAGAACAACAAGATCCTGCCTTACGGTAAGATCAGAGCATCATATGCCATCGTTGCAAAAGATGCCAGTCCGTACAACACCCTCACCTATTATAATACACCCGCTGTGCTGGATGGCTGGACAACAGGTCTTGTGTTCCCCTGGTCTGGCAACAATGCCTTTGCTTTAAGCAATAACCTTGGAAACAACCAGTTAAAGCCTGAAAAAACAAAGACATGGGAAGTAGGCGCCGACCTCAAGTTTTACCAGAACCGCATCGGCATTTCCTATACTTTCTTCCACAACAAAGGGGAAGATCTTATCCTCCAGGTTCCTATTGCAGCTTCAACCGGTTATTCGACAACCACTCTGAACGCTGCATCCATGACAACTTACGGTCATGAAATCACCATCGATGCTGTACCTATCAAGACAAAGAACTGGACATGGGACATCATCATCAACTGGGCGCAAATCAAGAATAATGTTGATGCTCTTGCACCTGGTATCAATAATATTTTCCTTGGTGGTTTTGAAGGTTCAGAAATCGATGCTATGGTTGGCCAGCCTTATCGTACCATTTATGGTTATGACTGGGTAAGGGATGCCAAAGGCAATATGGTCATCGGTTCTGATGGCTATCCTATCATGGCTGATAAAATGAGTAATCTCGGCAACGTTGACCCGACCTGGACCGGTGGTTTCGGAACAAACCTCCGCTGGAAGGATCTCAGCCTTTATTTATTGTTTGATGTGAAATACGGCGGAAAAATGTGGAATGGTACCCGCGGAGCTATCGATTATTTCGGAACCTCTGCAGGAACTCTCAACCGTGACGAATGGTATGTTTTCCCGGGCGTTACTCAGAACGGACAAACCAATACTATCCCGGTTAAACGCGACTATTACTGGATGACCCAGAACGTAGGCAGCGGATTCACAGGCCCCATGGTAGATTATGTTGAAAGCTCCAGCTGGGTGCGTTTACGCACAGTCACTATTTCGTACAACTTCACCAAACTGCTGAAGAAAACTTTCATCCAGGGGTTAAGTCTGTATTTCACCGGCACCAACCTCTGGATTTCGACTCCTTACAAGGGTATCGATCCTGAAACAAACCTCCTGGGTGCTTCCAATGCACAGGGTATAGACTATTTCAACATGCCCGGCA
>CAIJYT010000046.1 GCA_903824935.1 uncultured Bacteroidales bacterium | reverse complement strand
TTTCTTTATATTTTCAAGTACATTCTTTTTTACGACTTTATGGTAAGGGACGATTAAAGACTCACCGTTTTTTCTAAATTTATAGTGACTTCCCCGAACGCTTGCCAAGTCCCAATCATTCTTTTTCAATTCAATAATGATTTCCTTTGCCGTCATTACTTTTTTCCAGGAATATGCTGGTGCAATTGATCCCATTGCAAAGTTATAAATAAGGCGGATAATACCCGACTTTTATACCTTAATCCGGGAAGTTGGAAAAAGTGATATTGCAGGACAAAAATTCCTGCATCCCGCATCCCTTGACTTTCGCCCCGATTCTCACTATCTTTGGGTGGGTGTAAATCAAAGCTTTATGAGAAACCGTTACGTTCTGGCCATACTGCTGCTGGGGGCAGCTGGGATGGTGTTATTGACGACCTGCAAGAAGAAAAGCAGTGACAGCCAGGCCACGGGCAACCAGCAGGTGATCACGAAGATTGCGGGGCCTGTAACCGTGACTTTCGGAACGGGGACTGTGATGACGAATAATCCTGAAGCAGACGTGGTACAGGACACATCCGCAGAAACAGACTTTAAAAATATTGCGCCATTGTTCAATGTGACGGCTTACCTGAATTACCAGATCACGCTGAACATAGGGTCAAGCCAGATACTGAGCGAGAACATCAACGCCAGCTGGGTGGTCCCCGAAAATTTTCTTAATTCCATGCCTGCGAATTCGAGGATGTCGCTGTTCGCGATGGTTTACCAGGACGGGGGCGATGAGACCATGGACGAATTCATGCCTTTGGAAGCGGATTTCAATGAAGCGACGGGGGTTCTGAGCGCCAGCCTTCCGTACTATATCTTTACAAATACGAGGACTGCGGATAAGAACTGGGGTGCGATCCTGATGGCTGCCGCTGTGCAAGACACGGTTCCTGACCTGGTGAAATCCCTGGATGATCCTTGCGGAGGCCATACCATTTTATGTCCTGTGGGTAATTGCTCATCCACAAGCATTAGCAGTCCGTTTACCATGAACCGCCTCCATCCCATTCAAAACGAGGTGAAACCCCATACGGGGGTCGACATGAAGGTGAACAATGGCTCGGATGTGCATGCCGCGGCGGACGGCACGGTAGAGTGGATCAAGATCAACTATAAAGAGACCTGGGACCTCAAGCCCATGGGATACGGCCTGTACATGATACTCAGGCATGCCGACGGATCAGCTACTTTGTACGGACATTTGTCGTCGACCAAATTCAAGGTTGGAGACCATGTGAACAGGGGGGATGTGATAGCGCTATCGGGAGGGGTGCCCGGTGATGAGAGGGCCGGAGGTTCGACAGGCGCACATCTTCATTTTGAATACGTGCCCAAAGGCTGGATACTCGGCTCGAAAAACAGGATAGATCCCTTTCCGTGCATCACCACGGGAGCCTCGATACCTGTGGTCCAGAGCATTGCAGCATCAAACATCACTTCGACCTCAGCAACAGCAGGAGGGATGGTGATTTCCGACGGAGGAGCCCCTGTCACTTTCAGGGGAGTTTGCTGGAATACGGGCGGAAATCCCGGCGTTCTGGATAACGCCACCTTTGACGGAAGCGGGCTTGGCTTGTTCACCAGCGCTTTATCAGGGCTTACACCCAATACCAGGTATTACATGAGAGCCTATGCCACCAACACAAGCGGGACAGCCTACGGCACAGAGTATTCATTCACAACCACCAATGAACAGGGGCTCGACGGCTACTGGACCAACGGTAGCATTGTTTTACACTACAGCGGAAGCAGCCTTGATTTTTCCCAGGTCCTGGGTGGCACCTGGCTTGACGCCCTCAACCAGGGCTGGATCAGTATAGGAACACCCAAGTTCAGCGGCGTCGTCAAAACCGGGGCAGGGCGCTGGAGCTGCAACGAACTTTGGTGGCATACCACCGGCGGCACCATAGACGCCGTTGGATACAGCAGTGACGGAAGCATCAGCATGCTACCCGACGGCAGCATCAGCACCCTCTCAAGCAATCCCTGGACCGGAGGAACCGGGGCGGGGAGTTATACGAAGGTGAAGCCGTAGCTGGGGAACTGGGTTGCTGGGTCACTGGGTAAGGCGGCTTCGCCGGGGTAACCCAGTTATCCATGTATTTCCTATCTTCGTCTCAAATTTCACGGCATGTCAAAAATCGCACTCATCTCGGGGGTTACCGGCCAGGACGGAAGTTATTTAGCTGAACTATTGCTTGAAAAGGGGTACATTGTTCATGGGATATTAAGGAGGAGCAGTTCTTTTAATACAGGGAGGATTGACCATATTTATCTCAACAACAATGAGTACCGCGACAAGAGGATGTTCCTGCACTACGGCGATCTTACCGATTCGAGCAACCTGAACCGCCTGGTCGAAAAGATCCATCCCGATGAGATATATAACCTCGGTGCCCAGAGCCATGTTCAGGTGTCGTTTGAGGTACCCGAATATACCGCGGAAGTTGATGCAATTGGAACCCTGCGTTTCCTCGACGCTATCCGCGAGACCGGGGTGAAGACGAAGTTCTACCAGGCCAGCACGTCGGAGTTGTACGGAAATGTGTTAACCGGGATGCAAGATGCAAGATCCAAGATGCAAGATGACCAAGATCCTGAATTCCGCATCTTGCATCGACGCGCAGCGTCCATCCTGCATCCTGCATCATTAAGCGAAACGAGTCCCTTCCGCCCGACCAGCCCCTACGCCGTTGCCAAGCTTTACGCTTACTGGATCACCGTCAATTACAGGGAGGCGTATAATTTATTTGCCTGTAACGGGATATTGTTCAACCATGAATCGCCCAGGAGAGGGGAGACCTTTGTAACAAGGAAAATTACCCTGGGAGTTTCGCGGATCATGGCCGGGAAGCAGGATATGTTACACCTCGGGAACATATATGCAGCCAGGGACTGGGGGTATACACCGGAGTATGCCGAAGGAATGTGGAAGATGCTTCAGGCCGACCGGCCCGATGATTATGTACTCGCCACCGGGGAAACACATACGGTGAAGGAATTCATAGAGGAAGCATTCGCGTATTACGGCGAAACGCTTAATTGGGAAGGAGAAGGAGTTAATGAAACTGCAACCCTATCCGCCAGCAACAAAAAAGTAATAGCCATGGATCCCAAATATTACCGACCCACCGATGTGGAGTTTTTAAGGGGAGATCCATCCAAAGCGCTGCGCGACCTCGGATGGGCTCCGAAAGTCAGATTCAAAGACTTGGTGAAGATCATGATGGATCACGATTCGGAATCCGGGATCCGGTAATTGTTATCCAGGATCCAAGATGCAAGATATGCTGCATCCTGCATCTTTTATTGACTGCGGATGGCCGATTGCCGTAAACACGTATTCGGGGGATATCGGTTTGTGCAACTCAGCGGCGAGGCAAGCCCCGAAAAATCCGGGCCTCCCCGGGGGGGTATATTCTTATTTTTGCGGAGGTTTACAAGATCGGGTTTTCTTGTATTCTGTCAACCAGGCTGGCTAACATATGTACTAATCTAAATGCAAACATCGCATAGACCTTCCTTTCTGCAGGAGACAGGTTCCCGGCAAACTGATAATGGAAATACAAAAATCAAAACCAATAACAGGAGGAAAAATACACAAATCAAAGGCAATGAAGGATTCAGGATATCTTGCATCGGCGCGAAGCGCCCCATCCTTGCATCCCCCATCCCGCATCCTGTATCTGCGCGAAATTCTAATCCCTTCCATTAAATCATCATGCCCCGAATTTGCGCCTTCCAGAGTACAAAGCCTTTTCGGGGATCGGAGTTGTCATGGATGATCCTCCTGAAATTCGGAGGAGGGGATTTAAGGAATACCTGTCTGCCTGTTCTTATTAAGTTGAGCGTTGATAGTTTCTATTTGTTGTTTGACTGAAAAAAACGCCCACTTTTCTCAGCCATTGTCAGATCAACCTGACCACCTCACTCCATTGATATTAACGTTAGTAGGGTGGTCAATCAGAATCGGCAGAAGGTGGTCATTCAGGCCGGCCTTTCAAAAGATGCTATCGGGGAGGCGCCCGGGATTATAAAACACAATCCATTTTTTATGAAGATCGCATGACTGCGGATGACAATCCCCAGATAGACATAAACTTTGACAACCCTGTGTATTTGAGCAGGAGTAATTGTAACTTTACAGGCCTAATGCGCTTCACCCGGTGTTTAGCGAATAAACCATCAGCTTATGCCCGCCGACTATGAAAAAATAGCAGAACACTGCCTGCGTCACAAAAAAATCAGCGACAAGGTACTGGACCAATTTCTGATGCCTTTCATCGCCCGTAAAGAAGGGATGGACCGTAAGATGAACGCCTATACGCTGAAATACCTGCACATCATCCGGAAGATGCCCAAAGAATTCTTTCCGATGGCAATGGGTGAATACATCATGGGAAAGACCTTGACCCCCGACGGACTGATCCATAAGTACCTGAACAACATTCAACTCAGGTCGCTGGAAAAAACCGAACGCGAATTTCTGGAGTTTCAGGCTGACAATCCCTGGAGATATTGCTTTGCCCGGATTGCCGAGCGTAAGGCAAAGAATTTTTTCATCCTTCGCGATGCCTTTTATGAAGATGAGTTTCTGCTGTTTTCGCCGGGGGTGGAGGCCTTTTGGACCCAGGGCCGCAAGCAGGATCTTTATTTTCTGCTTACCGGGTTTAACGGACTTTGCTTTCATACCTACGGAAACATTTTGCCCTTTCGATCCTTCGATCCCGATGATATTTATTTTTACGGGACCGAAGTCTTTCCTGAGGTAGATTCAGATGCTTCGCTGATGGCCTCAGTGTATAAAGATCCCATCCCTTATATGATGCTTGCCAGCGGAATGGAGTTTCCTGACACGGTGAGTGGCATACATAAGCTGCGTCATTTGGTTGCTGTTGACGAGATCGCCGACGTCGATACCGGTAAGCTGAAAGAAACTTTCTCAGTTCAATGGAATGCAAACATTTACCGGATCAGCCATGAAGATTGGAGCGGTCCGCCCCATTTTGCCTCGGCCTATTTTAATGAATCAAACGGTGAATTATCCCGTTATGCCATGACCGAAGAAGGTTTCAGGGAATTGACCCGGATGCTTATCTCCTCTGGCCTTCACATTGACGTGAAGGAAGACTATTCGGTTGGCATGAGTATGCTGGTCACCATGCAGGAGATCCTGAAGAAGAAAATAATCCTCAAAGAGTATGAATCCCAGTTTCCTGAAAAGGAGATGAACCCCTTGTCGCAGAAAGAGCTCAATGGCATCAACGGCTTTATGAAACTTCTGCTTCCTTATATCAACACGGGAACCCGGCCCGACCTCGAAATCCTTGCACGGCAAGCAGGGATAGAACCCGAAACAGCCCATAGCCTGTATCACCAGCTCAAAAACAAATTTGGAAAAACCGGGATGTAAAACCCGCCTTAAAGTCGGTTGCGATGCAGGATAGGCAAAGCTTCGAGTTGCGATGCAAGATAAGTGACGCTGCGCGTCGATGCGAAGCAGCCCCCGACCCGTCTCTTATCTTTCAAAAACCACGCATACTTTAATCGAAGTTTATAAATTTGCTGTATACAATCAAGCAATTTGATTATGGCAAAATCTGGAAAGAAAAGCACACGCAAAGCGGTCTACAAACCTGCTCCTTTGGCTAAACCGGTGTTAATTCAACCTGCACCACCGATAAGATATGATGATGAAGATCCTTATGAGATCATTGATCCCGTGAAAATGAAACACGGCAGGCCAAAGTCCAAAGCAAAAAGGGTTCTGCATGCCAAACCTTCACTCTTGAAAAAACCTCCACCTAAAGCCCCGAAACGCTTTTCAGGTTCCGGTATTTACGAAGCAACAGTGCGCCGCGAAAGATCGGCCGCTCCTGATTCCGGCTCGCAGGATAAAACGACGAAGATCCCGTATCACCGCAAACCTCAGGAACTAAGCCTGGAGGCATGGCAGGTGGGTCTTCGGAAACAGTTTGCCGAAACCAGGGAATTCGGTATTGAAAAGCTGGGGAGGGAGCCTGTGTTCACCGATTACCGCGTGACGAACCACGAAAACCATAACTCGTACAAGGTTTCGCTCAGGGATAACATGCATTCGATGAACTTTTGCGAGTGCATGGACTTCAAAACGAACCTCCTGGGTACCTGCAAACATATCGAGGCGGTCATCAGGATGGCCGAAAGCCGGTTTAAGAAATTCATGGCAACGGTAGGAGAGCTCGTGAGCCATGAGCCGGGAGTCGGGAGTCGTGAACCGGAATTCGTGAGTCGTGAGACGGAACCGGAACCACAGTCCCCCAGTTACCTGGAACCACAGTCCCCCAGTTCCCCAGTCACCCGTCTACCCAGTGACTCAGATCCCCAAATCCCCGGCATTCTCACCAAAGGTCTGGAATTCCTTACCGCCCTGGGGACCACCCTCTCCCAGCCCGGAGGAGCTGCAAAGCTGGCCGAATCCATCACATCCACCGATCCTGCCGACGGAAAGACCTATCTGAAGATCCCCGTCGCAAGCAAACAAGTCATAGAACAGGCAATATGTGCGCTGGCAGTGTTGTTTGGGAATGCAAACCGTGTGGTTACCAAGGAGTAAAGCGTTACGCCATATAGTGCGAAATGTACAACGTTTAGCGTACATTTGGTATATTTGTTCTTCCATAGACAGAGAGCCAGAATAGATGACATTAAAATTATGAGTAATGCAAAAATATCAATACGGTTTTTTAACGAACGCGAAGTGCGCGCCGTTTGGGACGAGCGAAAGACCAAGTGGTGGTTTAGTGTATTGGATATTGTAGCAGTGCTTACCGACCAAAACGACTACACCAAAACCCGCAACTATTGGAAATATTTGAAAGCCAAATTAAAAAAAGAGAACAGTCAAGTGGTTAGTGCCACTACCCAGTTGAAATTTCTTGCACCTGACGGCAAAAAGCGTTTAGCCGATATGCTCGATTACAACGGCATTATCGCTTTAGGCAAAGAATTTCCGGGCAAAAAGGCAAACCGGTTTTTAGAATGGTTTACATACAGCGATGAAAGCATAGACGGTAAAAGCAAAACAAAAGCGTAT
>CAIJYT010000045.1 GCA_903824935.1 uncultured Bacteroidales bacterium | reverse complement strand
ATCTTCACATCGTCTTCCAATGCCTTATTGGCCTCCCGCTGAATTTTATCCGCTTCAGCGATAGCTTTTGAATGCTTGATCCTCGCGCTCTCCAGCAGCGGAATAAATGCCTCCACATCGACCTGCTTTTTCCCATCCGTCTCGATGGTGCAGTTTTCACGGTGCAGGTTTACCTCTGTCCTGTACAGGGTAAGCCCTGGAGATGGTTCCTGACCTTCATTGTGAATCTGAACAATCCTTGTTGCCTCCATGGCAAGGGCGGCAATGGTGCAGCGAAGTTCAAACCCGCCAATGGATTTGAGATTCTTGGCTTCGTTGACAAAATCAATACATTGACGCAGGGTAACGGTAAAGTTGTTTTCTTGCTCTTGCTTTTTCATACTCGATATTTTAGTTTGTTTCTGGCCCTTGGCCTATTTTTGAAACAAACATAACACGAGTGGCCCCAAGCAAAAAGGACAAAAAAGAAGCGCCTAATTTACCATGGCATTCAATACCTCCTTTGCAAGGGCGACGGATTGCGACCGGAAGGCTTGACACTCGTTGTAATTTATTCCTTCCTGGGTGGTCTCGTCCATTTGCTTTTCCCTGAAATCTTTCAACAGGGATATCTCTGAGAGCAAGGGATACCGCTCCCTGAAAATAGATTCCGCAACCACATCCACTGTGAGAGATGAAACCATAACAGTGTCGGCCTCGAAAACGATGCGATTTGCTGTCTGCAACATGGGGTTTTGCTCTGTCTCTTTCTCAAGGATATTCATGTGAACATACCAGGTTCCATTTCCAAGATCCTGAATAGGAGCGATGGGTGCGGTAGATTGTGTTTTCATTTTATCAAGTATTAAGTGAATTCGAAATGTTCCCCATTCTTTATAATCGTTGCCACAAAAGGAAGATCCTCGGGATTAACCTGCTTTATTTGCGATAGCAGCACATCAGATCCGGTGAATACGACCCTTTTCTCATTATCAACTTCTATTTGTAAGAACAAGCATTTTCCACTCTTGTTTTTTGGGAACTTGCTGTCCTCTATCCTGTAACTCACTACCGTTATCTCCCTGTTGAGTATTCGTGCAATCGTGATCTTGCTTCCTGTCATTCCCACTTCCGATTTTATCCCTAAGTCTGAGAATTTCTTCATTAGTTAATTTTTGAATAAGGTTGTAACTATTACAATGCCGCGCCCATCCCATGTATGCTGCATAAGACTTTAATAAAGGCTCTCCATGCAGATGTGCCATTTTCCGGGCAAAAGCTTTCTTTATACTTTTTCTCAATAACGTGTGCGTGTGATAGAACCGGTATCCGACGAAATCCAGGCTGCGGGCATCAACAGGGAAAACCTGCCAATTGCCTTTGACTACCAGGCTGAGATTTTCTTTCATATACTGATCGACTTTCAGTCGAAGCGCGTGAAGCTCTGCTTTATCCCCGGAAAGGATGATCATATCATCGCAGTAACGAAAGTAATATTTTACCTTCAATTCCTCTTTAAGCCAGTGATCAAAATAAGTCAGATAGAGGTTGGCAAAATATTGGCTCAGGTAATTCCCGATTGGAACACCTGGTGCACT
>CAIJYT010000044.1 GCA_903824935.1 uncultured Bacteroidales bacterium | reverse complement strand
GCCTGTTGTGGAGCATACCGGGAATTTCCTGAAAGCCGTCGAACCTGTATTCAAAACATATATCGATCCTATTGCAGCAAGGAGGATGAGCCGCCTGATCAAAATGGGTGTGAGCTCTGCAAAGATCTGCTTGCAGGATGCCGGAATCGGCATGCCTGATGCCATTATTACAGGTACAGGCCTGGGAAGCGTGGAGGATACCGAAAAGATCCTCGCTGAACTTACCCTTGAAGGGAAATTCCTGAATCCAACCCCCTTTATTCAATCAACTTACAATACCATCAGCTCACAGATCGCGATAGCTCTTAAGTGTCACGAGTACAACTCAACTTATGTGCACCGGTGTTTTTCGCTGGAGAGCTGCCTCATAGACGCTCTTCTCCAGATAGGCGAAGGATCTGCTGTGAATGTCCTGGCAGGCGGTATAGATGAGATGACGATGAACCATCTTACCATCATCAGGAGGCTGGGGATCTGGAAACGGGAAGCAATAAGGAATCTTGACCTCTGGTCCTGCGGAACACCCGGAGCTGTAGCCGGTGAAGGATCTGCATATTTTATAATTTCAGGAGAAAAAAACGATCATACCTATGCCCGCCTTATAGCGGCCGAAACCTTATATAAGCCCGGATCGGCAAGTGAAACAGCTGCGTTGGTTACGCGCTTTCTGAACGAGAACGGGCTCAGCCACGATGAAATTGACCTCGTAATGATGGGGAATAACGGTTACTCAGAAAACGACAGGACCTGCGAAGAAATCGTTTCCCTGGCCCTTCCCCATTCAGCCCGTGTTAAGTACAAACATCTTTGCGGGGAATATCACACAGTTTCAGGTTTTGCAATGTTTGTTGCAGCAAGCATATTAAAAAAACAGTATATCCCCTCTTCGCTGGTAGTTCAATCCGCTGCTCCCAAAAAACTTGAAAACATCCTGATCCACAATCATTACCGAAATACTGATCATGCCCTCATACTGGTCAGGAAGTAATCCTCCGGAATTTTTCTAATTTTGCAGGGTAAATTCCAAGGAATTCATGGGACACCGTGTTGTGATTACCGGCTACGGCATTGTTTCTTCTATCGGCCTGAACGCCGGTGAAGTGCTTGATTCATTGATCGGCGGACATTCCGGTATTGGCGGGATCACCAGGTTTGAGACCATTCATAAAGGAAAACTCCCGCTTGCAGAGGTTAAGTTAAGCAATAAAGAATTAGTTGATCACTGCGGATTGCGGAGCGTAAGGAATTACACGCGCACCTCGCTTCTCGGGATAGCAGCGGCTATGCAGGCTGCGGCGATGGCAGGTTATGCAGCAGGCCAGGAACTTCGGACTGGCCTGATATCAGCCACCACGGTCGGAGGTATGGACCGCAGCGAGGATTTTTATCCGCCATTCCTTGAAAATTCTGCGAAAGGCAGGCTTCGTGAGGTGGTCAACCATGACTGCGGAGACAGTACTGAAAAAATCGCAGGCTTTCTCGGCATCAGGGATTATACTACGACCATAAGCACGGCATGCAGTTCTTCGGCAAATTCTCTCATGCTGGGAGCAGAACTTATCAAAGCCGGAATGCTCGACAGGGTTATCGCTGGGGGAACCGATGCGGTTACCCGCTTTACACTGAACGGCTTCAATACGCTGATGATCCTGGACAAGGAAGGATGCAGGCCGTTTGACGGGAACCGTGCAGGCCTTACCATTGGTGAAGGTGCAGCATTCCTTGTATTGGAGACTGAAGAGAATGCACTTAAACATGGCAAGCCCATTTACGGCATCCTTAGCGGTTATGGGAATGCAAACGATGCCTATCACCAGACTGCTTCTTCCCCCGAAGGAACAGGCGCCGCCCTTGCTATGAAAAAAGCTCTGGATATGGGAAGCCTTCTGCCTGCAGATATCAGCTATATAAATGTCCACGGCACAGGTACACAGAATAACGATCTCAGTGAAGGGATTGCCGTTCAGAATATATTCGGGGAAAATGTACCGCCTTTCAGTTCCACAAAATCCTTTACCGGTCATACTCTTGGAGCAGCAGGAGCCATCGAAGCAGTTCTTTCCCTCCTTTCAATTCAACAGGATGCAGTCTTCCCGAACCTTCGGTGGTCGACACCCATGAAGGAGCTTTATATTAAACCTGTAACGGAACTGATCCGTGATGCCGGACTGGAGCATGTCATGTCAAATTCCTTCGGTTTCGGTGGGAACAACTCATCCCTGGTTTTGTCAAAATACATTCCCTGAAACGATGGTTACAACTTCAGATTCCATATATATCAACGGCCTGGGGAATATATCACCCCAGAAGACTTCCGATAACAGCAATTTCCTTAAGGAACCTGTCACTTCCGTGACGAACCGCCTTGCCTGCATTGAACCGAATTACAGGGATTTCATCAGTCCCGACATCCTCCGAAGGATGGGCAGGCTTATTAAGATGGGCGTGGCCTCATCAAGGATTTGTCTTGAGGATGCAGGATGCAGTATGCCCGATGCAATTATAACCGGGACTGGTCTTGGATGCCTTGAAGACACTGAAAAATTCCTGGGCACCCTGGTCAGGAACAAGGAGGAACTGCTCACCCCTACTTCGTTTATACAATCTACACATAATACCGTATCGGCCCAGATTGCCCTTCTCCTCAAATGCCATAATTACAATTTCACCTACGTTCACAGGGGCTGGTCCTTTGAATCTGCTCTTACCGATGCAATGGTCCAGATAAAAAATGGAAGGGCTTCTACGGTTCTGGCCGGAGGAATGGACGAACTCACCAATGGATCATTTGCAATAACTTCAAGGCTGGGCCACTGGAGGCGAAAACCTGCTGATACTGCCTGTTTGTTTTCAAACCCTGCAAAAGGAAGCATAGCAGGTGAAGGGTCTGCGTTTTTCCTGCTTTCTTCTGCCCCCGGACCATCAACCTATGCAGTATTGTCGGGACTTCAGACCTTCAACCCCAAAAGCCTCAATAACTCTTTGCCTGCCATTCTCGAAGGATTTCTCGGACAAGCCGGGATGCTTCCCGGTGACATCGACCTGGCATTATGCGGGATGAACGGGGATACCTCATCCGACAGCATATATAAAGAACTTACGGATTCCCTTGGAAATTCAGGCATTGCGGCATGGAAACATCTCAGCGGGGAGTACCAGACTTCTTCTGCCTTCGGACTCTGGATGGCTTCAATGATCATGAAATCAGGGGATATACCTGATCAGGCTGTGATCAGGGGCACCGGTGAACGGCCTGTCAAAACCATCCTCATATACAACCATCACCTCGGTCTGAACCATTCCTTCATCCTGATACGTAAACCGTGAAGAGACTGAACTTCAGAAATCTTTCAGCTGCAGTGATCCTGCTGCTTGCGGCTTTTACAATAATCCGGATGTTTGTATGCCCTGATTGCATTCCATGCTACTGTCATGAAGCCTGGGCCTTCTATACCGGCCTGGTCCTTGCCTACCTTGGCGTCTCTGTCACAATGGCCTTCTTCCCTTCTTCAGGTTTTCATTACCCGATAGTATACTCGGGGGGCAGCAGAAATAGCAAATCCATTTCACTCAGCTTCGACGACGGCCCGGATGCAGCCTTAAGCCCGGGAATACTGGATGTACTGAAAAAGCATAAAGTCAGGGCAGGATTTTTTCTTATCGGTAAAAAAATCAATGGGAATGAAGCCTTAGTAAAACGGATTTATGAGGAAGGGCATATCATCGGGAACCATTCATATTCACATACCAACCTCTGGGATCTTATGAGTTCTGATAAGATGGCATCAGAAATCGAAAATACAGTTTCAGAGATCAAAGCAGTCACAGAAAAGACCACGCTCTATTTCAGGCCTCCGTTTGGAGTTATCAACCCTATGGTGGCTAAGGCAGTGAAGAAAACAGGAATGACGGTCGTAACGTGGAGGTTCCGTTCCTACGATACAACAGCCTCATCCTCAGAAGCACTGCTTGGAAAAGCCTTGAAGAAAGTGAACCCCGGTGACATCCTGCTGTTTCATGACAGCTGTTTGCTGACGGCAGGGATTCTTGAAAAATTAATCGTATCATTGCAGGAAAGAGGCTTTGCATTTGTCCCTCTTGATGAACTCATAAACCTGCCGGCCTATGAATAAGATCGGACTGTTTTGTTTATTTGCGTTTTGCGTTTGTCTCACATTCCGCTCTTCGGGTCAGGTCAAAGCACTCTCTTCCGCTGATGCTGAAATGGTTAAAAAAAGCATCGCCGAAGCTGCAAAATCGACAGTTTCCCTTGAATCCGCATTTATTCAAACCAAGGAACTCAGTGTAATCAAGGAACAGATCGTATCGAAAGGGACTTTTTACCTGAAAAAAAACAGGCTGCTCAGGTGGGAATATACTTATCCTTTCGCTTACCTGATCATTTACAATAATGATCGCATTTACGTGAAGGACGAGGATAAGGAAAACCACATCAGTTTACAGTCAAATAAAGTATTCAGGGAAGTAAACAATATACTGGTAGGCGCTGTCCAGGGCACATTGCTGCAGGACACGAAAAATTTCCAGTGCAGTATCTTTGACCAACACGACCAGTTCAGGGCTTTGCTGATCCCTGTAAACGAGAAGCTCAGGGGAAGTATCAGCGAGATCACTTTATTCTTCAGTAAGTCGGATTATACGGTCGGGACACTTGTGATGCGGGAAGCTTCGGGAGATTATACCCGTATCGAATTCATGAGTAAAAAGATTAACCAGAACATTCCGGATGAGAAGTTTGCGATACCTTAGTGCAATCCTGCTCTTTGTTGCCGTATCCTGCTCGCCGGTAAAGAAATCGACTCTTACCGAGGTAAAGCATGATGACAAAGCTCTTGAATGGGAATCGCCGTTCTCAAAGGATTTTGACAAGGCAATGTTCAAGGCTTCCCTGGATGTCAGGGGAAAACACCTTAGCGGAATTGCCCTGATCAAAAAAACATCGGATACCTCTTTCCATTTCAGCTTCGCAAACGAGATCGGGATGACATATTTTGACCTCGAGCTATGGAAAGACTCTTACCGTTGTGATTACGTTTTCGGCCCCCTGAATAAAAAAGCATTCCTTAATATCCTGCAGCATGACTTCAGGATATTGCTTTTTACGGGATCATTTTGCGGCAACCCGTCACACTACAAGGATCCGGTAACCCTCGATAATATTTATTTTTATTCAGCCTCCAGCCTGTTCGCCTACTTTAATAAAGAAAATGGGAAACTTACCCGCCTGGCAGGCTGGTCTAACCTGTTGGATGCAGTACTGATAGGGCTCGAATATACCCAGGGCCCCTTCCCCTCAGGTATAAATATAATGAACCCCAGGATTGGCATGCTCCTTGACCTTAACTTGCTTGGAAGGTAATTCGGTATCGATTAACTTAATTTAGTATTTTTGTAACCATGACAGGTAAATGCCAAGATGCTTAAAGATAAATTATACAAAATCAATACGATAACAATTTTACCTGTTGAGGTTGGCGACAATCCTGTTCAAAAGTTTTCGGCTCTGTTGAACCTGGACAGCACTCATGGAATATTTCAGGGCCATTTTCCAGGAAACCCTGTGCTGCCGGGGGTTTGCCAGGTGGAAATGGTGAGGGAGCTTGCAGAAGAGATTACAGGAAGGAAACTGATGCTTACACAGGCAAGCCAGGTGAAATACCTGAACCTAATCAATCCTTTGCTCTGCCCTCTGCTCGTTATGAACATGAGGTTAACCATACAGGACCCTGTTAACATGGAAGTGTATGCTGAGCTTGTTGCAGCTGATACTATATTTATGAAGATGAAGGGCCGTTTAAATGAAATTAAAGCCTGAGCTGATGTACAAAAGCAGAATAAAAGCAAGAGGATATGAACTTGACTCTTACGGGCATGTAAATAACGCAGTGTTCTTTAATTATTTTGAACAGGCGCGCTGGGAATTGTTCCAGGATAAAGGATTGCTTGAGCAACTTACTTCTTCCGGTCTTTTCCTGGTAGTGGTGGAAGTGAATTTAAGATACCAGCATGAAGTGAAACTTGGTGATGAAGTGGAAATATCGACTACCGTCAGAAAAGAAGAGCCGTTTATTATTTTTGACCAGAAAATGAAGCTGTGCTCCACCGGGCAGCCCTTGTCAAGGGCGAAAGTCAAGACTGTCTTTGTGGATGAACAAAGGATCACTCATGATGTGCCTGCCGGGATTGAGCCCGTTTTCTTTATCTGATACGTTTAATTGACTTTATGGAAACCATCAACAAAATAAGCTGGGAGATCAGGAATGACATAGGGATTATAACTTTGGACAATCCGCCCGAGAATTACCTATTTCAACCTGACTTTGTGCCCCTGGAGACTCTGAAAAAATGGACTTCCTATGATTACCTTAAAGGGATCATGATCTGCGGGGCAGGAAAGCATTTCTCCGGCGGGGGAAAACTTGAGAACCTGTTCAGGATGATCCGTGACAAGGAGGATATCAATAAAAAAATGGAGAAGGGAAAAGCTGTCCTCGAACACATCGAAAACCTGGATATACCTGTTATAGCAGCCATCCAGGGGATTTGTTTCGGAGGGGGGCTTGAAATCGCCCTGGCAAGTCATATCAGGATTTGCGCCGAGAATGCCTTGTTTGCTTTCCCGGAGGTCAACCAGGGAGTCATTCCAGGTTTGGGAGGCACAGTCAGGTCATATATGAAATCTGGGTTTCCCCGGGCTATGAAACTCATTTTGAGCGGGGATATGATCAACGCTGAAGATGCCCAGGAAATGCACCTTGTTGATTTTGTTGTAAATAAGCATAAAGTTTTTGATCATTCATTTACGTTCCTTCAGAAACTAACGAGGGACAGGCCTTTGACAGTTATAAACGCTGTAATGAAAGCATTGAAAAACGCCAGGTCCCTGAGCATGGAGGAAGCCATGAAAGAAGAAACAAGGATTTTTTGTGAGCTGGCTGTTGCCGAAGCCAGGCGCCGGAACGGTTCAGGTAACCAATAACATGAAGATACCAGCATATTCAACACTACGATTAGTTCTGGATGAAGGTATCGGCCTCCTGGAACTGAATTCACCTCCTTCAAATGCAATGAACATGGAATTCTTCAGGGAGTTTGGAGAAGCCCTGTATTTTATAAGTTTATGTGGGGAATTCCACGCCCTCATCATCAGCGGACACGGCAGGCATTACTCTTCGGGAGCAGATGTGCCTGTACTTCTGAAGGAAATCAATGAAAATGTTGTAACAGATGAGAGGGGTAAACTTCAGCACATTCCTGAGTTCCTTTCGAAAAATTATGAATCATTTTTGCTTCTCGAAAGTCTCAGCATCCCTGTGATCTCGGCGATCAGGGGTGTCTGCCTCGGTTCCGCCCTGGAGCTGGCTCTCTTCAGTCATTTCAGGCTTTGCGGGGAAGAAGCCGTATTCGGGCTTCCTGAGGCTTCCTTCAACCTGGCCCCTGGCCTCGGAGGGATGTACAAGCTGTGCAGCATGGCGGGCCTTGCATTTGCCCTTGAACGCGTGCTCAAAGGAAGTACCTTCAGTGCCGAGGATGCTCTTAAGCACGGGATTGTTGATAAAGTAGTACCCAAAAAGGTCCTGATTCCCGCCGCTTTTGACTTTGCCCGCCAGGTAATGCAGGATTTCAGGGTTGAAAAACGTGGTTTGTATATTAAAAAATATCTCTCCTGATGGACAGTGAACTTCACCATACAGATCCACGCCCGGTGAGAATTTCGGGAAGCGGTTCCTTCCTCCCTGGTCAACCCGTCCCCAAATCGGAAGTTGATCATTACCTTGGTGAGCTGACTGAAGCACCTGCCAGGACCCTGAAATGGTTAAAAAGAGTAAAGGACCTGATGGCAGAACTCCTGGAAATAGAATATTATCATTTCGCTATTGATCCTGTTAGCAGGAAGTTTACTGAAGATAATGTAAGCATGTCGGTAAAAGCCGCCCGCCAGGCCCTTGAAGCCGCAGGCGTTCAGGCAGAAAATGTAAAGCTTATCGTATACGGCAGCGCACACCAGGACCAGATGCCCACAGCTTCTGTAAGGATACAGGAGATGCTTGGCATAGACCGTTGCGCTGAACTTTCCATTCATGCCAATTGCACATCTGCATACAAATCACTTCTTGTAGCCTATGATATGATCCGCTACGGACGCTACGACAACGCACTGGTCATTTCCTCGAGCATGTCATCCTCAGAACTGGTCGCTGAATATTATAACCAGCCCCTGGTTACCAAGGAGGAGCTTTTTTTAAGATATTTTCTGTCGGATGGAGCCTCTGCCTTATTCCTTCAGGCGGCTCCGGGCAAGGAACCGGGGCTTTATATTGATCATGTGTTTATGGAATCTGCAGGAGGCCGCAAGCCATCCGCCATGGGAAATAAAAGACCGGCATACTGGATGAACCCTAAAGAAGAATTTAATAATGGGTATCACCATCTCGCCCAGATGTTCCAGGAGGAACTCAGGAAAAATTTTCATGAACCTGATGGTTCGGTTTTCCTGAACGGTCTTAAAAGAATGCTGAAGCAGTATCCTCTGGATCCCGGAAAAATTAGATATTTCCAGGTGAATTTCCCTTCAAAACATATTTCTGAACTTGTAATGGATGAATGCATGACCCTTGGGATCCCCAGTCACACTTTATATTCTAAAATGTCGACTATGGGCTACCTTGGACCTCCCATGGCTTTTTTATGCCTCGACCGGATTCTGAAAGAAGAAACCCTTGACAACGGGGATGTTATTCTCAGCTTTGTTACCGAAGTCAGCAAGTTCATGCAGGCCGGTTATGTAATGAGCTGGCATCAATCCTGATCACAGTTTACATATAATGGATCATAATAAACCTTCATATAATCTTTTTTTATTAAGCCCAAGGCAGAAGTATATCAACTACCCTGCGCATTCCGAGATGGCAAAAATGTTCGGAAAAAAACGCCTGATGCTTCCCCTGGCTCTTCCCACTATAGCATCCCTGACTCCCTCCCATTACAACATCTTCATTTATGATGAGGAGATCGAAGACATTCCCACGGGCATCAAACCTGATATTGTTGGGATCACGACCCTTGCCGCCACTGCCGGCAGAGCATTCGAGCTTGGCGACCATTATCGTTCGATGGGGGCAAAAGTGGTATTCGGAGGGCCATATGCTTCTTATCTGACCGCTCAAGCCCTGAAACATGGAGATGCCGTCGTTGTTGGTGAAGCTGAAGGTAAATGGGAACAATGCCTCGCTGATTTTGAAAAGGGGGAAATGAAACAGGTATACGAATCTGCCTCGTATACTGAATACAGGCTCCAAAAGCCGCCGCGCTGGGATCTTGTGAACATGAATAAGATATTCCAGGTTGCCATACAGGTATCGAGAGGCTGCCCTTTCAACTGCGACTTCTGCCTTGTATCGAAAAATTTTGGCAGGAAGATGAGGTACAGGGAGATCGACAACGTTGTTGAAGAGATTAAAGCAGCGCCTTCCAAATATTTCTTTTTTGTCGATGATAACCTTACAATAAATAAGAGGTACGCAAAAGAGCTGATGAAAGCACTCATCCCCCTTGGCATTTCATGGGGCTGTATGTGCAGTCTTGATGTCGCCACTGATGAAGAGCTGTTAAAACTGATGGCCGAAGCCGGATGTTTCAATATACTGGTGGGATTTGAATCTCTCAATCCCGAAAGCCTGGATGAAACACAGAAACATCACAACCGGGGCGGCTCCATCTATACTGAAGCCATATGTAAGATCCATGAGGCAGGGATACAGATCAATGCCAGCTTTGTTGTAGGCTTTGATCATGATACGGAAGATGAGTTTGAACGTATCTTCAATTTCTCACTTGAACACAATCTTACTAACGTCAACCTTCATCTTCTGAACGCCCCTCCGGGGACGGAAATCTATAGGAAACTCCTGGAGGAAGGAAGAATAATCGACACCGACCCCGAATTGGGGGTCGGGCACTTCCCTACCATTGCCTATATGAACATGTCGCAGATCGGAATATTTGATAAATACATGGAAACGATAACGCGGCTTTATTCATTTCCAGTGATCAGGCAGAAGGCTGAAGCCCTGTTCAGCAACGGCGCATTCACCCGTCAGGGGGGCGATATCCCGGCCTGGCTCAAGGCCCGTCTGTCATGGATCACCTTTAAGGAGTTCGTGTTAACTTCCGACAGGGATCGTAAAGCCTTGTTCAGTTTTATTTTCAGTCGTATAAGGAGTAAGCAGATCGCAATCGACAAAGGACTCGGATTTTTGCTGACCATGCTGGGTATAAACAGGAATATCAGGCAGCACCACCATCGGATGGATGAATACCGCAGGATCGTCATGGCCCAGGAAACCGGGAAGTGGAAAGAAAGGGCAGTGGAAGACAAGACCATTGGTGTTATAGGTCAGGGAAAAATGGGGGCCAACCTCATTCAATATTTGACCGAATCGGGTTTCAACCTTTGCTGGATCGTAAGTCCCCGGGCCGACCTGGCTAAGATCCGAAATGCATTTGAAAAAAAAATCCGCAGGCTTTCTGAACACGGGATCATTACTGCTGAAATGCTTGAGCGGCTGCAGCAAACAACAATATCATCTTCTATCAGCTACCTTGCAACTTGTGATATAGTAATTGAGACCGTGCCTGAGGATGTGGAAGTGAAAAAGGAAGTCCTTGCTGCAGCCGATAAGTTTATGAAACCCGGCGCCATCCTGGTCTCGAACTCATCTTCCATTAATCCCTCAAAACTCTGCCCCTCCCCTCATCGTGCAAAAAATTTTGCAGGTTTGCACTTCTTTTATCCTGTGAACCTTGTAAATGTGGTCGAAGTAATAAAATCAGCAGAGACTTCTGATCATACTACCGGCAGGCTTCAGGCTTTTGTATCCTCAATCAAACATAATCCCCTGCTGCTAAGCGAAGAGGAAGGCTTCATCCTTAACCGTGTCTTCCTTGATGTGCAGAATGAGGCCTTTCGTATAACCGACCAGGGCAAGGCTGGTTTTGCAGAGATTGACAGTGCTGTAAAAGGTTCACTTTTCCCCTCGGGAATCTTTGAATTTTTTGATCATGTAGGGCTTGATACAATGCTTTTCAGTATTAAAAATTATACCAGGGATTATCCGCATGCCGATTATTACGCTCCCCTGATAAGGGAGCTTGAAATAAAAGTTTCGCAGGGGAACCTGGGTAAAAAATCAGGCCGGGGATTTTATGATTATACAGGAAATTCAAAGGGAACCACAGTAACTGAGACCTTACCTGAAAATCATGAAGAGATCAGGAACCACCTTGAATTTACATTTAAAAATTCAGCCAGGAGGTTGATTACCCGCTCGGGACTGACCATACAGGAACTTAACGAGGCATTGAAAGAATATTTCGGGACCGACAAGGGTCCTTTTGATTAATTACGTACTTTTGTTATGATAAAATTATGAAAAGATGAAAAAAACAATGACATTTATAGGGATCTCGCTGAGCGTGGTGTTTTTTATAGCCCTGGCTTTCAGGCCTGCAAACGCGTCAGTGTCATCAAGTTACAACCTGGAAAATCCGGCATTGCCCGATTCTGTGATGAAAATAGTTCAGAAAGCATGTCTGGATTGCCATGGAGCCGATGGTAATGGAATGGCAAAGGCACATGTGAATTTTGCAGCCTGGACTTCATATGACGCAAAGAAACAGGCAGGTAAAGCTCAGGATATCTATAAAGAAGTCTCCAAAGGCAAAATGCCCCCGGGAAAATGGCGCAAGAACAACGCTGATAACGTTCCCACCCAGGCAGATGTTGACCTGCTGAAAAATTGGGCGATTGCACTGAACAAGTAAAATTTTAAAATGCCGTTAAAAGTTATTGTCAGCGGGATGGGAATTGTTTCATCCCTGGGTTACGAATTGGACACCTTCTGGAAAAACCTTGTTGAAGGCAAAAGCGGGGTGAAACAGATCACGCTTTTCGATGCCTCTTCATGCGCGACCCGAATAGCCGCTGAGGTTCCCCGTGATTTTGAGGAATTTTCAAGAACCCTTGTTAAGAAACGGGCATCAGGGCAAATGACAAGGGTTACAAGGATGTGCCTGGTCGCGGCCAAGCAGGCAGTTTCACTCTCGGGACTGGATTTTGAGAAAGAGGATAAGACCCGCTGTTCGGTCATCATGGGAGTTGTCAATACAGGTAACTCAAGCGTTGAAAAAGACACTTCCCTCCAGAATACGGTTTTCAAAAGCATGACCAATTCAATGCCTGCATGGATATCGCTTGAATACCAGCTTCAGGGGCCCAATTTTTCTATCAATACTGCTTGTGCATCATCCGCCTATGCCATTTCAATGGGAATGCAGATGATAAGGAACGGCATTGCCGACATCGTGATTGCAGGAGGTGCGGACTCAATTATAAATCCCGAGGAGATCAACGGGTTTAATGCCTTGTATGCTCTTTCAGTCGCCAATGATACTCCTGAAGCCGCCAGCAGGCCGTTTACTTCAAAAAGGGACGGGTTTGTTATTGGAGAAGGTGCCGGGGTCGTGATCCTTGAGTCCGAAGAACATGCCATCAAGCGCAATGCCACGATTTACGGGGAACTGGCAGGAAGCGCCCTTACCAGCGAAGGATACAATATTATGGCCCCGATGAAAGACGGTGAAGGAATGTCAGCCACCATGGAAAAAGCTATTAAAGATGCCGGAATTGAAAAAGATGATGTGGATTATATAAATGCCCATGGCACTTCAACTGAACTCAATGACCGTTATGAAACCCTGGCCATAAAGAGGGTATTTGGAGAAAAAGCGTATCAAATCCCGGTCTCTTCCTCCAAATCGATGATTGGCCACACCATAGGCGCTGCGGGTGCTATTGAAAGCATCATCACCCTGCTAAGCCTGAGAAACAGTATTCTTACCCCGACAATAAATTACACCGATCCCGATCCTGACCTGGATCTTGATTATGTTCCAAACACAAGCAGGCCAAAAGAAATAGAGGTCGCCCTCTCCAACTCCTTCGGTTTCGGAGGCCACAATGCCACACTTGTTTTTCGGAAATATCATGGAAAAGTATAATTTTGCAAAAAAATACCACAATGGCTAAAATCACAGAGAACACCCGGAATGAAGTCAGAGAGACAGTCTTTTCGTTCTTTGCTGAAGAATGTGAAACAGATAAATCACAGATCAACGATAATACCAGTATAATCAAGGATCTTGACGGTGATTCCCTGATGTTCCTTGAACTGATCGAGATTTTCAAGAAAAAGTACAACCTGGATATTGAACTTAAAACTATCGGCAAATATGCCGTTAAACACCCGGTTGAAACCATTGGTCAGCTGATTGAAATGCAATTGCTGATCATCGAACACGAAAATCGCCTCCTGGAACTTGATAAATAATTCCGCATTTGGCTGAAGACAAACCTGCATTCGTTTTCCCGGCTTTCATAAGTGACTATCGCGAGGATCCTTCCCGCAACATTCCTGCGTTCAATGAGATTTTTCAATCTTATCTCAACACAGCAGCAGCATGTACAGATGAAAAACTTCTTGCCTTTCATGCCGTATCCAATCCCCTCATTGAAGATGAACTGCTGAACCAGTACCTGTCGTATATCTATGGCTGTAGCTGCGCCCGTGTTCTTCTCAATAAAGGGGTTAATCCGGGAATGACGGCCGGTTACAGTATGGGAATTTATGCCGCCCTTTTCATTGCAGGTTCTATCTCGTTTGAAACAGGATTGCTTCTCATTCAGAAAGCATATGAGGCCATCAGGAAAACATTACCTCACACTCATTACGGAATGTGCGGGGTGATCGGCCTGAGCGAAAATGATATTGGCGAAATTGTGCTTAACAGCAATCTCAACCTGATGATTGTGAACCGAAACAGCGAGTATTCATTCATCCTGGCCGGCGACAGTTTTCACATCAATGTATTTGTTTTAAAAGCCAGTGAAGAAGGTGCTTTACACGCCCGTTCTTTTGGTGTAACCATCCCCTATCACACAAACCTGCTTGAGGAAGCTGCATCTGAATTTTCAAAAACTGTCTTTACTGCGGATGTGCATTCACCCCGAATCCCTTTGATTTCGGTGCTTAACCAGGTCCGAATTGACGATATTGTCCTCGTCAGGGCAGAGGTCGTAAAAAATATCCATACTCCGTTTAACTGGCTGGCAACCCAGCAGCAGATGTATGCTTTGGGCATCAGTCACTTTACTGAATGCGGCCCTTCCCTGGCATTGTATAAGAACTCCAAATTCATTTCCGGCTCGGGAAAGTTTGTGAAATGGGATTCCCTTTTTAAATAATCGAATGTCGAATATTGATCAATATTCGACATTCGTTTTCTTTTACAGCAACCCATCCGCCTTCCATTTCTTTCGAATCCTCAACAGGGTGCGGAACATGGGTTCGTTAATCCCTTCGGACTGGCGCAATGCAACTGCTTCGCGCAGCATTTCTTGAGGCGGATTGCTTATCGCACCCGGGAGGCAATTAAGCCTCTCCAGGCATGCAGCATCAATCCAGGATTTAAGCTCGGCCTGTGGTGAGTCTTTTGAAAAATAGAAAAATGGAGGATGGAGCAGAAGGTCCGAAGCAGCGATCCTGCCTTCTTTCAAAGAAACATCATAAAGCCGTGTCCCGGGATAAACCCTCAGACCGCCTGAGAGATAAACAAGGTCATCGGGATTAATAAAATTATCAATAAAACTGAGGGTCTCATCAAATGTTTCCCTGTTTTCACCGGGACCTCCAAAAAGGAAAAACCACATTGAAGGCATGTCGAATTCCCTGATGAGGTTGGCAGTCCTTTGTATGTCACCCGTGGTAAACCCTTTGCGAAGGCTCCTGATAAGCGAAGGAGATGCAGAATCCGGCGTTACGTCTATCTGGGCAAAACCTGCCTCTTTCATCAGCGAGAATAATTCCCTGCTGGTGTTGCGGGGATTGATGCCCATGGTCCTCAGCCTTACTTTTATTTTCCTCCTGATCAGTTCCCTGCATATCTCTTCGGCATGCCCCCTGGGCTCATTGAAAGTGGAATCTACAAATTCAAATGTAACTTCCGGGCCAAGCCTGGCAGCGGCTTCTTCAATTTCAGCTGAAATTGATGCTGGTGCCCTGAGTCTGTATTGCTTCCCTTCTATCAGAGGATAGGAACAGTAAATACATTGAAGGGCGCAGCCTCTCTTGGTTTGAATGCTGTATACTCCCCTTGCAGTATAAGGTTTGAAATCCAGCTTCTGATCAATGCAGGACCAGGGCATCTTGTCGTAATCCCTTTCTTTCTTCAGTGATTGTGCTCCCTGGCTTTCCCGGGTGAAGACATTGGGTATTCCGGTGACATCCTCTCCCTTCCCGAGTTTCCCCAACAGGGCAAGTAATGTTTCTTCTCCTTCACCGGCAATACCATAATCTGCGCCTGTATATTCGAGGATCTCTGAAGGGAATATGGTATACCCGCTACCTCCTAAAATCAGAGGCACCGTTGTGATCTTGCGCACCGGTGCTATAAATTGGGAATAAACACCTTCAAGGAAGAAAGTCTTTCGTTCAGGGACAACTTCATCCACATTACGTATACTGAAGCCAATGAAATCTGGATTAAAACTGTTTACCACGGCTTCCAGGTTCCTGCCTTCATCGAACATCCCGTCGTATATACTGACCTCGTAATGTTCCTGTAAAAAGGAAGCGATCAGGCATATTCCAAGAGGGGGGATAGGGTAAGGAAATTTTTCAGTATTTGTGTTGACCAGCAAAATTTTCATCATATCACGTCTGTTCCTTTTTTGATCAGCCAGAGGCTGCCTACACGTTCATGAAATTTTTCGTACGGCAGGGTCGTCTTCAATACCGAGTTAAAAAAGTTGTACCTGAGATAATCATGGTCAATGATCTTGTCCTTCACCTGTTTGTAGAATACTGTGCCCGGCATTGGAGTAAGGATGGTGTACCCCGCATATACCACGGGATTGCTTGAAGAATATTCTTCAAGGGCTTTAAAATCGTCTTCAGAATAATCGTTGGGTATTACATAATTTCCCCTGATCATGATGCCATTGTCGTTGAACACCTTAATAGCTTCAGCAATGTCGCTTGCAGCCGACGATTTGTTGTATTTTCTGAGTTCCTCGTCCCGGTATGATTCAAAACCGCAAATCACCACTTTGAGGCCACCTTCAGCCATTTTTCGTATTATACCGGGATGCCGGGCTGCGACATCAGCTCTGATGTCCATAACGAAAGTCTTACTGATGCCTTCTTCCAGTATCCTGTTAAACAGAAGGCTCATAAAGTCCAGGTCAACCACCGTATTCGCATCGGCAAACCTGACTACCGGGTAATCGGGAATTGATTGCAGTTCAGTGATCAGGCTTTCGACCGAGCGCTGGTAATATTTACCCTTGAACTGGGGCCAGATTGAGCAGAATGTGCATTTGTACGGACAGCCCAGGGAAGTAAATACATAAGTACTGGGAAAGGGACTCCCTCCTACCTTGTATGTTTCTATCCAATTTTTTAAAGGTTCCCTGTCGGGCATCAGGTAATCGGCATTGGCAGCATCCCAGGGAGCCGGTTTGCCGGGCGTCTTTACAAGCGCTGATCCTTTGTTAAGCAGAATGCCCGGAATGGAATCCAGGCCTGCTTTCATTTCCACTGCACGTACAACCTCCCTGAAAATATGAGGGCTTTGCCCAGGGCAAACCACATCCACCGAAGGATGAAAACAATCGAAAGGAAGCAGTGTGGGATGCAGTCCACCTAAAATAGTAACAATACGTGGGTCATTCCTTTTAGCTTCTGTAAATATTTCAAACGCATAATAAAGTTCGGAGGTTATAGCAGTGCTGGCAACAATGTCCGGTCTGAAATCATTCACAAGCTTTTTCACCAGCTCAGCCAGCGTGGGATGCTCAGGATGAAGGTCAAACTCGCCTTTGGTGTCAAACAGCAGTACGTCATGATCTTTCACTGCCGCTGCAATGGTCATCAGCCCCAGCGGCGGGCCTATCAATCGCTTATGAATAAACTGTTTTGCAGGTGCCGGCGCGAACTCAAGTATCCTGTTTTCCGGGGACCTCGGTGTATTGATAAGCAGGATTTTCATTGGCCAAATTTACGATTTTTTGCTATTTTTGTTTTTATCTGCCTTAACTGATATCAAAACTCATGCAAGTTAACGAGGAAATCCGCAGTAAGATAGCTGATCTCAAGTGCTGCGTCATCATTCCGACTTACAACAATGAAAAAACACTCGAAGGTGTAATCTGCGAAGTTCAGTTGTATACCCAAAATATTATCGTTGTAAATGACGGCTCAAATGACGGCACATCGGAAATCCTGCGGAATATTCCCGGGATAATGACGATCACTTCCGATAAAAACAGGGGGAAAGGCCGGGCACTGCAACAAGGCTTTGCGATGGCGATAGTGCAAAATTTCCGTTATGCGATCACCATCGACAGCGATGGTCAGCACAGGCCCGGGGATATACCCAAATTCATAGAGTTGCTGGGAAAGGAGCCGGGCAGCCTCATCCTTGGCGCAAGGGATATGGATTCACCCGAAGTTCCGGGTTCCAGCCGCTTTGGGCATAAATTCTCAATTTTCTGGTTCAGGATAGAGACCGGGCAGAAGGTTGCCGATGTGCAAACCGGTTACCGCCTCTACCCTCTTGATCCTATACGTGAAACGGGGAAATTCTATACCGGCAAATATGAGTTTGAAGTCGAGATACTGGTGCGCCTGGCCTGGAAAGGGGTCAAAATACTATCGGTTCCCATTGATGTTTACTATGCACCCAGGGAAACGAGAGTATCGCATTTCAGGAAAGGGCCTGATTTTACTAGGACCAGTTTTCTTAATGCCATCCTCGTATTCATGGCCCTGCTCTGGGTAAGGCCTTTCATGTTTGCCAAAGGGCTGAAAAAAAAATCGATAAAGGGTTTTATCAGGGAGTACATCCTCGACAGCAATGATTCGAATACCAGGATTACCTCGTCGGTCATGCTGGGGCTGTTTATAGGTGTTCTGCCTGTATGGGGATGGCAGATGATGATTGCTTTCGGACTTGCCCATTATTTCAAGTTGAATAAATTCGTTACCGTTGCTGCCTCGAACATCAGCATTCCCCCTGTTCTTCCGCTGATCCTGTATTTAAGTTATGAGACCGGCGGTCTGGTTGTAGGGTTTAATAAAGGAGCAGTTTATTCATCAGGTTTCGATTATCAATGGCTTAAATCGAATTTCGTGCAGTATCTTGTAGGCAGCGTTGTTTTCGGCATTATCCTTTCGCTGGTGCTGGGCAGCATCACTTATATACTTCTTCAGATTTTCAGAAAACCTAAATCGTCCTGATACCTGTTATACGTTTATAATAAAATGAGTATGTTGTCCTGATGTCAAATTTTTTCATCTACATATATAACTTACTGCATAATAAAAGATGGATGACGTTGCTGTTGTTCGCAGCAATCCTTGTTTTTATCGTTCCGGGAATACTGAAGATACGGTTTGTGGAAGATATTTCGGGGAGTTCCACGAAAGCTGATAAAACCAATTTGTTTGATTATGTGGTAAACCATGTGAGGTTTACCGAAAAACTCATTATAAGCCTTTCTGTGGCCGACACCTCCACGGGAGCTGGAGAAGACGGTCTCTGCATGCAGGCCGATTATCTCACAGCAGCAATAGATTCATGCTGCAAGGGGTATTTCAGCAAACTCTCATGTAAAGCCGATGATTCCCTCTTTGAAAGCCTTGTTATAGGCACCCGCGACAATCTGCCGCTTTTCCTTGATGAAAGGGATTACTATGGATTGGATACACTGACATCCGCAGTCAATATTGAAAAAATGATCAGGAGCGATTACAGGAAGCTGCTCTCTCCCGCTTCATTCGCAATCAGAGGGCAGGTCCTCAATGACCCTGTCGGCATACAGGGCCTGGCTGTTGGAAAGCTGCAAACCCTTCAGGGCAATGATGAGTATGAGTCATATAACGGGTACGTGGTCAGCAGGGACCACCGCCACCTGCTCATTTTCCTTACCCCTCAGTATCCTCCCGGAGAAACCGGGAAGAACGGCGAGCTGCTGAAAAGGCTCGACGAGATCATAGCCCTGAAAATCAACCAGGGCAGGGTCTTCAGGGCGGAATATTTCGGGGCTGCCGCTGTTGCTGTTGGAAATGCAAACCGGCTGAAGAAGGATATCCTGCTTACCCTGGCCATTGCACTGCTGGCTATTTTTCTTCTGCTTGGATTTTATTTCAGGTCGGCCCTGGTTCCCTTGCTCGGCCTGCTTCCAGCGGCTTTCGGAGGCGGCCTCGCCATTGCCGTCCTTGCCTATACAAAGGGATCTGTATCTGCCATTGCTTTAGGCATAGGCTCGGTGATACTTGGTTTGATCATCGATTATTCACTATACCTGATCAATCATTTCAGGAGATGCGCAGATATAAAACAGACACTTGGCGAAATGTCTCAAAGTATTGTCGTATGCGCCCTTACGTCTGCAGGAGCGTTTCTATGCCTGGTCTTCCTTGAATCCAGCGTGCTGCATGACCTTGGCTGGTTTGCAGCAATCAGTGTTTCCGGGGCTGCCCTCTTTGCCCTGTTATTCCTGCCGCAGCTGCTTTCTGAACGTTTCAGCAGGATTAGGCCTACAGCTACTTCGATTTTTATTGACCGCCTGGGGAACATGGCATATGAGAAGAATGCAGCACTGCTGGTCCTGCTCGGGCTGCTTACCTTTGCCAGCATCTTCTTTTACAGGAAAGCCGGTTTTGAAACAGATATGAATACCCTGAATTTTATGGAACCCGGACTGAGAAAAGCAGGGGAAACCCTTGACAGCATATCCAGCGGGAAATTCAAAAACATTTACATTGTCGCCACAGGTTCAGATCGTGAAAAAGCCCTGAAACTGAATGAAAAGGTGCAGGTCCGGCTGAACGCGCTGATACAAAATAAACAGGTTTCAAATGTTTCGGGGATACGCACACTTCTTTTTTCAGATTCCCTTACGGATTTGCGTTTGAAAAGATGGGAAAGCTTTTTCACAGCCGCCAGGTCAAAGAAGATCACCGGTGACATAGGGATAGCTGCAAACAAAACCGGCTTCAGGCCGGGGGCTTTCGATGGCTTCGGCATTATGCTGAACAAAAAATATACAGCGCCCGGTGAGAAGTATAAGGCAGGGTTGGTGAATGCCCTGTTTTCTGAGTTCATCAATGAGCAGCCCGGCCTTTCAATGATCAGCTGCATTGCAAGGGTAAGCCCCGGGAATATTGATATGGTTTACCAGGCGTTCAGGAACCAGCAGGGGGTTGTGATTTTTGACAGGCAGAAATTAACCACGCAGTTTGTTTCAAGGGTCAGACAGGATTTCGACCGCCTGGTAATGCTGTCAATGCTTTTTGTAAGCCTGTTACTATGGATATCCTTCGGACGGATTGAAATGGCTTTGTTCACAGCTGTCCCCATGTATCTTTCCTGGCTGATTACTCTTGGGTTCATGGGTGCCACGGGAATACGGTTCAATATTTTCAACATCATCATATCATCCTTTATTTTCGGCCTGGGTGTCGATTACAGCATACTGATGATGAGGGGGATCATGCAGGATTACAAATACCAAACCTTTAATATTTCATCTTACCGGGTCTCCATTATACTTTCATCTGCAACGACACTGTTCGGGGTAGCAGCACTGTTTACAGCTAAGCACCCGGCACTGAACTCCATCGCACTGATCTCGGTATTCGGTATCCTTGTTCTCGTAATGATATCTTTTTCAATACAGCCCTTGCTTACAGGCTGGTTCATTACATCCAGGCTGAAAAGGAATAAATTCCCGATAACTGCAAGGATTTTTATAAAGACGATGATCACCTGGTTCAATATCGTATTCATCGCTTTCATACTTGCAGTTTTGGGATCATTGCTGTATTTCCTTGTGCCGGTAAAACGAAGCTGGAAGGAAAACCTGTTTCACAGGATGTTCTGCAGTCTTTCAAAGTTTTACATATTCATTACTTTCTCTGACCAGAAGCTGTATAATCCTTACCACGAGGACTTCAGCAAACCCGCAGTGATCATCAGCAATCACCAATCGCTTATAGAAACACCCGCAATGCTGAGGCTTCATCCCAGGATCATCATTCTTACCACAACCTGGGTTTATAATTCCCCTGTATTCGGGCCTATAGCAAGGCTTTCCAGCTTTTATAATGTAGATAACGGACTGGATTCGATCATGGATAAATTAAGGGTAAAAGTAAAAGAAGGATATTCCATACTCATATTCCCTGAAGCCCACCGTTCATCCGATCACAGGATTCAGAGGTTTCACAGGGGGGCTTTTTACCTGGCAGAGCAACTCCGTATTGATATCCTCCCGGTAATGATGTTCGGAAGCGGTGATTTTCTTCCCAAAGGTGCATTCTGGGGAAGACCGAACAGTTTCAGGCAAAAGATATTTAAACGCATTTCTATTGACGATAAATCGTACGGAACGGATTCAAGGGAAAAGACAAAAGCAATCCGGCAGTTTTACATCCGGGAATATGAACGTTTTACTGCGGATGAAGGCAGCGCGTCCTATTACCGGAGGAAGCTTTGCCTGAACTATGTGTATAAGGGTCCTGTGCTTGAATGGTATACCAGGGTCAAACTAAGGCTGGAGAAGAACTATCAGCTAATGGCAGGCATTGTCCCGCGCCAGGGCAGTATCCTTGACCTTGGCTGCGGATATGGGATAATAAGCCATATGCTTGCGCTTACTTCGCCTGCAAGGGAAATATGCGGGATAGATTATGATGAAGAAAAAATAAAGGTTGCATCTTCTGGCTTCCTTAATTCACCCAGGCTGCATTTTGAGGCTGCAGATATCAGGTCATATAATATTACGCCTCATGACTGTATTATACTGAGTGATGTCCTGCATTATCTTCCCGGTAAGGAACAGGAAAACCTGCTGCTGAAATGCATGGGGAACATTAATCCGGGTGGATTCATCATCATACGTGATGCGGATTCGAATCGTGAAACAGGTCATTCAAGGTCCAGGCTTACCGAGATATTCTCTACAGGCATGAGGTTTAACAAGACTTATGATGAGTCCCTCTCACTACATTTTCTTTCAACAGGGCAAATTGAACGGATTGCAAGCATGGCCGGGTTTGTTACGGAGATACTGGATTCAAAGACATACAGCTCGAATACTTATTATCGTCTGAAAAAACAGCAGGATTCATGAACCGCTATGATGTCATTATAATCGGCTCAGGACTTGGGAGTTTGCTTTGCGGCTATATTTTAAGCAAGGAAGGCTTCAAAATCTGCATTCTTGAAAAGCAGGCCATACCGGGAGGCTGCCTTCAGAGTTTCAGCAGGGGCGGGAATTCATTTGACACAGGGATACATTATATAGGGAGCATGCTGCCGGGACAGACCCTTCACTCCTACTGGAAATATTTCGGACTTTCAGATGCACTGGACCTTGAGCGGATGAATGAGGATTGTTTCGACTTGGTAACACTTGAGGGCAGGGATTATAAATTCGCCCAGGGTTTTGACAGGTTTACGGCCTCACTGGCGGGGCAGTTCCCGGGATCCGGAGAATTCCTTGACCGCTATGTTAAAGCCCTGAAAGAAACAGTGTCGGCATTTCCTTTATATAATCTTGAGCTTACCGACAAGATGACAAAAACCACATGGATGGGGACCAATGCATGGGATTTCATGAGTGAAATGGCAGGCCCCGATCCCGGAAATCAAAAGCTTTTGCAGGTACTGTCAGGGAATAATTTTTTATATGCCGGGCGAAAACAAACGACTCCCTGGCACCAGTATGCGCTGATCAACCATTCCTTCATAAGCAGTTCCTGGAGACTGAGGCAAGGGAGCACCCAGATCACAGAACTCCTGGTCGCCGGAATAATTGCCAACGGAGGCACATTGCTTACAAGAAACGAGGTAAGGAAAATATCATCCCTGAAAAATAAATTCCAGGTTGAGACCGCCGCCCATGAGAATTTTGTCGCAGGGCGCGTCATTGCTGGCATCCACCCTCAGAGGGCCATATCCCTGCTTGAACCTGAAATGGTTAAAAAATCATTTCGCTCAAGGATAGTGAGTATGGAGAATACTGTCTCATCGTTCGGTTTATATCTCGGCCTCAAACCCGTTAGCTTTCCGTACCTTGACCACAATCTTTATTATCACTGCTCCCATGATGTTTGGACTGATTCAGAAAAGAAGGCAGAAGACTGGCCCGGAATGTATTTCCTTTACACGCCTGCTGCAGCAAGGCAAGGAGAACATTCATCAGCGGTTTGCATTCTCTCATACATGGAATTCGATGAAGTAAAAAAATGGAAAAACACGTCCACAGGCCGGAGAGGAAGGGATTATAAAGCATTTAAAGAAGAAAAAGCATTAAAATTATTAGAGCTGGTTGAAAGAAAATTCCCGGGACTTCGTTCTTATATAGAAACAATGGAAATTTCCACCCCTTTGACCTGGCGGGATTACACGGGAGCCCCCGAAGGTTCCATGTACGGGATCAGGAAGGAATCTGGAAATTACCTCAGGACCATGATATTGCCGCATACTAAAATACAGGGATTTTACTTTACAGGCCAGAACCTGAACATGCACGGCGCCCCAGGTGTAACCATAGGAGCTGTTATGACCTGCGCTGAGATTCTTGGCCTTGAATACCTGTTTAATAAAATAAGGGATGCAGGATAAACGATATCTGCCGCGCAATAAAAGATGGCTGGCTTTTTTCATCCTGGCAGCCTTGGTACTGCTCCTTTGGTCCTGGTTCAGGATTTCTATCAGCATTTCTCCTCCCCCGGTCGCTGACCGCTCGGCAGATACATTAACCGTCAGGTGCCTTCCCGGTGGTGAGAGCCGCTGCGGGCAGTCCTGGCTTAAGAAGGATACTTCAGGTCTCTGGCTGATGTACCTGAAAGGAAATCCCTATGAACGAGGTGTTGCTAACGGCAAACTGGCCAAAACACTGATATATTGGCAGGAGAAAGCTTTTGTAGACCAGATCCGGAAGATGATACCTTCGGATTTCTACCTGCGCTTCCTTAAATATTTCATTTACTGGTTCAACCGCGATCTCGATAAGTATGTCTCCCTCGAAACCAGGCAGGAAATTTACGGCATAAGCAATAGCGCAAACCCTGAATTTGCCTTTATAGGAAGCAATTACCAAAGGATGCTGAACTATCATTCGGCCCATGATATAGGGCATGCTCTTCAGCAACTGAGCCTTGTCGGATGCACATCATTCGGCGCCTGGGGAAATTCAACCAATGACGGAAGCCTGATCGTAGGCAGGAATTTTGATTTTTACATGGGCGACGAATTTGCCAGGAACAAGATCATCTGTTTCGAGCAACCCGATACAGGCCATGCTTTCATGATGGTGACCTGGGGGGGAATGACAGGCGCTGTTTCTGGTATGAATGAAGAAGGTCTGACAGTAACAATAAACGCTGCACGCTCAAAGATCCCGTTCTCGGCCCGCATGCCGATTTCACTGCTTGCCAGGGAAATACTGCAATATGCCTCAGATATTGACCAGGCATATGCTATTGCAGGAAAACGCCTCACTTTTATTTCAGAATCACTGCTTATAGGCTCGGATAAAGACGGAAGGGCTGCGATTATCGAAAAATCGCCATATCACACAACCCTTTTTGAGTCCAAAGGGACCAGCATTCTTTGCGCGAATCATTTTCAATCACCTGAATTCGCTTCGGATCCGATGAATATCGAAAATATCAGGGAGAATGCTTCATCATACAGGTTCAGGAGGCTGCAGGAAGATATCTGCAGGGAATCCCCTTTAACTGTCGCAAAAGCCGCCTCAATATTACGGGACCGTGAGGGCCTGAATGGTGCCGACATCGGAATGGGGAATGAAAAAGCAATGAACCAGCTTATTGCCCATCACTCGGTTATATTCAGCCCTTCAAAACGTCTTGTATGGGTTTCGACAGGTCCCTGGCAGCTGGGTGCTTTTAAATGCTTCGACCTGAGAAAAATTTTTCATAATTTTGCAGCTCCGGGTAAAGGGGTGGAAATTGATGACAACGTGAAGGATATCCCGCCCGATACTTTCCTGGAGTCAGCCGGATACAGAGCTTATATTGAGTTCGGGGCTATGAGGAAGATCCTTCATGAATGCATCAACCAGGGCAGGGCTCTGCCTGTTGAAAGTTCTTTTATTCCTGAGTTTATTCATACCAATCCAAGGTACTATGAATCCTGGTTCCTTGTCGCTGAATACTATTTTATGCGGAAAGATCCGGAGAGGGCCCGTTCTTATTATTACCGCGCCCTGGGATGTGAGGTGCCGCGCTGGAATGAAAAACAAAAGATCATCAGTCGTATTGCCGAATGCAATATGGGATCAAAAAAGTATTAAGCCTTTATTAAACGGCTGTATCATGCATGAAACACAGTATGCATGACATTGAAAGATTAATTTTAAAAAGATGAAGTTCAAACTTATATATCCCCGCTGGGAAAAACTGGAAGGTCAGACAATCTTTAACCTCCCGCCCCATGGTCCCGTAGTCATGGCAGCTGCAGTACCCGACCATGTGGAAATAGATTTTACCGATGAAAACGTTGAAGACCTGATTATTGACGACAACGTTGATTTTGTTGGTATCTCGATGATGCTTACCACCCAGGTGAAACGCGGATGGGAAATTGCGGATCAGTACCGCAAACTTGGCAAGAAAGTTATTTTTGGAGGAATCTCCACGATGCTTCATGCCGAAGAGACCATGATGCATGCTGATTCGGTATTCCTCGGCGAAGTGGAAGGCCGGCTGGATGACGTTTTTGCAGATTTTGGGAAAAACGAACTGAAAAAGATATACAACTTCCTCAGCAAGCCTCCCGATATGAGCCTGATCGGGCCGGCAAACAGGAATATTCTGAAAAAAGACCTGTATTATCATAAAGGCTTCAGGATGGTCGACCTGTTCCATGCCTCCAGGGGATGCATCTACGACTGCTATCCCTGTGCGGTAAGGTACCTTGGCGGCCGAGGTTTCAGACCCCGCCCGATCGACAAGGTTGTGGAAGAGCTATCTCAGCTCGACAACAACCGTTTGTTCATTGTCGACAATTCACTGGCCCTTGACACGAACTGGGAAAAAGAACTTTTTAAAGCCATGATCCCCCTGAAAAAGAAATGGGTCAGCCATACTATCGAAGACAAGGATGAAGTACTGGACCTTGCTGCCCAGGCCGGCGCATGGTATGTCTACCAGGCTGTGTTCGACACATCGGATTATATCCGCAACCGCATAAAACAATACCACGATTACGGCATTGCCGTTGAAGGAACTATTTTACTCGGACTGGACAATCAGACTGAAGATGATATCAAACGCCTCGTCGATTTCCTTCTTGAAATCGATCTTGATCTTGCTGAATTCACTGTACTGGCTCCATTCCCGCACACCAAGGCATACAGCGACCTTCTCAAACAGAATCGTATATTCGATAAGGACTGGAATCATTATAATGCGGGCAAAGTCGTATATCAGCCCAAACATATGAGCCCGGAAAGGCTCACCGAACTTTATCATTATGCATGGGATACTTTTTACAAGGATGAGCCCCAGACAATGAAGATGTTCAATCTTATTAACAAGGTAATGTCAAAGGAACTCAGCGACGGCACGTATAGTCCCCGCCGCAGGGACCTTGCCAACCTCAGCTTCGGAAAACAAATCACGGATTTAGTATAAACATTAATTTCGCTTTTCGCCTTTCGCCATTCGCTTTTATATTATGGAGATAAATCCCGCCTTCGACAAATACATGGATCACTATTTTGACTACCTCGGGTTCTGGGACAGCCCGTCGAAATGCGGTCTTAAGCTGGTTAAGCGAAAAGATGGGAAAACCCTTGCCATTGCTACTGAAATATACCGTCAAAATCCGGGAACACCCGTAACAGAGGTCGTTGCCCCACTTGCCACCCAAATCCTTAAGACCAGTAAGGAAGCTCCCGGCAACTTCATCTTCATTGAACATACTCCCGACCTGGGAAGCAAGCTCTCCTTTTACGGCGAGACCTTCGACATGGTTGAATTTGAATGGGATGGCGAAAATTTTTCAAACCCGGTTTGGACAAGGCTTTCCAATGAGCAGGTCGATGGGATGATGGAAGGATTATGAGCAGTTCCCCCAGCGCCCCCCCCTATCTCATGGTAAAAGCCCTCGGCAGCTTCAGAAGCTTACTGCTGAAGCTTTATCGCAGGCTGTTCCCAGGCTCCGTGGTCCTTTATGAACAGTTTCAGTCATTCTGGCTACTCCAACCCCTTTATATTGCTGCAGAGCTGGATATTGCAGGATACATTAAAGAAAGGCCCCTTTCGGTAGAAGACCTTGCAATAAAAACGAATACCCAAACTGAGGCCCTGTACCGCGTGCTCAGGGCCCTGGCCTCCGAAGGAATATTCACTGAACTTCCCGGCAGGATGTTCAAGCTTAACAGCACATCAAGAGCTTTGCTTGAGGGAAACGGCTCAATGCGCAATATGATCATACACCACCTGGGAACTATCAACTGGTCGGCAAGCGGTAACCTCATGCATACTGTAAAAACAGGTGAAAATGCATTTAAAAGCCTGTTCGGAATGAACATATACCCTTTCCTGCAGGAACATCCTGAAAATATGCAATGTTTCGAAAACTCCATGTCGGAATTATCTGAACTTGCCTTGTATCCGGTTCTGTCACGTTACGATTTCTCAAAATGCAGGACTGTTGCCGATATCGGGGGCGGAGTTGGATTGCTTCTCTCAAAGATCCTTGAAAAATACCCGTCGCTGCAAGGCCGGCTTTTCGATTTGCCCGAAAATGCCAGGAAAGCTGCAGAACACATTGAATCATGCGGACTGGGCGGGAGGATGAGCTTTGTCCCCGGAAGCTTCCTGGAACCTTTCAGTCTCGAGGCCGATGTTTACCTGATGAAAAATGTTCTGCATAACTGGGATGATGAGCAATGCATCGGTATACTTGAAAACCTTAAAGTCTCTATGGGAATAAATGCAAAACTGCTGATCCTGGAAATGGTTGTGCCGGGTCCGGGAATAGCATCCTATGCGAAAATGGTAGATGTACAGATGCTGACGGCTATGCCCGGAGGAAAAGAAAGGACGAAGGAGGAATTTACAAGGCTGCTGCGGAAGTCAGGATTCAAATTAACAAAGATGATACCTACTGTTGCCCCCCTTTCAATCCTGGAAACAGCCCCGGAATAAAAAATATATCTTTGCCCTGTGAACAAACTGCTGTTTTCGGCTAAAAAAGAAGTGCTCATCATTATAAGGGATGTTCCAGGCCTTCTCATACTGTTCCTGATGCCGGTCATCCTTATGACCGTGGTGATCCTTGCCCAGGAATATACCCTTAAGAACGAGCTGGGCAGGACAAAGCTCCTTGTTATAGATCAGAGCCACTCTGCATTTTCAGCTGCATTGAGGGAAAACCTGGTTAAGAGCGGATTTTTTGATGCCGACACGAGTATCCGGGGAATTCCCCTTACAAAAGAACATGCTTCGGCACTCATAAATACAGGGAAGTATCCTGTCGGCATTTATATCGGCCCCGGGGATTCAGCCCTTGAGATCATTTCCGATCCCGCCCTTTCGGGCCCCTACAGGAATAACCTTGTCGCTCCTCTGAAATACCTGATCAGGGGAACCCAGACAAGGAACGTCGTTGAAAACATGCTTGCAATGTCGGCAGGCGAAATGAAACCCCTGATCGACAAAACCGTCGAAGAATCCATCAGCAGGCTCCCTGCCGTAAAAGATTCGTTTGCAGGGTCACCCAAGTCTGAAATAAGACCCACGGCAATGCAGAACATAGTGCCGGGCTTCATCCTGTTTGCAATGTTTTTCATAGTAATACCTCTGGCAGCAAGCATCATCAGTGAAAAAAACGAAGGTGCATTCAGGAGGCTGCGAACCCTCCCTGTCGGTTTCGGTATCATTCTCGGATCGAAAGTCCTGGTGTATTTCATTGTTTGCCTTGTCCAGTTCTTCCTGATGATGCTGGTAGGGCTTTGGATATTCCCGAACTTCCTCGGACTGCCTCAACTGCAGATCGGCAATAACGCAGGGGCAATACTTTTTGCAACGGCCGCATCCTCCCTGGCTGCAATAGGCTTCGGTATACTTGTCGGTTCAGCTGCAGAAACCATGGCACAGGCCTCACTGTTCGGATCGGTGATGGTTGTGCTCCTGGGGGTGATCAGCGGCACTTTCCTTCCTGTTCACGTAATGCCCGCAGTAATCCGGGACATAAGCCTGATTTCCCCTATGCGCTGGGGAATTGACAATTACCTTGATGTTTTCATCCGTGGAGGAGGAATCATGACTATTTTACCGAGAAGCCTGCTGCTCATCTTCTTTTTCATTTTTGCAATGATCAGCAGCATTTATATTTTTGCAAAGCGGAAAACCTGAGCCTCAAACAGGAGATATGAAAGAAAAGGACGGATATGCTGAATGCCCTGAACAGCAGGTAATACTGTATGTTGAGAAGGAAGACGGGAAGTATGAAGCCATGCAGACAGGTTCATACATTTCGGCCAATTACCTTGACGATTATTTTTTCAAGCGGAACAACCTTGAAAAAGCCCTGGAGGAGAAAATAAGAAAGAGCGAGATCAATGCGATTGAATATTATATGGTTCTCGAAGACCTGACCATCTCAGAACTTGCTGCAAGGGCCGGGCTGATGAAATGGATAGTAAAGAGACATCTCAAACCCGGCAATTTTTCCGGGATCCCGGAATCAGCATTGAAAAAATATTCTGTTGTTTTTAATATCACTGTGGATGAGATCCTGAAAAGGCAGTCAGGAAACAGAAAATAAACGAATGATCATAGAGAATTTTCAACATAGAATGGCAGCCCACTGCGAATCGGGCTCAATCACTTCCTTACTTAACCATGCAGGCATGAAGATAACTGAACCCATGGTGTTCGGGGTCTCAAGCGGGATCTTTTTCGGTTATTTCCATAAAATGAAATCATTTGCCTTCCCAACCTTCATCGTCAGGAACAAACCCGGGCAGATGAGACGGAACCTCGAGAAAAGAACAGGCGTAAGGTTTTATTCAAAGGATTTCAAAAACGCCGCAGCCGGGCAGGAAGCGCTGGACAACCTTATCAATAGAGGAATCCCGACAGCTGTCCAGGTT
>CAIJYT010000043.1 GCA_903824935.1 uncultured Bacteroidales bacterium | reverse complement strand
CGGTTCACAAGCATGCTGTTGTTCTCAAGGTAAAGACCGGCGACAGGGAGAATCCCAGCTTCGACACGGTTTGTGATATATGGAGAACCGCCGAATTCCATGAACGGGAGACCTACGATATGTTCGGTATAAAGTTTAACAACCATCCCGATCTTCGCCGCATTTTCCTGGATGAAGAATGGAAGGGTTATCCCCTGCGCAAGGATTATGTGGATGAAGTAAATATCGTTGAATTTTAGTCTATGAAAGAGATAATCAACCTGCCTGTCAGTAAGATCGAGGAAGAGGAGTACCATATTAATATGGGGCCTCAGCATCCGTCAACACACGGTGTGCTGCGCCTGGTGGTTTCCCTCCAGGGTGAGATGGTAAAAAGCCTGAAACCACATTGCGGGTACATCCACCGTGGCATAGAAAAAATGTGTGAGAAAGACACTTACCCCCAGTTGATCCACCTTACCGACAGGATAGATTATCTTTCGGCACACATCAACAACCATGCGGTTTGCCTGCTTGTTGAAAAAGCCCTTGAGATAGAGGTGCCCGAAAGAGTAAAGTACATACGTACGATCATGGATGAGCTGGCCAGGATACAGTCCCATCAGCTGTGGTGGTCAAGTTTCGGCATGGACCTGGGTGGTCTGACCTGTTTCTTTTACGGTCTGCGTGACCGTGAAATGATCCTGGATATCTGGGAGGAAACGACAGGAAGCCGTTTCCTTCAAAGCTACAACTGCCCGGGCGGTGTGATGCAGGACCTCCATCCTAACTTCCAGAAAAGAGTACATGCTTTCATCAAGACATTCAAGAAGAAAATTAAAGATTACGACCGTATCCTTTCAGGCAACGTTATTTTCGAGCAGCGCAGCCAGGGGGTGGGGATGCTTTCGAAAGAAGATGCCATCAGTTACGGGGTCACGGGTCCTTCGGGACGCGGATCTGGCTGGTCCTGCGATATCCGCAAGAATGAACCATACAGCATGTATGGCCAGGTCCAGTTTAACGAGGTTCTCCGTTATGGCTGTGACACGTATTCCCGTTACATGGTTCGCATGCAGGAAATGCATGAATCGATGAATATCATCGAACAGCTGATCGATAACATTCCTGCCGGAGATTATTCAGCCAAGATGAAAGCAGTGATCAAACTGCCCGCCGGTGAATACTACCAGAAGGTCGAATCGGCAAGAGGTGAATTGGGCCTTTATGTCGTTAGCGACGGTAACAAGACTCCTTACAGGATGAAATTCCGCACTCCCAGTTTCTCAAACCTGAGTGTGCTTGATCATATCAGCCGCGGTATGAAAATTGCCGACCTTGTGGCTATCGGCGCCTCTCTTGACTTAGTTATTCCGGATATTGACAGATAAAAACAAGGTAATATGACCTTTAATATTTACGATTTTACATCATTCAACCAGTGGATTGACAAGGGGCTGAACAGCATCATGTCACCTACCTGGGCGTTGGTTACCGAATGGGTTATCATCGGGGTAGTCTTCCTGCTATTCTATGCAGTTGTCGGCCTGTTCCTGGTGTATGCCGAAAGAAAGGTTTGTGCATTCATGCAGAACCGTGTAGGACCCAACCGTGTCGGACCTTACGGCATTTTCCAGACCATCGCAGATTTCATCAAACTGCTGATGAAAGAGCTGGTTTATATCAAGGATTCCGATAAACTGCTTTTCAATATTGCCCCGTTTATCGTGATCATCGCCTCTTTCATGGCCTTGTCGGCAGTTCCTTTTGCAAAGGGGCTTCACGCCATAGATTTCGATATCGGGATCCTTTATGTGATTGCGGTGTCATCCCTAGGGGTTGTAGGAATTCTGCTTGCCGGCTGGTCATCGAACAATAAATATTCTCTCATCGGCGCCATTAGAAGCGGGGCCCAGATCGTCAGCTACGAACTCTCGGTCGGCCTCTCCCTGCTTACTATCATCGTCCTGGCAGGAACCATGCAGTTTTCGGAGATCGTGGAAATGCAGAGGAACGGCTGGTTCATTTTCAAAGGTCATATCCCTGCTGTCATTGCATTTGTAATTTTCCTTATCGCAAGCACAGCCGAAACCAACCGCGGTCCCTTTGACCTTGCAGAAGCTGAATCGGAGCTTACAGCAGGCTTCCATACTGAATACTCGGGTATCAAATTTGCATTCTTTTTCCTTGCCGAATACATGAATATGTTCCTTGTTGCTTCCATTGCAGCAACAGTGTTCTGGGGAGGCTGGATGCCTTTCCATATTTCAGGATGGGAAGGCTTCAACCACATCATGGACTACATTCCTCCGTTTGTTTGGTACGTAGGCAAAACTGGGTTTATTATCTGGCTGATGATGTTATTCAAATGGACATTCCCCCGTCTGCGTATCGACCAGCTGCTTACCCTGGAGTGGAAATACCTGCTCCCGATCAACCTGGTCAATATACTGGTAATGGCATTTTTAGTATTAATGCATTGGCATTTTTAAGCATTCTATGAACAGCTTCTTGAAGTACTTTACAGATATTTTCCACGGGGTGAAATCCCTGCTAACAGGGATGTCGGTCACAGGCCGGTATTTCTTCAGCCCCGGGCAGATCGTGACTCAGCAGTATCCTGAAAACAGGAAAACCCTGCAGATGTTCGAACGGTTCAAAGGTGAGGTCATCATGCTTCACGACAGCAATAACCAGCATAGCTGCAACGGATGCGGTATTTGTGAAAACAACTGCCCCAACGGATCAATAGAGGTCATTGCGGCAAGGGTCCCAGGTGAGGACGGCAAGCCAAAACGCATTATCGACAGGCATATTTACCATCTCGGCATGTGCACTTTCTGCGGATTATGTGTTAAAAACTGCCCTTCCAATGCGCTTGGTTACGGGCAGAAGTTTGAGCATGCGGTGTTCGACCGTGCCAGGCTTACAAAAGTGTTAAATCAACCCGGTTCATCCATCATTAAAGGTGTAGAGTAATGACGAACAATCAATTCATGTTTTTGCTATTTTCGGTGGTGATCGTAGTTTTTTCACTACTGACCGTGACCAGCAGGCGTATCCTCAGGGCTGCCACATTCCTGTTGTTCGTGCTGGTCTCCACGTCAGGACTGTATTTCCTGCTCAGGTTCAACTTCCTTGCTGCCATACAGCTGACTCTGTACGCAGGAGGCATTGTCGTGCTGATCATCTTCTCAATCCTGCTCACCAGTCATATCAACGAAAAGCTGAGCATCCCGCCGGTTACCAAGAGGATATATGCTGCAATTGCAGCAGTTGCCGGGGCCGTGTTGTGCATTCTGACAATACTTCAGACTGAATTTGTTCAAAAGACTTTCGACCCCTCAAGGGTAGATATCCACACCATAGGCGAAGGCATGCTGAGCACGGGCAAATACGGTTATGCGCTTCCTTTTGAAGTCATCAGCGTGTTGCTGCTTGCTGCAATGATAGGATCGATAATTCTGGCTAAAAAAAGAAAAGATTAATTTTAAAATATTCAGGCTATGTTCGAAGGCGTACCCATTCACTGGTTCCTGGTTCTCTCCACCGTAATGTTTTTCATCGGGATCTACGGATTCCTTGTACGGAAAAATCTTATCACTATGCTGATGTCGATCGAGCTCATCCTGAATTCGGTCTGTATTAACTTCGTGGCGTTTAACAAGATCCTTTACCCTGGGCATCTCGAAGGGATGTATTTCACTCTCTTCATCATTGCCGTTGCTGCAGCCGAAGCATCAGTTGCCATAGCAATCATCATCAACATTTACCGCCGTATAGTGAATATTGATGTGGAAAACATGAATGAAATGAAGTATTAGCGACTAGCGATCAGCGATTAGCGATTAGGGGAACCATTCGCTATTCGCTATTCGCTATTCGCTTTGTAAAAAAGACTAACGCATAATATAACCAACATATGATCGATTTCAGTTACACCATCTGGATACTTCTGATACCACTGATAGTGTTCGTGGGAACGGGGCTTACCGGCAACAGGTTCAAACCCAATGTGACAGGTATTATAGGAACCACTGGACTGGGAATTAACTTTTTACTGGCAATCATCACCGCATACAAGTACTTTTTTGTGCTTGACAAGGTCGGAGGTGCTTTTCAGAAGGTGCTGGGTTTCAATATGACCTGGCTTCACCTGACCGATAAGCTTCATATCGACATAGGCGTATTGCTGGATCCCATTTCGGTAATGATGCTCATCGTCATCACGACGGTATCATTCATGGTTCATATTTATTCACTGGGTTATATGAAAGGGGAGAAAGGGTTTGCACGTTTTTTCTCCATTCTTTCGCTTTTCAGCTTCTCCATGCTGGGACTGGTTATTGCAACCAACATCTTCCAGATGTATATTTTCTGGGAACTTGTAGGGGTTTCATCCTTCCTGCTCATTGGGTTTTATTATGAGAAGGACTCGGCGGTGGCTGCCAGCAAGAAAGCATTTATTGTGACAAGATTTGCAGACCTTGGATTTCTTATCGGCATCCTGCTGCTTTCCTACAATACAGGCACTTTTGATTTTATAACTCTTACAGGGCCCAACAGCCCGGCTTTTACTTCAGGCCAGGGCATCATGTTCCTGGGCATGTCGACCATGACCTGGTCGATGCTGTTCATTTTCATGGGCGGCGCCGGTAAATCGGCCATGTTCCCTCTGCATATCTGGCTACCCGATGCAATGGAAGGTCCTACACCCGTGTCGGCTCTTATCCATGCTGCAACCATGGTTGTTGCAGGAGTTTATCTTGTTGCACGCATGTTCCCGATCTTCCATCATGAACAGTCGGGTCTTGAGATCGTGGCCTGGGTAGGAGGTTTTACTTCTTTATTTGCTGCCGTGATCGCGTGTACCCAATATGATATCAAACGAGTTCTTGCTTACTCAACCATGTCGCAGATCGGTATGATGATGCTGGCGCTTGGTGTTTCAGGATACGGCGGGGAGGAAGGCCTTGGTTACATGGCTTCAATGTTCCACCTGTTCACACATGCATTTTTCAAAGCCTTGCTTTTCCTCGGCGCCGGTGCAATAATACATTCCGTCCATTCGAATTATATGAACGAGATGGGAGGATTAAGGAAATACCTGCCCATCACCCATGCCACCTTTCTCATTGCCTGTCTTGCTATTGCCGGGATTCCTCCATTTGCAGGATTTTTCAGCAAGGATGAGATCCTGGTTGCAACCTTCCATCACAATAAAATTTTATTTGCAATGGCATATCTGGTGGCCGGGATGACTGCCTTCTACATGTTCCGTCTTTATTATAACGTTTTTTGGGGAAAGGATCAGCACTACCATCATACACCTCATGAAGCTCCGGCCACGATGACCGTCCCGCTTATCGTTCTGGCGATTGGTTCGACATTTGCAGGCTTTATTCCTTTTTCAAAACTTGTGACTTCCGACGGCATGCCCTTTGAAACCCATACCGAATGGGGCATTGCCATCCCTGCAGTGTTCATTGCATTGGTCGGAATTGGGATAGCAACCGTGTTGTATATGAGGAAATCAGAGACTTCAAAGAAAATTTCAATTGCTCTCGGCGGATTTTATACTGCAGCCTTCAACAAATTTTACATTGACCAGGTCTATCTCTTCATCACAAAAAAGATTTTGTTCAATTTAGTTTCGCGTCCCATTGCATGGTTCGACCGTCATATTGTCGACGGTGCAATGAACCAGATTGCCTTTGTTACCAATGTCGCCTCCGATAAAATCAAAGGATTCCAGTCGGGGCAGCTACAGCAGTATGCCCTTGCCTTTGTTTCAGGGGTCATTGGCCTGGCGTTGTTATTCATCTATTTATGGACCAATTAAAACGATAAGATAATGAGCTTTCTGTTATTATTCATCGTAATCCCTGTTCTGACTACCATTGGGATATTTTTCAGCAAGACCCATATGCAGGTCAAATGGACGGCCGTTATCGGGATGGGCTGTCAGCTTATCCTGGCCGGGACCCTCATTTATCTTTTCCTGGCTGCCAGGGCTGCAGGGAATACGGCAGAGATACTGTTCTCGACCGACATGGTCTGGTACAAGAACCTGAATATACATTTTTTTATTGGGGTGGATGGCGTTTCGGTTGCCATGATCGGGCTAACTTCCATTGTGATCTTTGCAGGTATTTTTGCATCCTGGGATGTGACCGACCTTCCGAGGGAATTTTTCACTTCACTGATTCTTCTTGCCGGCGGAGTCTTCGGGTTTTTTATTTCACTGGATCTCTTTACACTTTTCCTGTTTTATGAAATTGCGGTTATCCCGATGTACCTTCTTATCGGTATCTGGGGCAGCGGTCCGAGGCATTATTCAGCCATGAAGCTTACCTTGATGCTGATGGGTGGCTCGGCACTTATCATGCTTGGATTGCTTGGCCTTTATTTTAATTCTGCACCCGGAGGTGGTCAGCTCACCTTCAACATCATCCAGATCTCCAAGGTGACCATTCCGATGGCAGCCCAGAGATTCTTTTTCCCATTCCTCTTCATCGGTTTCGGCGTACTTGGGGCTCTTTTCCCTTTCCACACATGGTCGCCCGACGGTCATGCTTCGGCACCCACTGCAGTATCTATGCTTCATGCAGGTGTTCTGATGAAACTCGGGGGTTACGGATGTTACCGTGTTGCAGTGTTCCTTCTTCCCGGCGCCGCGCATGAAATGGCATGGATCTTCCTGATCCTTACGACCATCGGAGTTGTTTACGGCGCCTTCGGAGCTATCTGGCAGAAAGACCTTAAGTACATCAATGCATATTCGTCGGTAAGCCATTGCTCGCTTGTCCTTTTCGCAGTGCTTATGATGAACCAGACCGCCATGAACGGGGCCATTATGCAGATGATCTCCCATGGTATCATGACAGCCCTTTTCTTTGCCCTTATCGGGATGATTTACGGACGCACTCACACCAGGTATATCAACGAAATGGGAGGACTGATGAAAGTCATGCCTTTCCTCGCAGTAGCTTATGTTATCGGCGGCCTCGCTTCGCTCGGCCTCCCGGGATTCAGCGGCTTCGTTGCCGAGATGACGATCTTCGTCGGCTCCTTCCAGCATAATGATGTGTTTCACAGGGTATGCACTATTCTCGCAGTTTCATCCATCGTTGTGACCGCAGTTTATATTCTTCGTGTTGTGGGGATACTGCTGCTGGGCAAGATCAAAAACCCGGAGTTCAATCATATAACCGACGGGAAATGGTTTGACCGGATCAGCATAGTTGTTCTCATCATTGGTATTACTGCTATCGGCATGGCCCCGTTATGGCTGAGCGATATGATAAATAACGGACTGGTACCGGTAATGCAAAGGATTTTACTGGCAGGTCCAGTACTTCATTAAAAAGAAAAAAGTAAAAAATTAATTAATATCCGACCCATGTTGATCATGAGACACGAATTACTGCTGATTGCCATCACGGTAATTCTTTTACTTGTTGAGATTTTTCTTCCCGCCGGTAAAAAGGAAAGGATTATAACGCCGGCTATCCTGCTCATGCTGGCTGTTCTTATCCTCGGTTTCATCCCCGGCCCGACTGGCAGTTTGTTTGGCGGCATGTACCAGACTACAAACCTGATCCTTATGCTGAAGAACATCCTGAATATAGGGGCTTTCATTGTTATGGTACAGAGTGTCGACTGGCTCAGGAAACCTGAGAACAATGAGAAGATAAGCGAATATTATATCCTGCTACTCTCCACCCTGGTTGGGATGCAGTATATGATCTCTTCAGGAGACTTCCTGATGTTCTACCTGGGACTTGAACTTGCAACCATTCCCCTGGCAGCGCTTGCAGCTTTCGAAAGGTTCAAAGAAAAATCAGCAGAAGCAGGTGTGAAATTCATTTTTTCTTCAGCTTTGTCTTCGGGGATCCTGCTTTACGGACTTTCAATGATTTACGGGACAACCGGAACCCTTTATTTTGCCGAAGTTGGTCCGGCTTTTACAGGAACTCCACTCCAGGTGCTGGGCTTCATATTTTTCTTTGCAGGCATGGCATTTAAGATCTCCCTTGTTCCTTTCCATCTCTGGACCGCCGATGTGTATGAAGGAGCACCCATCAATATCACCTCCTATCTCTCGGTTGTTTCCAAAGGAGCAGCAGCATTCATTTTAACTATACTTCTGTTCACCGTATTCAGCAAGATCGCACTGATGTGGAGCAATGTGCTGTACATTGTTATTGTTCTCACCATCACCATGGGGAACCTCTTTGCCATCCGTCAGCAGAATCTGAAACGATTCCTGGCTTTCTCTTCCATTGCCCAGGCCGGTTTTATTCTCCTCGGGATCATAGGGCAGAGCCAATATGGCATGGCTACCGTGATCTATTTTGTGTTGGTTTACATCTTTTCAAATCTTGGTGCATTCGGAGTGGTATCCATTGTATCGAACCGTACAGGATTCGAATCTATCAAGGATTATGACGGATTTTACAGGACCAATCCAAGGCTTGCCATGGTCATGATGCTGTCACTCTTTTCACTTGCAGGCATCCCTCCGGTTGCAGGATTCTTCGGAAAATTCTTCCTGTTTGCAGCGGCGGCAAATCACGGCCTGTATATCCTGGTCCTTATCGCAATCATCAACACCATCATTTCATTATATTATTACCTGCTGGTAATCAAAGCCATGTTTCTGAACCGCAGCGACAGGCCGATACAGCGCATAAAAAGCGATTTTTACACTAACCTCGGCCTGATACTTTGCCTGGTTGGCATATTTGCTATCGGCATAGTGAGCGCAATATTTGAGACCATCAACGGCTTGAGTTTCGGACTTTATTGAAATAGCGAAGTAGCGAGGTAGTGAAGTAGCGAAATAAAAAGAAAAAAATCATGTTAAAAGGTAAGCATACAGTTATAGAGATAGAAGGTATCAGGTGCAGTGTTGTTGAAACAGGAGCATCGGAAGAAAGGGTTAAGTTCCTGAAAGAGATCCTTGAGTTTAACGGATACGATGTAAAGACCGAAAAAGAAAAGGCGAAAGACGGATCTGCCCTTGCCACATCCGTTTTAGGAGTGACAGATATAGTGTTCAGTGCCATGATCTATCTTTACGAAAGGAAGCTCCTCAGAAAGGACGGCCATATACTGAACCCTGCTTACTGGAACCAGTGGCCCGACCAGGACTGGGATATACCCTATTACCAGGTCATTAGATAAATAGCGAAATAGCGAAATGGTGAATTACGAAATAATAGTTTCGCTACTTCGCTACTTCGCTACTTCGCTACTTCGTAAAATGAAAAAATATTACAAATACTTCGCTTACCTCGTTGCCTGCCTGTATTTCTTCCTTGGGTTTTTCATATTCATAAGCCCCATGCTGCGCTACCTGCCCCAGACCACTAAAGTAATCTTTTCGGTTTTTCTTTTCCTGTACGGCGGATTCCGTCTGGCCAGGATATGGTCGAAGTCGCGGGAAGAAACTGACGAATAACCGATTTTTCTTGCATTTTCACCGGTTTCCCGTTATTTTAGCCTATTAATTTTCAAGGTGCAATAATATTATTCATAAATTTGTGTTTCAGTTTTGACAAACCTGCTGATTCTAAGCATTTAATGATTTTATGAAAACAGGAAAAGCCAGTGTCTGGGCAATCGGAGCGGCAGGATTAATATTCCTGCTGTTTTTGGCTTCATGCGGGGGAGGGGACGGAGGCAAACAGACCGATAATCCAACACACGGAAAGATCAAAGTCGGTATAGACGATTCTTACCGCTTATTGCTGGATACCGAGGTTTATACTTTCGAAGCGATTTATAAATATGCAAAGTTCGATACGGTTTACGGTAACGAATCTGATATTTTTGACCTGTTTATGAAAGATTCACTGCCTTTGATGATTGTCAGCCGCAAACTAACTGTTGACGAGGAGAAATATTTAAATGCGCGGCAGTTCATCCCAAAGACTACCCTGATCGCCTATGACGGCGTCGTATTTATAGTCAATCCTGAAAACCCCGACACAAACTTGTTTTATGATAAGATCGAAAGCATTTTTAAGGGTGAGGTCAAGACATGGAAACAGTTGAACCCTAAATCAAAACTTGGTGAAATAAAAGTGGTATTTGATAATTACAAATCCTGCAACCCAAGGTATATCAAGGAAAAGTTCAAGCTGGACAAACTGCCTCCAAGCTGTTTTGCGGTTAATTCCAATGCCGGTGTCATTTCATTTGTTACAAACAACCGTAATGCTATCGGTGTTATAAGTGTGAACTGGATCAGTGACAAGGAAGATACGGTTTCAAACCGATTCCTGAGGCAGGTAAAGATTGCCGGAATAAGCGCACCCGGTAATAATGATCCAGGCGCAAACTACTACAAACCTTACCAGGCATATATTGCACAGGGAGATTATCCGTTTACAAGAAACATCTATTGCATCAACAGGCAGACATACAGAGGTCTTGCTTATGGCTTATCTTCATTTATTGCAGGCGAGAAGGGCCAGCTTATCGTTCTGAGGTCAGGGATGGTTCCTGCCGCCATGCCTGTCAGGATTGTTCAAATTAAACATTAATCATTAGAACAAATAACCTTATGATGAGTAATTCAAGAAAATCGGGACTGGTTATTATTTTGATGCTTCTACTCCCGTTTCTTTCGGAAACCCGGGCTCAGGATCTCAAAGCAGCTATCTGGCTTATGCGCAGTGAACAGTTCAAATCAGCCGCTTCTGCTTATAAAGTTTTGATCAAACAGAATCCGGCCGACGGTGAGGCCTATTACTATTATGGCGAAAATTTTATCAATGAATACTTCTCCGATACTTCGAATTATTCGCTGAAAGAGATATCTGACTCTGCGAGGATTATCTTCCAGTCTGGCATTCAGAAAGACCCTGCTAATCCGATTAACCTGGTAGGTATGGGAGAAATTGCATTTCTGAACAAAGACAGGAGCACCGGACAGGATTATTATTCAAAGGCTTCAGCCCTTTTGCCGAGCAAGGCCAATAAAAGTATTGTTATGGATCCGGCCAAACAGGCCAATGTCCTGATCAGGATGGCTAACGGTTATGTAAGAGCGCATGTTAAAGATACCGCACAAATCTTCGCTATTTTGAAGAATGCAGAAAAGCTGGATCCAAAAAATTATGAGTTGTTCATTGTCAAGGGGGATGCATATATCCTGCTTCTGAACGACGGATCCAACGCCATTACGAATTACAATATTGCTCAGAGTCTGAATCCCCAGTCTCCATTTGCCAAAGTACGCATAGGTCAGCTGTGGATGCGTGCAAAGCAATACAAGAGTGCGCTCACTTATTATGATGAAGCCATCAAGATTGATTCCAGCTATGCTCCTGCATACAGAGAAAGAGGATTCCTTCTTGCCAAAGCCAACAGGAATGATGATGCCAAGAGGGATTTTGCCAGGTTCCTGAAGCTTTCGGCCGGAAATACTACGGCAAGGATTCAGTTCGTAAATATCCTCTTTGATCTGCAGGATTATAAAGAAGCGATCAATCAGCTTAATGAGGTTTATAAGGTTGATTCAACAAATAATGACCTTAACCGGGCTCTTGCCTATGCCTATTTCGAAACATCACAGTATGACAAGGCACTTTATTATATAAAAAAGTTTTTTGCCGTTGAAAAGCCTGAGAAGATCCGTGCCGCCGATTACATTTATTATGGAAGAATCCTGGCAAGAAATAAAATGGATGAACAGGCATCTGCAGCACTGTTGAAGGGCTTTGAAATGGATACCACTAAGCCGGAACTTCTTTCCGAAGCGGCTTTATGTTATACAAAAGTGAAGAAATATGACAAGTCAATTGAAACATACCAGAAGAAAATCATCCTTAAGAAAGCAGCCCCGATGGATTATTATAACCTCGGCAAAGTATTTTACAATGTGAAGGATTTTCAGCAGGCCGATACTAACCTGGCAATTTTCAACCAGCTTCAGCCTGATCATATTGCAGGTTTTGTATGGAGGGCCAGGACCAAGTCAAACATTGACTCAACCTCAAAGCAAGGGCTCGCGAAACCGATATATGAAATTATACTGGTCAAGACACAAAGCGATACCGCCAAGTACACCAAGGAAAGGATAGAGTCTTTCTATTACCTTGCCTACTACTATTTCCTGCAATATGCAGGGACAAAGAATAAGGAATATGCTGTTACCGCAATTGCATTCAGTAACAGAGTGCTGGCAATTGACCCGAAAGATGACAAAGCAGAGAAAGCCAAGCAGATCATTGATAACCTGAAAAAGTTTGTGAATTAGGGGGTATTGGTATTCAATCAATAATTTTGTACTTTTGTCACCCTGCAAAAAATCGCAAAAAACTAATAAATTCAAGTATTTTATAACTTAAATTCAATTAACGATGAGCAACAAAAGCAGCAAAGGCGGATTAATGGACGCCTTAAGGTCGGTTTTTACGTTAGGAGCCATGGTCATAGCCCTTATCGTATCTTACTTACTTTTCAAATTTGTGATGGGTAACCCAATCAATTTTGAAGGTAATAATCCTGCAGGCACTCCGCTGCCTGGGAACTATCTCGGGATCATTTACAAAGGGGGCATGATCGTACCTCTTCTGATGACGGTTAACCTTATTCTGATTATTTTCTCAGTAGAGCGTTTGATCACTCTGACCCGTGCAAGCGGTAAAGGCAGGATCAATGTATTTGTGAAAAACCTCCAGGGCCTTCTGGATAGCAACAAGATTGAAGATGCTATCGCAGCTTGTGACAAGCAGCAAGGTTCGCTTGCCAACGTTATGAAAGCCGGTCTTGTACGTTACCGTGCTCTTCAGGATGACAAAACCATGGTAAAAGACCAGAAAATTGTTGCCCTGCAGAAGGAATTTGAAGAAGCTTCAGCACTTGAGCTTCCGATGCTTTCGAGAAACCTCGTCATACTCTCGACCATTGCTTCAATCTCCGTGCTGATCGGTCTTCTTGGAACCGTTCTCGGGATGATCCGTGCATTCGGCGCTTTGGCTCAGGCCGGAAGCCCTGACGCACTTGCCCTGGCAACCGGTATTTCTGAAGCTCTTATCAATACTGCTTTTGGTATCACCGGTTCTTTGCTGGCAATTGTGCTTTATAACAGTTTCTCAACACAGATCGACAGCTTTACCTATAAAATCGATGAGGCAGGATTCAGCCTTGTCCAATCATTTGCCGCTTCTTCCAAGTAATATTTTTGGCGTTACAGCAAATTAAGTACATCACGTTGTGTATTTTTAATTTAAAACCAGAATTCCATGCCAAAGATAAAACCACCGGTTCGAACACCGCATATAGACATGACACCCATGGTGGATTTGTTTTCTGTGCTTCTGATCTTTCTGTTGTTAACGGCATCATTCCGGCCCCAGGAAGCGGCGGTGATCACTACCCCCCAGTCGATTTCAGAGAAAACGGCTCCGGATGCTGATCTCATGACCATCTT
>CAIJYT010000042.1 GCA_903824935.1 uncultured Bacteroidales bacterium | reverse complement strand
CGGGCAGTTGCTGCAGCCATCTGAAAGAATTTTAAGGCAGAGTCAGTTTTGTTTTCCCCGATCAGCTTCTGGCCGAGGGAGATCTGTTCAAGAAGCCATAGTTTGTAAGACCGGTGATAGAGGGAGTCGTAAACAGGAGCCACCTTCAATGTATTTGCTGTTGCAATTTTCCTTGCCTGTTCAAACTGGTGGATGGCTTTTGCATATTGTCTCTGCTGATAATATTCAAAAGCAATAGCGTTGATTTTCGTTATCCTGATTACGACAGGAGAGAAATCAACCGTATCCCTGGTATTCTCAGGCTTTAGGGGAACAGGTTTGCTTACCACAGCTGCGGGCTTTGATTTGACTTCCCGGGGAGCCGCCTGTTCCGGTAACGGAGCCTGGCCGGGCGCTTTGGCCGGAACCTGAACCGGAACCTGAACCGGAGCTTTGGCCGGAACCTGGGCCGGAACCACTTTGCCGGGAGCTTGAGTTGGAGCTGGAACCTGGCTTAGGCCTTCCCCGGTAATTGATGACGGGAATGCAGTTACAGGCATTTTCGTCATATTGTCTGCAGCGTTTTTCTTTAATTTCAGAGGTATGCCTGAGGGAACTGGAAGCATTTTAACTTTTAAAAGCTGAGGTGAGTCTGCACGGCCTGCTTTACTTTTCACTGAAGCCGAATCGGGATTGACCATCTTGTGTCCTTCAACCGGAAACACACTGCTCTCTTTTCTGATCTCATTCGGTTGCAGCACAAAATCAAGCCCATCCAAAACATCTCCGTCAGTACTTTTCTTAATAGTAAAAGGTATGCCGGCTGGAACCGGGGTCATCTGAAGTTTGCCCAGCTGCATAGTATCCATTCGAACGGTAAAAGAACCGGGGGGAAGTCCTAAATAGCTGAAGAACCCTCCCTGTTCTGTGATGGTTCGTGCAACCATGACGGAGTCATTGCGGTAAAAACAGACCACAATACGTCCCTGACCCTTGATCCCATGGGAACTTTTCATCGAGACCGTGCCGGAGGCCTCACCTGCTACAGTGACAGGTATGTCGATCATTTTCAAAGTGTTAGGCTCGACCGTCACAGCTAAAGTATGGTTACGGATCTGCCATGCAATATTTTCGAAACTATTCCTGTTCAGTTCAACGACATATGTGACGTAAGGTTCAAGATCAAAGACCCTTGTTATCGTATCCTTTGTGTCAACTTCAATCCGGCCACCATTGATACTGAATGTAAGTCCGCCGACCTTAGGCTCCCCTGTATCACGCTTTCCGTTCTGGTTAAGATCGAGGAATGGCGCAAGTACGAGGCCCCCCCGGCCAACATTGACACGGTTGTTGAAATCAAGATATTTGGATTTTGCATCACAAATCAGACTACCCCTTGCCGACTGGAAAAGAGTTGTGAGCTGGTTGGACTGCTTTACGAGCAGTTCAGCATGTGCTGCAGGGAAATCGTACCTGATGCCGAACTGGATATTGTAGACCTGGCTTGCGAAGATCTGTTCATAAGATAAAGTGGCGTAAAGCTGCTTGAAGAGGCGTTTTTCAAGTTCACATTTCGCCGAGATGAACTTCAGCTGGTTATAGTCAAATTGTGCCTGGGGAGTAAGTGTGAACCCCGAGCGAAACCTGAAACCCAACGACAGGTTGCTGTATACATTTGGGTAACCCGGATTGGGGAAAATCGCATAGGTTGTCAGGTTGGTGCCTACACCAAAAACGGCGCCTGACAATACAAATTCAGCAGTAGTGTAGTTGGTGGAAGGTAATATGATCTGGTCAAGGGTCAGTCGCATAAAGAAAGAGAGGTGAGGAGCCCTCACAGGCATGGAAACAATGGCTTTCCTTTCTTCCAGGTAATTGAAATTTATTGCAGTCTGGCCCTGATGATACCTGGTGTAATCAAGTTCGACCTGGAGACTTGATGGAAGAGAGTAGTTGAGGGTGCCTTTAAATCTTACCCCATACGTATATTCAGCAGAGATAAGCAGGCTTGAAGCGATCCTGAGTGAAAGGTTGGCGAATGGCATAATCGGACCAGAGGTGACGGATGACAGGTATTCAACCCCGGCTCCGACGGTTAATCGTTTGGCAAGTCCGTAATTCAGATTGGCACGGGAATATATACTGCGGATGCCGTTCTCTACCATACCTCCGCTGACTGTATATTCCAGTTCGTGAAGCGGAAGGAAGTTGTAAGGAATATTGATATTTGTTTCTTTGGTTTTTTCTTCGCCCCATGGGCCGTAAAATCTGAGTTTAACCATCGAATTCCCATAAACAAGCGGAACCTCGAAGGTGAACAATCCCGAAGGATCCGCCTTTACGAAATTGACCAAAACGTTATTTACATATAATTCAACGATCCATCCAGGCTCGGTATGGTCACTCAGGGTGTAGGTGCCGAATGCACGCCTGTAGGTCGTTGGGGTGTTTGTAAACTGGGCGCCCACTACCGGGGAGTAAATGGATGAAGTCGCCTGGGTAGTTATCTTTCCAATCGAAATCTGTCTTAATGCAGAGATAGAATTGTCGGCATACCGCCATAGGTAAAACTGATCTTTTTCGGTAAAAGGCTGTCCGTTACTATAATTCAGGAGGATATTCGTTTCCCCTCCTGCAATAACCCCGCCCAGCCCAAGGTTTACCCTGACGTTATAAGGCCCTCTCAACATCTCTGTGGCAATTACCGACCAGTCTGCCATTCCGAAATGGAAGACCGGATGCTTCCGCTTCAGAACCGTATCGGCTTTCCCTTCTCCCTTGAGATATCTTAAATTCCGTCGCAGCTCTTCCTGTCTCATTTCCCTGATAACCGGAAGCTCCGCTTTCGTGGTCAGGGTGATCATCAGGTTTCTGAAACTGAATGTGCAGTTTAGGCCGAACACCTTACTTAAGACAGGAAGGGCAAGAAATACACCCTCTTCAGTAATGATTAGATCGTTCGGCTGCAGTTCAAAAATCTTCTCGCGAAATGTTATACGATGATGTTTCTGGTCAATAAGATAAACGGCATCCTGGGTGATGAAAAAACCTGAAACAGTGTCAAAATCCCTGCTGCAGTCATTTTTGATCTTCAGGTAGTCGAAAAGGACATTCACCGGCAGGTAGGCTTTATTTTCCCTGACAATGGCTGTTATTTCAACATTCCCAAGTTGCTGAATATGAAGCCCGACCGAAATTTCTTCGTAATCCGGCTGATCCTGCGAATATGCCCGGGCCGGGATCAGCAGGTTGAAAATTAGTATGGCTGGGAAAATCCATAATAAGATACAAAGGTGAAGCTGGGGATAACCTTGGATGAAGTTGTGTTGTCTTTTGCTTCTCAAGGTATCTTTCCTTTTTAATCCGGTTATTATTGCTGATTGAAAGTAACCGAAAACGTACCGCTGTAGGCACCCACCGGATTAGCCCCGGGGTTGCCCACGGTAAGTATGCCTCCCACGCTTACCGACGTTCGTCCCGAAGGGGCGATAGAGGTTATGAAAGGTGAGACAGGATACGAGTCTCCGAGATGGAGTGTCATGGATCCTCCGTTGCTCCCCGTTAATATAGCGTCGGCCCCGTTTGTTATTGTAACGATAGTCCCGACAATCGCATCAACCTGGAAAATAGCTGGGTAAAATGAGAATCCCAGCATCAGAAGATGAACATCCCCTGCACAGGAACGCGTGCCGTTAGCATATACAATAACCGTCCCTCCTGAAAAGCCCTGGTAAAAAGCCCCGAAATTCATCGATTGGATGGTATACAACTTAACTGGACGAGGAGGTTGAGGCTGGGCGGTTACTTTAACCGGCCCCAGCAGGAATAAAATGATCCCGCTGATGATTAGAAGGAATGCCCTGCATGTTAAAAATGATGTTCTCGGAATGATCATAGCATGGATATATAGACTTTTTTTGACTGGACCCCCGAATCTGATGACAAACGTACAATATAGACTCCGCTGCTGAAGCCGATGTCAATCTTATAAGTGCCGTTTCTTCTCAGGTTCCTTTGTAATAGACTCCTGCCGAGAAGATCATAAATAATAATATCGCCCCCCGTATCCGAAGAAAGATTAAGGTCTACGGTAAGCATTCCTCCGGAACTGTATACTGAAAATCCTGAACCCGGAACAGGGATATCAGTTAAGACTGTATGGCTGAAAACCAGCAAAAAGCGGTTGCCGTAGGAACCGGATAACAGATAAATACTGAACTCAGGACTGGCCTTCAGATCATGATATATTCCTGTATGCCTGTCGAGCAGATAGATGTAAAATTCTGCAGGTATAAGTTCCGTGTAAGAGGCATTAAAGCTGATTTGCCCGTCATGAGCTAAATCCAGCCCGAGAGGAATTTCAGTTATGCTGTCATGAGGGCTTGGTATTGCACTGATCGAAAGCCGTTCCGCATCTGTTGAAACAGCATATAAATTCGGAACAAGATCACTTGTGTTCATCAGCTTCAGTGCATCGAGGTTGTTATCGAAAGCCGGCGATGCTGTATTTTCAAAATAGACCACGACGTGGTCCTGCATGGACTTTTGATTGCTGAAACCGGCAGAGAGACGCACCAGGGGCCTGGCGTCACCTTCCTCCGGTTTATGAAAAACAGGATTAAGATTGTTGATCCTTACGCTGTTATTAAAAACCAGGGTTCCGGCAACAGGATAGGTGCCATTTGACACATGGATGAAGAATCCCTGCATGGCCGGGATGATATTGTTTGCAATGCCGTTGCTTGAAACCCCATTGACATAGCTGCTGTATGTTCCGTAATACTGGTTGGTATCACTGGAATCAAAATAATATATGGCATTATCGATGTTCGTTTTGGTCCATCCGCTGCCTGCAGTCCAGTTGATTGGGGAAGGATAAGGGTTCCCCACGAGGTTGAATCCAAGAGTATACGGGTAGTTGTGATTATAGAGGGTAGGGGCGGTTTGTGTGCCGTTATTCACGGCCCCGGTCAGTGAAACCGTAACGGCCGACCCTGAGTTTCCCAGGTTTGCTGCATATCCTTGCATGGGTGCAAGGGAGTTTGAGGAAGAAGTATAGCTTATCCATCCATTGGATTGCTGGTTTTCGTCGTAACGGTAGAAAGCAGGGAAAGTGGCCGAAAGGTTTACAAAACCTGAAAACTGACCGACCGTACCCGACTGGAATGGAATGCTATAATAGTTATAACCGTATGCAGTGGCGATATACCTTTGAACTGTAACATTACCGGAGACCTGGCCGGCACCGCTGCCATCGATCAACGCAGTTTGTGAAGCAGATGAGAGAAGGGTAAGATATCCTCCCGTAGTCAGTGTTCCGTTACTTATTAAAAGAATTCCTGCCACGCCGACGGCGCCTCCCAGGTTTAAGCCATTGGCACGGTTCAGGGTGAGGTTGTTTAGGGAAACCGCTGGCAAGGTTGTAACGGTGCCGCTGCCTCCGACAACTATATTTGAAGAACTTCCTCCCAGCAATGTTCCGGAAGTGGTACTGATCGCACCGTTGATAGTCAAATTGTTTGCCCCGACCGAGAAAGCTCCGCCGGCAAGTGTCAGAGTTTGTTCCACGCTCAGGTCCCCGTTCAGTATTACGCCGGAACTGTTGCTGATAGTCAGGGCCTGGACTGAATTATTGAGAAATGCACCTGAAGGTATGCTCTGAGAGCCTGAGCCGGCAAATACCACAACCGACGATGCAGAGGTGGCATCTATCTGCGCACCGTTCGTAAATGAAAGACTTCCTGTTATTGTAAGCTGATATCCATTCGTTACAAAATCTTTCGCTGCCTGGACATTAATAATATTGCTGAGCGATCTGTTCTGATCCAGGAAGCAATGATTGGAAGGAGCAGCTGAAAAAGCAATGCTGGAACCGTCGGGGGGAACCGCGCTTCCGGTCCAGTTATCCGGGTTTCCAAAATTTGTGCTGTTGGTACCCTGCCAGACATAATTACTGCTTTCCAGGGCGCCCATCTTCGGAGGCGACCCCCTGGTGATCCCTGAATAATCCAGTAGGATACCTGTACCTGAAACCCCTGTCAATGATGCCGACGGATAATAGCTTACCGCGGTTGTTCCCCCGGGGCTGGCAAAAACAGGGCTTATTGCCTGGCTGCTACCATCCAGCCCGCTTACGATAGGTAGGGAGGTTTTATCCGCAGCTCCGTAATAACCCAAAACCCCGCCTGTACCTGATATAAAATAATCATTATATCCCAGTGTCAGGTTGGTGCTAACGGCGTAGTTGAAATAAGCTGCATAATGCTTGCTTGCCCCGCTAACAGTCGAACGGGCATTCATAAAGATGTTGTTCCTGTAGTCCCGGGTGTTTGAAGATGCGTTGCTGTATAGACAGTATGATTTATTGGTTGCCCCTGAAGCCAGGCTTCCCCCGATATACACCGTGTTGAAATAAAGATAGCATGTCTGGGAGGCTGCTGCTGCATCATATATCCCGAAAACAGTTGTCGAAGTATTCCCCCCCAAACTAATAATATTGTTGGAGTAGGTGGCAACTCCTGTTACAATCCTGATCCCATACATAGAAGCAGAAGTAGAAGAACCCGTTACCGAAAGGCTATATATAAAATTCCCTGAGACCACGTTGGCACCTGTCCCAGCGTTAAAATTCAGGCCGATTACGTTGGCAGTCCCGGAGCTGGCGCCGGTCACCGACAAGTTAGAGACCAGATTTCCATTGAGGCTGTTTACTCCGGACCCGCCGGTGAAATAGATACCGAAAATATAACCGGCAAATGATGCAAAGGAGTTGGATAAATTATAAATGGTATTCAAAGTAACCGTCCGCAAGGTGGCTGTGCTAAGGGCTATTCCGCATACTGAGGCTGTGTTTGTTGCGGAAGTATTTGCATTGGCAATGGATAAATTGAAGATCGTATTGTTGGTGATGGTATTGGTGCCGTTCACTGACGCAATACCGTTGATAAGCCCTGCTGTGCCAGTGGTTGTATTGGTTGTCGCATTTTGCAGATTGGCAATGGTATTGCCGGTTATATTGATAGTACCGGTACCTCCGCTATAGATCCCGTAAACACTCTGGGCGTTCGCAGAAGTGGTACTGGCCGAGCTGGCGCTGATGCTATTGGCAGTGGTTGTGCTTCCGATGGTATTATTACTTATTGTTGTGGTTCCTGCTACTGCTGTCTTATTTATTCCATAAAAATTACTTGCCGATGTGGATGTATTGGCCGCGGTGATTGATCCGATAATATTGTTCTGGATTACTACTATTCCAGTACTGGTAATATCAATACCATCCACGACCGCTGCTGTTGCTGCGGCGGTTACAACAACCGAACCAGTACCGGTTGCTGAACCGACTACATTCCCGCCCGTTGTACCCACGTTTACATCTCCGGCTTCAATGTCTATTCCCATCCATGTTGCAGAGCCTGTGTTGGTCCAGGAAATGTTCTGGATGGTATTATTCTGGACATTGCTTGCCGTACCTGTTCCAACACTCAGATTGATCCCGGTGAAAGCAGTATTCTGGCCGGTTTTAGTCCATGCAGCACCTCCGCATAGCGCAGCCTTCCCACCAATATAGTTGCCGCTCACAGTAAAGCCGGTCCCTGTGCAAATAATTTGCAACACATTAAAGGCAACTGCCCCTGTGGCAGCAAATGCAGTTGTTTCATAAAAGCTATTGCCGGTAATGGTCCAGGTGGTATTGTTGGCGTTTATATTTATCCCAAAAGAAGCTGTTGCCTTGTTTAGAAAATCATAAATATTATTGTTGCTGATTATATCACCGCTGTTGGTATATGCAGCGGTCCCCGATGAATAAATGGCATTCAGCGGCCTGCTGGCATCAGCCGAATTGGTTATATTGTTATTGGATATTGTATTCCCGTCGTTTCCCGTTGTTCCTGTAGTTGTGCTGAAAAAAATGATACCTGAAGCGGCGGCTGTTGTTGAACCCTTAATTGTACAATACTTAATCACGTTATTGCTTGCGTCGTTGATGAAACGTATTGTGGATGTACCGGCGGTCGCGGATGCACTGGTATTGGAAACAGTAAGGCTTATGGCAGATCCGGTGGCATTTACCCTTCCGTCAATGGTGACATAATCAGCACCACTGAAATCGATGAGAGGCAAGGCCAGGTTTCCGGTGATTGTGAGGCCTGTTGCCATGGGATAAATATTCACCGATGTGTAATTTGCACTTCCTGTCCCGCTCTGATTCAGTTTTGCAGTGGCAGTTTCGGTGGTATTTGCGATTACCTGAAGTGTGATTGCCCCGGTAATAGTTCCGGCGTTGATGGCATCAAAAGCAAGTTTTAATGTGGAATAATTGGCGCCTGTATTACCAACTGTTTTGGTAGTCTGGGCATTTCCATCCTGAACAGATATCATGAAAGCCATTGTTATTACCAATAACAATGTGCTGATCCGTTTCATACGTCATTTTATTAAGTGTTGCAGGTGTTTAGTGTAAAATCAACTCGGCATCGGCAAGCTTCACAGCTTTTGGCTCTGCCTGAGTAGAAAATTCAACGTATAATTTTCCTGCATGATAATTGACCTCGCCAGTTTTATTCAGGTCAAACTGGAAATTTCTGAGTTTGTTAGGTGAATAAACAGCAAGCCCTTTTATCATCCCGACCTGGGTGGTCTTCCCATTAGGTGAAGTATAATTTACAATGACATCACCATACACTGAAAAATTACCCGTACGGTTAAATGTCAGTTTTAATCTCGGGGTTGTGTCGTTAACCATTTCGAGGGCAAGATTCGAAAGACTGACTTTGGTGGTGGATTCGCCAACGCGGATGATTACAGGGATTGTAATACCAAAAACGGGGGTAAGCTTTACTGAGATAGTTGTTGTATCCTTGGGAGCTTCTTCTTCTCCCAAAGGTTTTAAATTCGGAACTGCCCTGAAGTATACGTGTGAACGGTATTCACCCGGGACGAGGTCGGTTGTCTTGGTAAGCTGGATTTTAACTACCTGGGCTTCATTCGGACCGAGGGAAACGGTGCGGGGAAAGAAACGCAGGTAAGGATCGGCAAATAATTGTCCGGAATCGGGTTCGGTAATGGTTTCGAACGCTCCGTCATCTGTCATCCGGATCCTGATTATTGAAATTACATATTTGGCTGTATCGGTCCCGGTGTTGGCCAGGTTAAGTTCCATCGATTTTTTAGCACCTTCAAAAACGATTCTTCGGGGAGTAAGTAATAAATTACCCTGGGCCATTAATAGGGAGGATGAATCGAACAGGGAAACTGCCAGCCCTGAGACAATCATAAAAAAATATGCTATCGTTTTGAACCTGAACGATATCTGTTTGAAACTTAAAATATGCATAAGAGGTGATTTTGGTTAAAATGTATACAAACCTAAAGCGAAAAGAAGCTGTTTGTGATCATACCTCAAAATAGTTATTAAATTGTTGTGAACACCTTTGGGATGTGTATCGTGGTCATCCTCAAAGCTATTCAGCAAATCTACCCCGTTAATTATAGCTGAATGTTATTGAGTAGGTCCCAGTATAAATACCGACAGGATTATCATTGTTTGTGCCGGCAACGAGTGATGCGCCAACTAAAACAACCTGGGATCCTCTGTCGGGAATAACAATTCCCATTCCCTGGGAAGGTAAAGATATCCAGTTCGTGACAACCATTGTTTTTGAATTCGTAGTATTAGTGAGGGTTACCGGCCCGTTGGGCAATGTTATTGAAAAAAGGGCGCCGCTTTCGCCGCTGATATAGAAACTGGCGGCATTGTGAGTTCCTGAGCCCAGGGCAATAGTTCCCGTGGCTGATTGTGTCCCCTGCGGTGTGATCGTTACCTGACCCCCGGCTGATTGAGGGGCAAAACGTCCGAAATTTAGCTGGGCGGTTTCCATTGCTGCAAGAGATGTAATAACTTCGGCTGAAACATGTCCTGTGACCCTGACCTGGGCTTGCAGCTTATTCATGGCTAAAAAAGAAACAACTGCAAGAACTATAACCTGAAAGGTAAATGTTTTCATTTTAAAAAGATTAGCAACGTGAGGGCTTAAAAATTCCACTCAACTTAGGCAAATATACTAAATTTTTGTTCGATTTGCCAGTAATCCCATTATTATCAAAAGAACGAAGTTCGTTACTTCCTGACGGGCAATTAATTATAATTTACTGTAACGGTGAACGGAGTGGGCGAGGTATATGATCCTGCAGCCTGGGATGCACTTACATTCAAGGTTGCACCGACCTTAAGAGTCTGGGTGCCGGTTCCGCTAAGCGTGCCGGTTGTGGCGGGGTTGCTGATGAAGGTACCTGCCGTCATGCTGTTTGCTCCGCTGGTTAGGGTGGTGGCAGTTCCCGGTAGAGTTATTGAATAGGTGTAATTGGCAGCACCTGTAACATTAAATGATGCAGCTGTCACTGTTCCTGCGACAGCAGGCAGGGTGACTCCACCTGTCGATGTGCGGGTTCCTGCAGTTGATAATAAAACTGTACCTGCAGTTGCATTGATAGCAACATTACCGAAGCTGATGTCGGCGGTTTTTGCGATGGTGATTGGTGTTACAATAGTGGCTGAAGCAGCACTGGTTGATGAAACCTGGGCAAACAAGCTGGCCGAAAGTCCAATCAGAATTAATGCGAGGGCGAAGGATCTGATCTGTGTTTTCATTGTATTTTGATTTTTATACTGGTTTTCTTTTTTGCGGTGATGTAGTCACTTAATCAAAGAATCTGATACAAAAGTAAGTCAATGCAACAGGGTGTTTCAAGCACCAATTTGTAAGTGTAGAGATTTAGGCCTGTTTTGTAAGCAGTTTATTTGTAAATGAACCAGGGGGAACATTATTCAGGGGCCGGATTTGCCCGGTTAACCAATATAAAGATTATACCTGGCAATTATCAGAAGACCTGAAGACATTGAAAGCAAGGATGTAACCGGAGGAAGGGAAGGAAAGTCTTAACATCTTCCTCACCGGGTTTTATTTCAGTGGACATCCAGCCCATGAAGCATGTATTCGAGATGCAGCATGGATTTCAGGATTTCGTCCATGTATTCGTTAACGGCTTTCACGCTTCCCGGCAGGGTAAATACCAGGGTTTTGCCCATTACCCCTGCAACCGACCTGCTGAGCAGGGCCTGGGTCTTTACAGCTCCGTATTTCATCCTTATCATTTCCATGATGCCGGGAATTTCTTTGTCAAGCTGTGGTTTTATGACATCAACGGTGAAATCCCTGGGGCCTATGCCTGTGCCTCCCGTGGTAATTAACAGATCAACCAGTTCATCTTTTGCCTGGTGCACCAGTTCCGTGAGTTTATACTGATCATCCGGGATAAGGGCATAATGGATGAACAGGTTCAGTCCATTGTCACTGAAAAAGCTGCGAAGCAACGCCTGCAGCCTGGCGCCGGAGCGGTCTTCGTACTCTCCTGAGCTGGCCCTGTCGCTGAGCGTGATAACAAGCACCCTGTACATCCTTGGGTGGAATTCAAGGATGTCCCCCTTACCGATCAGGCCCGGATGAAGTACCCTGGCAAAGATACCTTCCTTTGGCATTACGCAGTCGCCGACTTCCTTGAATATCGAACAGGAAGTCCCGTGGCATTCCTTGCCGATCTGGGTGATCTCAATCTCGACTTCCCCGCAGGTCAGTCGGTCCAAAGGACGAACTTTAGTGTAATCAAATCCTTCCAGGGTAATGTTCTCGGCAAACTCGCCCGGAGAAATACCGCGCCCGGCTTGCTGTTCGAATTTCCTGATACTCTCCATGCCCAAAAGGCTGATCTGCCTGTTCCATGGCCCTGAATGGGCATCACCCTCAACACCCTGGTGGGTTAGCTTTATACCGTCAACTGGTTTTTTTACCGTGCCTTTGGTTTCGGAAATATTTACAGAAACAACCTTGAATTCTTCCATAATGAAGGGTTACGCACTATATTAAATGTCTTCCTTTGTTTTGCTGAGCAGCCTTACCTCATCCAACTTCATGCTTTTATCGGCTGCCTTGCACATATCGTAAATTGTAAGCAGTGCTACTGAAACCGCAGTCAGGGCTTCCATCTCGATGCCGGTTTTGCCGGTACAACGGGCCATGCTGTTCACCCGCACCCCTGTTTTATCAAGGCTTGCCCTGACTTCCAGTTTTGTTATACCAAGAGGATGGCATAATGGAATAAGTTCCGATGTTTTTTTACCGCCCTGTATGCCCGCGATCTCCGCCACCGTAAGCACATCGCCTTTCTTTATCTTGTTCTCACGGATCAGTGCGATGGTTGCTTTTGCAAGAGTGATATGGCCGGTGGCCTCAGCCGTGCGCAACTGCTCGGGTTTGACGGAAACGTCAACCATGGTGGCCTTGCCCGACTTATCTATGTGTGTTAGTTTGCTCATACTTCTCACGGTAATTCATCCTCCAATATTATGAAAAAAATCCGAGGTATTGGATGTGCCTTTTTCGGGCTTCATGCCAACTGCAGCCTCCACTGCCGCCTTGATTCCCATTTTGCGGATATCGAATTCCATGTCGCTGAACAGGCAGGGTTTGATCCTGCCATTTGCGGTCAGGCGGAGTCGGTTACAGTTGGCGCAATCGCCTCCATGCCCATTCTCAACAATAGTGAAACAGCCTTCGCCAAGGTTCATCTGGTGAATGAACCTCGCTTCAAAACCATTTGACCGGCAAAACTCCCGCACAGCCACTGCATCCGGTTCCTCAGATGAATCTTTGATCACGCAATTGATCTTGATCGGTTTCAGGCCCGCCTTTTGTGCAGCTTCTATCCCAAGCATTACCTTCGAAAGTTCGCCACCCCTGGTGATCTCCCTGAACCTGACGGGATCCATGGTGTCGAGGCTGATATTGATCCTGTGCAGGCCGGCAAGGGCGAGAGGCTGTGCATACTCTTCAAGCAAGATGCCGTTGGTAGTAAGCCCGAGGTCGAGTATACCCGGAATGGCAGCCACTTCCGATATAAACCTGACCAATCCTTTCCTTACCAGGGGTTCGCCTCCTGTGATCCTCACTTTGGATATCCCCATAGATACTGCCACCCGTATCACCTCCAGGATCTCTTCGTATGAAAGGATATCGGTATGGGAAAGCATTGTTATGCCCTTGAGGGGCATACAATAAACACAGCGAAGGTTGCAACGGTCGGTTACGGAAACCCTTAAATAGGTGATAGGGCGGTTAAATCGGTCGAACATCGGCAGTTTCTCCTTTTCTTATACCGGTTGTCCCTATCTCCATGATCAGCATGCCATTGGCTTTGGTGTATGCATTGATATGAGCCGAGCTGTGATATTCAACCGGGAATACCAGGCCGTCGCGAATCATTACCGGGATAACCGATTTCCTTGCCGATTTCCTTCTTGTAAAATCGGCTCCCATCGGCAGCTTAAGGATAAGGGGCTGCTGTTCGCAACCCATCAATTTCAAAATGAATGGTTTTACCAGCAGTTCAAACAGTACGAATGAGGAAACGGGATTTCCCGGCAGTCCAAAGATGAACTGGTTGTTGTAACGGGCAAAAACAGTTGGGCGGCCGGGCTGTATGGCTATACTTTTAAACAGGATCTGAGCCCCAAGGCTTTCCATTGCAGCAGGTACATAATCGAAATCACCCATGGAGACGCCACCTGTAAGTATCACTATATCAGTCTTATACAAAGCCATTGCCATTTTATCCTGAAGGTCTTCGGGAGTGTCATCAGCAATGCCGTAATAGGTGCATTTTACAGGAACCTGCCTTGCCTGGGCCACAAGCTGCCAGGCATTTGAATTTCTTATCCTTGCACCTGACGGCTTGTCTTCAGGTTCCACCAGCTCGTTCCCTGTTGAAATCACAGCAACATGTGGCTGACGGCTCACCCATATCCTGGTATTACCAACTGATGCAAGAACGGCAAGATGAGCTGCGCCTATCAGGGTTCCCTTATCCAGGACTTTTTCTCCTGCTTTAACGTCTTCGGCTTTGATGCAAATATTCGCAGCAGACTTTTTTTTAATGAATTTTATGGTGTCTGCGGATGAGGTCTCGGTGTCTTCAACCATGATCACGCTGTCGGCCCCGGTCGGCAGCATGCCGCCGGTCATTATCCTCGAGCATTCCCCTGCCTGAACCTGCTTCTGAGGAACCGAACCTGCCGGGATTGTCTCTATCACTTTCAACTCCATCCCGCATCCCGCATCCCGCATCCTGCATGCGAAACCATCCACCGCCGATTTGTCGAACGGAGGCATGCTGATATCCGAAAACACATCCCTGCTCAGCACCCTTCCACTGGCCGATTCCCAGGAAACTTCTTCTTCCCCGCTTACCTGTGCATTATTCAGCGCTATTTCTAAAGCTTCTTCAAATGATATCATTCTTCAATAAATTTTACCGCAGTGGCTTTAAAATTCAGCCAGATCTGGATCCCTTCCTTTATGCCCAATTTGTTGCGGGAGATGCCGGTGATCAGGGCATGGAGTTTTTCCCCGGCATTCACGCAGATATCAAAACCATTCGGCGTGGCAATGATCTCCTCCACTTTTCCTTCAAACACATTGCTGGCCGAGGAATCCAGGGCAGCAGCCGAAAGTACGATATCTTCTCCTCGTATCATAACGAAGCCTTTCAGGTTTTCTTGCACTGAACCAAGCCTGATCTTCATACCTCCCGGGGTTTCGGCAAAAGGTAGTCCACCGTACATTATAATCCTGGCAGGAATAAAGTTCCTTATCCCTATAAAATGGGCTACAAATCCGTTCCTTGGGTGATGGAATACCTCGTCGGGAGTCCCGGACTGTAATATGCTTCCATGGTCCATCACCGCGATGCGGTTTCCCAGCGACAAGGCCTCTTCGTAATCGTGGGTCACATGCATGATAGTTTGCCCTGCCCGGTGGATCTGCCTGAGCAAGGCCCTGATTTCGGTTTTAAGCTGGCTGTCCATGGACGACAGGGGCTCGTCCAGCAGGAGGATCTCAGGTTCCTGTATCATTGTGCGTGCCAATGCAACCCTCTGAAGTTCCCCTCCGGATAAGGATGAAGGATAACGCTCGAGCAAGTCTTCAATTCCCAGCTTGGAGCTCAGTCCTGCAATTTTATTTTTTATTTCTTCATGTGGAAGACCATGCTGGGCATAAGCCAGGTTCTTCCTCACTTTCATGTGGGGGAAGATGGCATGATCCTGGAACACCAGCCCGACTTTCCTTTGCTGTATCGGCAGTTTTGTAATCTCTCTCCCCCCAAGTTCAATGGTCCCGCTGTCGGAACGAAGAAGACCTGCAATAGTTTCCAGGAGTATTGATTTTCCTGCGCCCGAGGGGCCCAGCAGGATGAAATAATCTCCGTCTTCCACAGTAAAAGAAATATCCTTGATGCAGAATCCCCTGAGGTCTTTATTAACGCCTGTGAGTTTCAGCATCTGTCAGTTCTTTTTGGAAGATGAAAGCAGCAGGCGGATCATCATGAAGAAAACAAGTACGACCAGGATAAAGATCACCGAAACGGGTTGTGCATATTTAAGTCCGAAGGAAGTGAAACGTTCGTAGATCAGCACAGGTGTTATCATAGGATGGTAAGCGATGATAACGACGGCCCCGAATTCGCTCATGCCCCTTGCAAACATCAGTATGAGGCCCGAAAGGATGTTTTTCCATGCCAGGGGAAGTGAGATTGTGAAAAACACCCTTACCGGTGAAGCCCCGAGTGTAAGCGCAGCTTTTTCAAGGCGTTCGGGAACCGAGATAAAGCCGTCCCGTGCCGCATTGATGAGGTAGGGGAGACTAACAAATGCCATTGCTATCATGATACCAGCCGGATGGCCTACAAAATTAAACCCTGCAGCCGAGCTTGCTTTTCCCAGCCAGGTGTCCCTTGATAAAAACCCCAGTACGGCTATGCCTGCAGCTGAATGAGGAATGACCACCGGCAGGTCGATGATGGCGGTGACCAGTTTCTTTAGGGGGAAACTGTAACGGGCAAGTATCCATGAGAAAGGAACAGCAGCCAGGGCAAACAAAAGGGTACCTCCCATGGAAGTCCCCAAAGTGAGTAATATACTGTTCTTTACTTCGGGATCTTTCGCTGTTTCAAACAGCTTGAGAGGAGAGGATGAAAATAACAGGCCAAGCACCGGGGCGAGGATGAACAAAAGAATGATCGCTCCCAGCAATGAAAATACCCATTGAAGAGTCTGGCGTTTCATTCAGCCAAGATTAGCGAGATCTCCGATACTGCCTTCACTGCCCTGTCGGAGAAAAAATCGCAGGCAGGAAAGACCCTGAATTTTCCCCCGTCTTCATTTCCTTCGCAGGGTACCAGCAGCAATTCGCTCTGGTCGTTGCGGTTCATGACTTCACTCAATGAATACACTGCCCTGTAGCCGTCGGCGCCCACGATGAGCAGCAGGCTGTTCCTGAGGTTTGCATGGTCCGGATGTATATATGCAGCGAGGAGTTCGCTCAGCATGGCGCCTTTAAAGGGTGTCGTACTGTGAATTCCTCTTCCCCTTCCGTAAAAAATAGTGTTGTAAGTGACAGTGGATTTTTCACTGATACTGTCGATCACCCCGGTCGTTGTTTTACCTGATGTAATCCTGATATTGTTGGAATACAGTGGTTTAAGATCCCTATTGACGGGGATGCTGCGTGATGGTGTTCTTACCGTGATCTTCGTGGGATTGCTGATGTTCCTTTCGCCAAGCAGGTCGCTGCCCACAACTAGTTTCCTTTCTGCAGGAAGCGGCCAGAGGTCTCCCGTCTTGCTGGGAACAATCCTGGTAACTTCTGTTGCGATAATGCAGTTGTGAAGGTTGTTGGGATAGAATATCTCTCCCCAGCTCATCACGACTTTTTCCCCTTTGTCATTTTCAATGACCACGTACAGGTCAATTACCGGGGAGAAATCCTCCTTATTCTTTTTTTTAAGAATGCGGCTTGTCAGGATGTCAAAAAGGGAGTATCCTTCATAGCGGTAAGCCCCGGTAAAATGGTTCTTACCGTCTTCGCCCAGCAATGCTTCTTTTACGATCACGCTATGCTTGCTGAGGCCGGCCAGACCGGCAGTCCCTGGATTTTCAATCTCGCCGCCCACCAGTATCTCACCTCCCGGCAATGCATAGGTATCGGCATTGTCGTAGAAATTGTTGTTCCTGTCTTTCGGATCTGCTGCTGAAACCAGCTTCAGTGGTTCCGCTGCATTATTTTGTTGCTTGTCCTGCGCCATGAATGTCAAGGGTGTGATCCATAATAATCCTGCCAGGAGGATGAGTCGGGTTTTCATATCCAGCCTGGTTTACGGCTTTTTAACGAAGGGTTTCAGCCGGTCGGGAACAAGGCTGTAATTCTTCTCTTCCATGGGAACAACCGAAGGCTGACCGTCCTTTTCCAGAATAGCCATCCCCTTGTCCTTTGAAAGCAGGAATTCCAGGAAGGCAACAGCAGCTTCCCTGTTCGGAGCGTTCTTAAGCATGGTGATCCCGTAGATCATGGCTTCGCCTTTGATCTGGTCTGTTTTTCCGGGCTCTTTTCCTTTGATGTCCACAACAGCCTTTTTGTAATCTTCGTTGAATTTCGGGCTTTTCAGGTTGACCTGGTCGGGAAGCAGAAGGTAGTTTAGTTTATGCTGCACAGCGACCGACCTGTAATTGAACACATAATCAATGTTGTTTGATTCAAGCAGGGCAATCAAATCCACTTCTTTAGGCCTGATGTAGTTCAAATCTTTTTCCTGCATCTGTTTTGCAAGACCCGGTTTTTTATAATATGTTTCGGAAAGCTGAAAGCACATCACCGTCCTGTAACCGCAGGGATCTGCATTGGGGTCTGCACGGCCAAAAGCAACTTCAGTTTTCATAAGGATGTCATACCAGTTTTTTGCATTGAGCTTGTCCTTCAGTTTCGACTTGTCGGAATAAATAATGCAGAGTTCATTACTTGCAAACCTGATATTAAAGTCGGCATAAGCGGGAACAAGCATTTTGTCTATAACCCCGTAATCCGAAGCAGCCATAATATCGCAGGGCTTTTTCAGGTCGGTGATCTTGCGGGCGCATTCAACGCTGCCGGCCGATTCGATGAGCACATTGACGTTGGGATAGATCTTGTTAAATCCGGCCTTGATCTCTTTCATCGGGACCGAAAGGCTGCCAGCATGAAAAATGATGAGATCGCCCTTGAGATCCGCAGGTTTCTGGGAAAATGTGTAAGAGGTCAGAATGAAACTGCATAAAAGGACAGCAAAAAATCGTTTCATAAATGGTAGTATTAGTTTAGCAATTATTATTCTTTTCCTGATAATTCATTAAGAAAGTCGTTAAATCCTTTTTGAATGACGGCATCTGCATCTGAATGGAACCTGTCAAAGGCCTTTACCAGGAGTTTCCCTTCTTCGGTAAGAGCCATGCTTCCGCCTTCTGCTCCGCCCCTGTGTTTTTCCAGGAGAGGGAAGCCGAAGAAGTCTTCAATTTTTTTGATGTTGCCCCAGGTCCTCCGGTAGGTGTAACCCAGCTCATCACATGCAGCCTTGAGTGAACCTTTTTCGGAGATCAGCTTAAGCATGCGCCATTTTCCATCGCCAAGTATGCCGTTGCCCTCACTGTTGGCGAGCCAGATCTTGTAATCAAGTTTAATGTCCTGAACCCGGGCTTTGAACTTTGTTTCCATAAGCAAAAATACTACTTTTTGCGATATGCTAATAAATGCATATCCACCGTGAAATAAAAAATCCGTACATTTGTAGACATAATTAATTAAGTCTAAATAAACACTAAGAATAAACTATCTTTTTTGCTCTTCTATGAAAACAGGAAAACACGCTGTCATTCTTCCTGAACACCAGGAAGGGCGAATTGGAGATGATAAAAATAACCGATATGCAAAATTGAGCATAACGAAAAATGAATTATTTTTGCAAGCTTTTTCAGTTCCTTTGGAGGAAACAAAAGGCCGTCAACATAAACAGGAATTACCAGAAAGACATTAAATACCATAAAATGAACAACGCAATTTTTAATCTCGAACGACCGGAGAATGAACATACCCTGAATTATGCGCCGGGTTGCAGGGAAAGAAAAACCCTGAATGAAGTACTCGATAAGATGAGCAGCGAGGTGCTGGATATTCCTCTTATAATCGGAGGGAAGGAAGTGAGGACCGGCAAAACTGCCAAAGTGGTGATGCCTCATGACCACCAGCATGTACTGGCCAACTACCACCTGGCAGGTGAGAAGGAAGTAGGGATGGCAATAGAAGCTGCCTTGAAAGCGCATAAGGAATGGGAGGAAGTTTCATGGGTCGAGAGAGTTTCTATAACATTGAAAGCTGCCGAACTCATTGCAACGAAATACCGTCAATGGATCAATGCAGCCACCATGCTGGGACAGGGTAAAAGCGTATACCAGGCCGAAATAGACGCCGCATGCGAGACTACGGATTTCCTGAAGTTCAACGCTTATTTTACAACCGAAATATACAAGGAGCAGCCTCATTCACAAAACGGGATCATCAACCGCATAGAATACCGGCCTCTCGAAGGATTTGTCTTCACTGTCACCCCGTTCAATTTCACTGCCATTGCCTCCAACCTCAACATGGCCCCGGTAGCGATGGGGAATACCACGGTATGGAAACCCTCATCGACTTCGATTCTTTCAAATTATGTATTAATGCAGATCTTCAAGGAAGCCGGATTACCTGATGGGGTTATCAATTTTGTTCCCGGCTCAGGAAGTATGATAGGTAAAGTGGCTTTGGGTCATCGTGATCTTACAGGCATCCATTTTACTGGGTCTACTGGTACGTTCAACGGTATCTGGAAAACCGTTGCAGATAATATGTCGGGTTACAGGTCTTATCCAAGGATAGTGGGGGAGACCGGGGGAAAGGATTTTATTTTTGTACATCCTTCTTCGGACCCCCAGGAAGTTGCCGTTGCGATCGTCAGGGGTTCTTTTGAATACCAGGGGCAGAAATGTTCAGCTGCATCCAGGTCTTATATCCCCGAATCGCTTTGGAATGATGTAAAGACAAGGATAGGTGATATGCTTTCGACGGTTACCGTGGGGGATGTGCGAGAATTCAGCCACTTCATGAATGCCGTGATCGATGAAGCTTCGTTTGACAACATCATGGGGTACATCGAACATGCAAAGAAAGCTGATGATGCGGAAGTTGTATTCGGAGGAACCGGGGATAAATCAAAGGGATTTTTCGTGCAGCCGACAGTTATCAAAACCAGCAATCCCCATTATAAATCAATGGAAGAAGAGATCTTCGGGCCTGTAATGACAGTTTATGTATACAAGGATAAGGACTTCGAGGATACGCTTCACATCTGCGACCATACTTCGCCATATGGACTTACCGGTTCGGTTTTCTCGAAAGACCGCAATGCGCTTAACACCGCCTGCAGGATACTGCGTTACGCAGCCGGAAATTTTTATTTCAACGACAAACCCACGGGTGCCGTTGTTGGGCAGCAGCCATTCGGAGGAGCCAGGGGCTCAGGCACCAACGACAAGAGCGGAAGCCACCTGAACCTGCTTCGCTGGACAAACCCCAGAACAATCAAGGAAACCCTTATTCCTCCTACGGAGTTTACATACCCGTATATGAAGGTCGACAAATGCCATTGACCGTGACTCGTGATCCGGTTTACGGTTCACGGATCACGAGTCACGATTCACGGTTTTAAGTTGCTCCCTCATCTTCCTGTACAGTATGATGGGATGATCGCCTGAGATCAGGTGTTCGTCCATTTTCAGAGATGTGGCCTGTGGCTGGTGGGTTTCAACCACTGTACGGTCTTGTTTAAGCACAATGCGGTTGAATATTTTTGAGAATTCAAAATACAGATTCCGCAGCAAAGGCAGTTTGATCATTTTCTGGTAAGTCCTGAGATAAAACAGGGTATGTTCGTCATCTATAGGCACAAAGGCCACGATGATCCTCATTGAATCCATGATATGGTTCTGCCAGAGGTTGGGGAAGATGAACGTAATATACACGCTTTTCTTCGGAGGCTCAGGAACCTGGTCGGGTTTCAGGGGCAGCTGTCCGCGGTCTTCCTCATTGAAAGGCCAGAAAGAAATAGAGTTTTCCCCCTGCCTGGTATAAGGTCCGTTCACAACAGGGCCAATGCCCCTTCCTATTGTGGAATGATGGATAAAGGGAACATGAACCACATCAAGCTGGTTCTCAATCCCTCTTGAATAATGAGCTTTCCAGAGATCGGTAAAGGAGGATGAGATCAGGCTGTCGTCCAGGTCGTCAAACCAGGGAACTTCAGGAAAACCACCATCGGGAATCTTTCCGTTAAGGGGCTGGGGGGTGTACCAGGCGTAAACAAAGCCATGGGCTTCCTTAACCGGGTAAGAGTTTGCCCTTATATAATCAGGAACCTGGGATGCCTTGCCATTCGCGGGGATCAGGGTGCAACGTCCTGTGGTATCATACTCAAAACCGTGAAAAGGGCATTGGAGATAATCTTCTTTAACCTTGCCGCAGCTGAGTTGTATTCCACGGTGAGGGCATTTATCCCGGAAAACGCCTAAACATCCCCGGGAATCTCTCCAGGCAACAATCTTTTCACCGAACCTTGTAAAGCCTTTGACCTGGTTCTTCTTTATTTCGCACGATTCAAGAATAACATACCACTGGTTTGGGATCATATCTGAAAAATTAAGAAACAGAGGGCTAAATATATGGAGAAAATTCATCCGCAGTCAACAATATAAAACCTGAAGGGGATGTTGTATCTTTGATTAAAATATTCATAAATGGCAGCTGGAAAGAGAAAACGTATAGCCCTGGTGGCCCACGATAACTGCAAGCATGATATTGTGGAATGGGTTGAATGGAACTGGCAGGTCCTGATGAAGCATCAGCTGATATGTACAGGAACAACCGGTCAATTGGTCAACGACGCGCTTACAAAGAGAATAGATATGTACCAGGCCGACAATCAGGTGGCCGGCGAGGGGTCTTCCACTGAAAAGACCACCCGCACCGAGGACAGGAAAAAATATCCTTTCCCGAAAATCATCAGGCTGAAATCGGGTCCTTTTGGTGGCGATCAGCAGTTGGGAGCCATGATCTCCGAGGGACGTGTCGATATTCTGATATTCTTCTGGGATCCCATGCAACCGCATCCTCATGATGTGGATGTAAAGGCATTGCTGAGGATATCCGTATTGTATAATATACCTTCGGCGTGCAACCTTTCCACCGCAGACTTTCTGATATCTTCAGCATTGATGGATGAAGATTATCATCCTAAAGTCAGGGATTATTCAGCATATCTCAGCAGGAATATACCCGAGTAGCCGTGAGCCGTGAGCTGTGAACCGTGACTGGTGAACATTGAATTATGACCATTCACCATTCACGGATCACCGTTCACTATAAAAGGGTTGAGCCAATCAGCCGGCCGATAAGGAATGTGACAGCGGCTGCTGCCAGCCCGATGATCACCTGCCGCATCCCGGATTTTACGAGTGACTTTCCTGTAAGCAGCGTTATTGCTGCTCCTATCGTAAACAGCGCAACTGTACTTAGCACGGCACTCAGTATTATTGCTCTTTGACCGCGAAGGAAGATAAAAGGTGCGAGTGGAATGATCGCCCCGGTAATAAAAAGCAGGAATGACGTTATTGCAGCTTCCCAGGCGGAGCCTTTCAGATCCTCCGGGTCCAGGCCCAGTTCTTCTTTTACCAGGAGGGTCTGCATATTATCTTTATCTGAAAAGATCCTGTCGGCCAGTGCCCTCGCTTCGTCCTCAGGCATGCCTTTTGCACGGTTCATCAGGATGATCTCCTGCCTTTCCTCTTCCGGGCTGTTCTCGATCTCTTCCATTTCGATCTCGATTTGCCGCTCAAGAAGTTCCTGCGAGCTTTTGACGGATATCCATTCACCAAGGGCCATTGAAAAAGCTCCTGCAAGAAGTCCCGCGAAGCCTGCAATAAGCACAGCATTGCCTCCCTGGGTTGCACCTGCAACTCCCATAACGAGGCTCAGATTGCTTACAAGACCGTCGTCGGCTCCAAGTACAGCCGCCCTTAGCGCATTACCTCCGACGCTGCGGTGGCTGCCCTCCATTTTTCTTACCCTGTCGCCGCTGAGGTGATCCAGGGATTTCAGTATCCTGACATGCCTGTCTTCAGCCCCGCTCCTTGGTTTTCCTGAACTGTTCTTCAATGTAAGCGAAGCGCTTGAGATGCTCTTCTCCGTGTCAAGCAGGATGCCGAGCATTATGTTCTTTCCGAACACTCCGCCGAGTTTCGAGATGATCCTGGCCCTGGCTGATGGCAGGGGCTCAGATACATTACCGTTAGCGGCCCGTATTTTCTCCATCATCTTGGACTTGTGCACTTCTTCAAGCCTTGCCATTTCAAGGTAAATGGATCTGATCTCGGGGTCATTCTCCAGCGAGGCCACGCGCAGGTACAGGTACCCGGTGTCGACCTCGGTCTGAAGGCGGGCCCGGAGTTTCTTATCAGCCTTCATGCTTTAATTTTTTTGCGAAGTTACGGGAACAAGGCGTTCGGGGATCAGATATAATCCGATCTCGGAAATTTCAGGGTTCTGCCTTGATGAAGTGATCCTGATCCTGACCATGCCAGCCTGAAGCCGGGGGAACCTGAGTAATCGTTTATAACCAATGGTAGTGCCCGAGGCAATGACTTTCCATGCTTTGCCGTCTGGGATTTCAACCAGAAATGATTCCACCCTTTGCCCGTTTTTAATATTTTCCTGGAGGCTGAGGCAGTTGAAGGGCGAAATCTTTTTCAGTTCCATGATAAATGATGCGCAGTTGCTCCCTTTTCTGCAGGTCCAGAAGGTAGATGGATTATGATCGGTCATGTTTTCCCCTTTGGATTTCAGATTACCGTTGGCCGGTATGATGGTTGCACCTGCTGCTAAATTCTCGCTGAAGCAGGAATCGAGTAAGGCGCGCATTCCCCTGAGGCTTTTTATATCATTTTCATGGATAAGGCCTCGCTTATCGGGAGGGATGTTGAGGAGAAGTACCGAATTCCTTCCCACAGAACTGAAATAGATGTCGGCAAGTTTTTCAGGACTTTTCACCAATGAATCATCTTTACTGTGATAAAACCAACCAGGACGTATAGAAACATCAACTTCAGAAGGATACCAGATAAGTCCCTGTGCATTTTTTATCGTTTCACGGCTGCCAAGGTCTTCCTGCATCATGTCGCCGGGCGGTAAAAAAATTCCTTTGCCTGCCTTGTGCTGTGAATTAGCCGGGATACTTTCAAGTGAAGCCAGTGAGAGAGGGACAACACTCCATTCAGTTTCCCTTCCGTAGCCTGATTCAGTTCCCACCCAGCGCACATCGGGACCCATGATAGCAATAACTGCCTTGGGCTGAAGTTTACGGATGAGTTCATAATATCCCATCCAGTCATACACCTGTTTTTTACCGTTCGGCCCTTCGCCGCAGGCACCGTCAAACCATACTTCGCTGACCTCACCGTAATTGGTCAGGACCTCGGTGAGCAGGTTTTTGAAATAGGTGTTGTATTCGTTGCTGCCATAGACTTCGGAATGGATGTCCCAGGGAGAAACGTATACTCCGAATTTAAGCCCGTATTCCCTGCAGGCATCCGAAACCTCTTTCACCACATCACCCTGCCCGTTCTTCCATGGAGAATTTTTAACACTGTAGTCCGTGTATTTACTTGGCCAGTTGCAGAAGCCGTCGTGATGCTTTGCAACCAGTATGGCAAGTTTTGCACCGGCTTCTTTTGCCGTGCGTACCCATTGTCGTGCATCCAGCTCGCCTGGGTTGAAAATGCCGGGTTTAATCCCTTTTTTACCCCATTCAAGGTCTGCAAAAGTATTGATCCCGAAATGAAAGAAAACCGTGAATTCCATTTCCTGCCATGCAGCCTGCCTTTGGTCGGGCCTGACCGTTCCAGCAATCTTTACTATTGAATCAGCTGTCAGCCCCACTGGGAGCAGAACATAATTGTTACCTGTCTGGGCAATGGCCATGGACCTGGTAAGCAGGATCAGGGATATAAGAGTGCAGGTGAGAAATCGCATGCGATTGAAATTAAAAAGCGAAAGGCGAAAAGCGAAAGGCGAAAAAAATGTTTAATTCTTGGAAATTGCACCGGTAACAAGTTAAAAATTCTAAATTTCGCTACTTCGCTACCTCGCTACTTCGCTACTTATTGAAGTGGTTCGACCACTTCAATAAGTTCGGGCAGGTCCATCCCTATATTCTTCAGGTGTTCGATCTTCGGCACGCCGTTCTTTGTCCAGCCGCGACGCTCATATACCGCATCAAGAAGCTTTTCATACTGTTCTTCGCGATGCTTTCTTAACACTGCCATTTTTTCTTCTGTGGATTTCCCTGTCGGGTCGAAACCTACTTTCTCGATCAGCTGTTTGTCGTATCGTTCGGCCCTGGATTCATATTCCTCTTTTGTCACAGGACCACAGGCCCGGTAAGGCTGTGCGTCATGCTTCCGCAAGCCATATCCCCTGCGTATGCTGAGTATCCTCTGGAAATTATAGACACGCTCCGACATACGGACCAGCTCTGTCTTGTCAATCTTTAAACCTGTTACAGCGTTGAAAATTGTCACATAGTTATCGACATGCTCAGGAACCTTGGCAGGTTCGGCATTCTGGGCATTGTCTTCGGGTTCCACATCATTCCAGGGGAGTTTGCAGAAACCTGCAAGCCCGAACCAGGTGCGGAACATGGGAAAATAATGCAGGGCTTCTGCTTTTTTCTCAAAAGTCGGGATCTGGTTGTTTACCATATCCATAAAGATCAGCCAGGCTTCGTCGTGCTGTGGCCCTTTGTTGGTCATTGCATAACCTCCCTGCTGGGCTAAGGATTCCTTGGATACATACTGGGAATATTCAAGGCCTTTGTTCTCCATGCCGATGTCCTGCATAAAACCCGGGTCTCCCCAGCCGTTCTTTGCAAAAACACCTTTCATTTTACGTACTCCCTGGCCGGCAATCAGTCCGAAGCCTTCTCCCTTTGAAACCTGGTGGAGCAACTCCATTGCGGCATCGGCATTCCCGAAATTCAGCTTCAGTCCGCCGGTCCGTTCCTCGTTGAGAATCCCGTTCTCAAAACACTCCATTATAAATCCGAGAATGGTTCCCCAGGAAATGGTACAGATGCCGTATGTATCGCAATAAAAATTGGCCTCGATGGTAAAATCGGGGTTGAATATCCCGGCAACCGAGCCCAGTGAGGAAGTGGTTTCATACTCTGGTCCGTCGACTATCACTTTTTCGCCTTTATAAGGACCGCTGCGGAGTTCATAATTGTCGACACCCTTTGCGCAGGCCATATTGCAGCCTACCCAGCAGCCGTCGGGGACATTCTGGGTAAAAAACGACTTCCAGACTTCTCCATTGATTTTAAAAACCTCGGGATGACTTCCGAATTTGAAATTATTCACCGGGAGGAGGTCGTAATCGTGCATGATATGTGTAAGATGGGCCGTGCCTTTTGAACGCATTTCGCACTGTTTGTCGTCAAGATCCCTCATCTCTTTGTTGAACTTGCGGCCACGTTCCTGTATGGCCTCCATATTGACTACATTATTGCGGTTTCCGCCTATGTTTTTTACATGGGCTACCACGGCTTTAATCTTTTTATCGCGGAGAACGGTGCCAATACCGCCGCGGCCGGCTTGTTTCAGCCTGACTTTTTTACGCTTGATGTCGTAAAAGGTAAAATTGAGCATCCCGATAAGCGAGTGATCAGCAGCTGTGCCGGCTGAAACGATGGAAACATTGTACTTGTCTTTCTCATTTTCGGGATTGGCCATCATTTCGTGCAGTATCTCCCCAAGGATATGGCTGTCGGTCGGCAGATCGGCTGCTTCGTAAATTTCAACCACTTCACGTTCTTCTTCAAAAACGATCATGACTTCCTGGTCGGATTTCCCCTGTATTTCGAGCGCATCAAACCCGCAAAATTTGAGGAAGGGGCCAAAAAATCCACCTACATTGGAATCAACAATAATATCTGTCTGCGGACTGATAGCGCAGCAGATGGCCTTGCCTGCACCCGAATACTGGGTTATCCCGCAACATGGTCCGCCTGAAATCACAATTTCATTTTCGGGATCGTTCCACTTTGTATCAGGTTTTGTTGCATCCCATAATAAGCGAAGGTCAAATCCCTTGCCTCCGACGAATTTATCTTTCATCTGCTGGCTTACCGGTTTTTCTTTTATATTAAGGTCGCCAACATTGACATATATGGTCCTGTTGTTATATCCTTTATCGATAGGAGCCCAGGTGTATTTGTAACTGGCCAGGAGTTTGTGGGTTTTCTGGAATTCTGAGAAGGTCATATATATGGGTTTTGGATGCTGGATTACTGGGTTACTGGGTTACTGGATGTTGGATGAGGGATGGTGAGTTTTATATCCTTCATCCTGCATCTTGCATCCCGCATCCAGAATCTTGCATCTGTTAAAAATTTAACGTTGCAAATTTAGTGAAAAATATCTTCGCAAAGCCCCGACAATCAAAAACTTCGATATGTTTGACATTGCATAACGAAATGCATTGGTTTGGGGCAAGCGGAATTCTGATTCCATTCAAAAAAACACATATTGACCTGTGGTGATTTCCGGATACCCCAAAAACATGAACGGAAATACATAAAGTAGCTACACATACTTGTTGTTGCTTGTGTAATTGATAAATTGAGTTTAGGTTTGCAGTTAATTTAATTATAAACTAAAGTCATTCTGATATGAAATCCGTTAAACTTCTGCTGTTTCTCTTTACATTCCTGGCAATCCTGTCGTCATGCAGGAAGAACAATTCTGATTCGCAGGCTCCTGTAAATATTTTTAACCTTAAGGTTCCAGCGTCCTTCAACTGGGAGAGCAGCAGGGAGGTCCATCTGGATGTTGCCGTGGATTTTGCTTCACAGGTCGGGATGCTTTCAAGGATCTTAGTTTATGATAATGACCCGCTGCAGGGAGGGAACCTTCTTGTATCGGGATCTGCCGGCTATAACTTCCCGTTTGATACAAAATTGAAGGTGCCTACCGCACTCACAAAAATTTACCTGCTTGTAACTTCAGGGAACGGATCAACCCAGCAGGCCGAAGTGAATGTTTCGGACAATATCAGCTATACCTTTTCTTCTTCGAAGTCGGGGATCAAAAGCGGCGGGAGTGTTAACGAACCCAGTTGTTCCAGCGGTTGTGATGTTTCTGTTACAGGGAACAGCGTGACAATTAACGGGGGTAAGACTTACTGTATAACCAGCAATTTCAGTGGTACGGTAAATTTTGAATTCTGGAATGGGGGAGGGACTCTAAAGATATGCGGGGCTACTGCAAACATCAGCAGCATTAACAGTTTTGGAGGTACAAACACGGCTATCATTGTTACATCAGGAGGCATACTTAACGTCAGCAATTCCTTCAGTATGGACGGGAATGCCGGGATAACGTTATATCCCAGTACTCATGCACATTTTAACGGCGGATTCAATATGAACACAGCAGGGTCAAACCTTACCAACTATTCTCCGGATTGCACCATTGGAGCGACTTTTTCGCCGGATGGTCCCGTGGTCAATTTCGGGACGATCTCTGTGAACGGCGATTATAATATCAATGGAGGAAGCACGCTTGCAAATGCGGGGACCCTGAATATCAGTCAGTCTTTTAATGCCAATCATGATTTTACGAATACCGGCACCATTGAAGTGCAGCAAAGCGTTAATTTGAATGGCAACTGTGTGGTGGAGAATGACTGTAAATTCATTGTTCATCAGACCCTCAACAGCAATACTGCGAATTTTACCATGAACAACGGGTATCTTAAGATTTACCAGACTCTCAATATAAATGCCAGCAGTATTAAACTGCAGAACCAGTCGGAGGTGGTTGCCCTGAACATCATGCTGAACGGGGGATTTATCGGTTCCGGCAGTAAGAGTTCCGTCAAGACCACAACTGCTACCATCAATGGTCCCAAGGTGAATGGCCCGATTGAATTTGCAACCCAGAGCGGGACAATCAGTAACGGGGGGCCTTCCAATTTCATCAACGGCGCTACTCTCGTCAGCTGGGCCAATATTCAGAATTATATTCCAACCGGAGATTGTAATCCCGATGGCATAGGTAATAATCCCGGCCCGACTGATACTGACGGCGACGGTGTGCCTGATAATCTCGACGATTATCCCAACGATGCAACCCGTGCGTATAACAACTACTATCCCGGTAAGAACCAGTTCGGGTCTCTGGCATTTGAAGATCTCTGGCCCGGGTATGGCGACTATGACATGAATGACGCGGTGATAGATTATAATTACTGGTATGTCACCAATGCCCAGAACAAGGTTGTGGACCTGAAACCTAAGTTCTATCTCAGGGCAGCAGGTGCAACTCTGCGTAACGGTTTCGGTTTCCAGCTTGATGGCGTGGCCGCTGCAGCGGTTCAGTCTGTAACGCTAACGCCTGCCAACACCTTAAGGAATAATTATATCAGCCTTGCTGCGAATGGTGTTGAAAACAACCAGCCCCAGGCAGTGGTCATTGTTTTCGACAACTGGACCAATGTTGCCCAGGCAGGAAGTACAGGTCTGTATAATACTTTAAAGGACGTTCCTTATGGTATTTCAGATACAGTTTTCGTGAACCTTCATTTTGCAACCCCCCAGTCGCAATCGGCGGTTGGAACTCCACCCTATAATCCTTTCCTGATAAAAGACATGAGCAGGCCAGTTGAAATTCATTTACCCGACCGCGTACCAACAGCCCTGGCTGACCGATCATTATTCGGAACCGCCAATGACAACTCTGATCCTGCATCGGGAAGATATTACAAATCGTCAACCAACCTCCCATGGGGTATCAATATTCCTGTAAAATTTGACTATACCTGGGAACGAGTTCAGATCCTCAGCGGCCATCTTCATTTCGGCACCTGGGCCGAATCGGGAGGAGTTCAATATCCCGACTGGTATAAGAACCTTGCAGGATACAGGGATGCAACAAATATTTATGTAAAACCGTAAACATTTCCAGATGACATCCGCAGAGATAAGAGAAAAGCTCAAAAACAAGACGGTTGGTGTGGCTGGTTGCGGAGGACTTGGCTCCAATTGTGCAGTTGCGCTTGCCAGGGTGGGTGTCGGAACCCTGATACTTACCGATTTTGATGTGATAGCCGGGTCGAACCTGAACCGGCAGTATTATTTCCTTAGCCAGTTAGGCGAGCCAAAGGCAGCTGCGCTAAAAAGGGTGATCCACCAGATAAATCCTTCGGTTAGTGTAATTGCCTACGAAATAAAGCTTGATCCCGAACATATCCTGAGATATTTCAAGGATTGTGATGTCATCGTGGAGGCCTTTGACCAGGCTGAGGAAAAGGAGATGCTGATAGAGACTGTATTATCGGCTTTTCCTGAGAAACCCCTGGTTGTGGGCGTGGGAATGGCCGGCTGGGGAATGAACGAAAGCATTCATTACCGCCGCTCGGGCAACTTGCATATCTGCGGGGATGAAACGACAGAGATCAGCAGCGAGATCCCCCCGCTTGCCCCGAGGGTGGGAATAGTAGCAAATATGCAGGCTAATGTGGTGCTGGAAATATTATTACAATCCTGAGGATGAGAGATGAGATGCAGGATAATGGGATAAGAAAAGATTAGAAAATGAGGATAATATTAAATAATACCCCCGAGGAGTTTGATCAGGAGATCATAACGGTTGATGAACTCCTGAAATTAAAAAAGTTCACTTTCAAAATGCTTGTGATAAGGATCAACGGGAACCTGGTAAAGAAGGACGAATACAACACTGCCCTGGTCAGGGACAAAGACGATGTGATGGTCCTTCACTTGGTAAGCGGGGGATAAAACCGTGAACCGTGAATCGTAAACCGGATCACGGTTCACGATTCACGATTCACGAGTCAGATGACTTCAGCAACCACGAAAGTGCTTCCCCCGATCATAATAAGATCATCTGGTGCTGCTGCCTGACGGGCAGCCTGGAAAGCCTGGGCCACGGTTTTAAAACTTTTTCCTTTCAGCTTATAATCTGCAGCTGCCAGTTTCAGCGAATCTGCATCCATCCCCCTGGGAATATCAGCTTTGCAGAAATAGTAAGATGCTTTGGCAGGAAGGTGCTTCAGCATCAGTGAGGGATCTTTGTCGCTTACCGTTCCGAAGACAAAATGGAGCTTTTTATGAGGAATGTTTTCTATCTGGGCGATCACCTCCCGGATACCTGCTTCATTATGCCCGGTATCGCAGATGGTAAGAGGCTTCAGGTTTAAAACATGCCAGCGTCCTTTTAAACCGGTCCTTACTGCAGAGTACCTGATTCCTTTTTTAACATCTTCGGCACTGATCGCAAAATCCTGTTTGTTCAATTCCTCAATAATGCCCAAAAGTGTAACCAGGTTCTTCATCTGGTAATCTCCGCCGAGGGGGCAGGGGATCTTTTTGATGAATATTGCATCATCCTTGAAAGCATCCACATTCAGGTGGATGGCTTTACGGCCCCAGTTACGGATCTTGGAAACAGAATAATGGTCGGTAGCGAAACTGAGCTCCGATTGCATAAGTTTTGCATGTTTTTTGAAAACAGTATCAACGCCATCCTGTCTTTCTCCAATCAGGACAGGAACACCGTGTTTAATGATGCCGGCTTTTTCCTGTGCGATCTTTGTAACGTTGTCGCCGAGAAACTGCATGTGATCCAGGCTGATGTTTGTAATTACCGAGAGAAGAGGGGTAATGATATTGGTGGAATCAAGCCTTCCTCCCATACCAACTTCCACAACAGCCACATTTACATGTTGCTCCTTGAAATACTGAAACGCCATGGCAACCGAAAGTTCAAAAAATGAAGGGCTTATTTTTTCAAATTCCTCCATGTGTTTTGAAATAAAAGCCGGAACATAGGCCTTTGAGATCTTCTTCCCGTTAACCCTGATCCTCTCACGGAAATCTTTAAGGTGGGGTGAGGTATATAATCCGGCGCGTATACCATTTTGCTGCAAAACCGATGCGAGCATGTGAGCAACCGAACCCTTGCCATTTGTGCCTGCAATATGGATGCACCTGAAATTCGTCTGAGGATTTCCAAGTACCGAGCACAGTGCAAGGGTATTATCAAGATTTGCCCGGTACGCCGCTGCTCCCACCCGGTGAAACATGGGGAGTTGTGCGTTCATATAATCAACCGCTTCTTTATAACTCATGTTGTTTGTTTTTTTAGAATGAAAAATCAACTCATTATATAATGATTCAACTCAATGGTAACAAAGATAAAACAATTAAATGCCAAAGTCAATAAATAGCCCCGTAAGAACCATCCTGTCCCGCTCCGGTAACGGTTTTTAGGCAGTTTATTTCATTTCTCCAACGCAGAACTCCTAGAAATGCAAAGATAATTGATTCTTTGAAATTAACAATAAGATTGTTAGGTTTTACGAGCTGGGGTTTAACATGTTTCCCTATCAGTGATATCAGGTAGTTATTATGAGCCCCTCCTCCGGTTGCAAAAATTTTTTCAGAAAGATCACTCCCGGTTGTAATGGCAATCTGGTG
>CAIJYT010000041.1 GCA_903824935.1 uncultured Bacteroidales bacterium | reverse complement strand
TGCCCAGGAAGGGATGTGGCTGTTAAACCAGATCAACCAGCTTGACCTGGCCAAAAAAGGATTGCAGATACCCGTAACTGCTGTTTACAGCCCGGGCAAACCTGCGGTATCCGACGCCATTGTGCAGCTTGACGGTGGAACAGCATCCTTTGTCTCGAAGGACGGGCTGCTCGTTACAAATCATCATGTTGCATTTTCGGCTATTCAACGCAATTCCAGCGTAAATAACGATTACCTGGCCAATGGATTTCTTGCAGCCAAACGCGGCGATGAGATCACAGCACCCGGCTACCAGGCCAGGCTGATGATCAGCATGAAGGATGTGACAGCCGAAGTGCTTGAGGTGGCTAAAGGGATTACAGATCCGACAGAAAAAAACAAGAAGATCAATGAAAAGATCGCGGGAATGACCAAAGCTGCCAAAAACGGTAAGGAAGACATCGAAGCCATGGTTTCCCAGATGTATAACGGCAGGCAGTATATCCTGTATGTTCACAAGGTGTTCAAGGATGTGCGCCTGGTGTATGCGCCACCTTCTTCTATTGGAAATTACGGGGGAGAGACCGACAACTGGATGTGGCCAAGGCATACGGGGGACTTTTCATTTTTCAGGGTGTATTGCGCACCCGACGGGACCGGCAAGGAGTATGCTTCCGTCAATGTACCTTACCATCCCACAGTATGGCTTAAGGTTGCAAAGGATTTCCTGAAGGATGGCGATTTCAATTTTATTATCGGATATCCCGGACAGACTACCCGCTACCGTTCATCCACTTCGGTGTATTATAATGAGCATTATAACTATCCTTTCTCGATCAAAAATTTCCAGGAGATCATAGATCTCTGCGACCAGCTTACAAGGAACAACAGGGATGGGCAGATCAAGATAGCAGGGCAGGTAAAAGGCCTTGCCAATGCCATGAAAAATTACCAGGGCAAGCTCGACGGGATGAAGAAGACCCATTTCTATGAGAAGAAGCTGGAATTCGAAAAGGAATTTGTGAACTGGGCAAACAGCAAGCCTGAAACCAAGGCAAAATATGCGGATATCCTGCAGAAAGAAAAAGCTGAATACAAGCTGATCGAAGTGACGAAAGTTCGGGACCAGGTATTCGGGCTACTCCAGGGTTTGTCGGGGACCCCGCTGTCAATCGCACAGCAGGTGATTGCCCTGGCCCAGGAAATGGACAAGCCTGAAGGTGAAAGGCGGCCGGGACTTTCTGAAGATGCCATTAACCAGGCCATCGAAGGTTTGCAATACGCCTATGAAGGGTACTATGAGCCTGTTGACAAGGCGCTGATGGTGCGTTCGCTGAACATGGCCAAAGCATTGCCCGAAGGGCAGAGGATCACAGGGCTGGATTACATTTTCAATTCGGGCAAGACGAACGAACAGTTTGTCGAAGAAGCGTTCAAAGCTTCAAAACTTACTGATATCGAATATGTAAAGACCTTGTTCAAAAAATCGACTAAGGAACTAAAGGACCTGAACGATCCATTCATCACCCTGGCCTACAGCATAGACCCCATGGCTATTGAAATACAGGAGACCGGTCAGAAATTCAATTACAATGTCACCGACATCCGCAAGATTTACCTCGATGGGCTTTACGAATGGAAGGGGAGTACGATGTACCCCGATGCCAACGGAACCAAGCGTTTCACCTGGGGTAAGATCAAGGGTTACAAGCCTGCCGATGCGGTATGGTATTACCCGTTTACCACCCTTGAAGGAGTGGTTGACAAGAATACCGGTATCGAGCCGTTCAATGCACCTGATGCACTTGTGAATCTTTATACTAAAAAAGATTTCGGGAAATGGCGGAATCCGGCTATAAAAGATGTTCCTGTGGCTTTCCTGAACCAGTGTGACATTACCGGCGGAAACAGCGGAAGCCCTGTTTTAAATGCAAAAGGTGAGATCTGCGGACTTGCGTTTGATGGGAATTATGAATCTATGATCAGCGACTGGCAGTATGATTACAACCTGCAGCGCTGTATAAACGTAGATATACATTACGTACTGTTCATCACCGAGAAATACGGCAAGGCAGGGTTCCTGCTGGAAGAGATGGGGGCGAAGTAAGGATATCTGGGTTGCTGGGTTACTGGGAAGCCAGTAACCCAGCAACCTAGTAACCTAGTAACATAGCGCCCGGTACCTAGAGCCCATACTGATCAATCAAATACACAAGCTCCGCCATGGCTGCGGCTCCGAGTTCGAGTTCGCGCACGTTGATCTTGTCGAAGGTGTCGTTGCCCGAGTGATGGTAATCGAAATATCTTTGGGGATCGGTAACGAGCCCGATAACAGGGGCCCCCTGTTTTTTCAGGCTGCTGATGTCGACCCCGCTGCCGCCTTTTTCAAAGAACCAGATGTTATAAGGAGCAAACAGGGGTTTCCAGCTCTTGATTTTATTGAGCTGAGGATCCGGTGCATCTATTGAAAAGCCCCAGGGGCTTGCTCCTCCGCGGTCGGCTTCTATCCCGGCTATATGTTTCTCGCCTTTCTTTTTGGCAGCATCGGCATAGGCTGCGGCTCCCCTCTGGGCTATTTCCTCATCCATGAATGCAACAGCCCTGATGGTATGTTTCGGCTTTATTCCAAGCGCTTTATATATCCTCAGGACCTCTATTCCCTGGACCATCCCTGCCCCGTCGTCATGCGCACCTTCGCCTTTATCCCAGGCATCCAGGTGGCCGCCGAATACTATGACTTCTTCGGGATGTTCACTGCCCCGGATCTCGCCTACGACATTTGCGCTTGGAGCCTCGGGAAGGTTTTGACAGTCCATGACCATGTTCAGCTTAAGCGAAGGATCTTCCTTAAGCCATGACGACAGAAGGTCAGCATCGTTGGTGCTGACGCACATTGCAGGTATGGCTTTCACAGTATCGGTATAATGCTGAACCCCGGTATGAGGGAAATCGTCATGCGCGGTAGTTGCCGAGCGGATAATGACGGCTGATGCCCCGAATCGGGCCGCCTGCATGGCGCCCTGGGCGCGTTGGTTTACGGCTCCTCCATAAGACTCGAAAGTGTTGATGCGTGATTCATCGGCGGCCCGGCTGAAAAAGACGATCTGACCTTCAATGCCCGCCTTCCCTATGGCTTTGAGCTGGTCAAAATTCTTTACCTCCACAACTCCTGCCTTTATCCCTGCATCCCCGGTGCCTATTGAAGTTCCGAGTGAACATACATGAAGGTCTTTCCTGCCTTTCTTCTTTGATATTATAGTGGCAACTTCCTTTTTGCCCCTTTCCCAATGCTTAACCATCAATGGCTGAAGGTAAACACTGTCGAGTCCCATCCCTTCGAAAACCTTCTTTGCAAACTGTACTGCTTCTTCTGCCTTGGCGGTTCCGCATATCCTGCCGCCAATCTTCGTACAAAGGTATTCAAGGTTTTTATAAGCGACCGGATTAGTAAGAGCTTCAGAATACAACTTCCTTATCGTGAGCGAATCCTGGTTTTGGGCCCTTGAAACCTGCATGAGTACAGGCATTATAAGGACCAGGGTAAGACAGAGTTGTTTGCGCATAGTTTTATTTTGGACCGTAAAATTACAATAATATCGGCGTAGGAGGGCTTGACAGGAATTCAAGTTCACAGTAATAAACAATAGAAAACAATAATAAACATTGACAAACGATTATAAATTCCTTATCTTTGTTCTGAATTAACATATATTCATTATGAAATCCTCATCCGACCTTCGTGAAGTATTTCAGATCTTCCAGAATAAGGAATCCTTTTTCGGGGAGATTGAAAAAACAAAGTCAAACCGCCTTATCCTTTACCAGCTGTTTATCATTTGCATTTTCGCCTTCCTTTACGGTGTGGTCATGGGAAGCTACCATAGCTTTACCCAGTCTATGGTAGCCGGTGTGAAAGTCATCATCCTTTTCCTTTCCACTATAATCCTTTGTTTCCCCTCGTTTTTCATAATCCAGCAGGTCCTTGGTTCGAAGATGAGCATAAGGCAGATGACGATGATAGTGCTTAGCGGGGTGGTGCTCACTGCCACCATCGCCTTGTCCTTTGCACCCATAGTGATAGTCTTCCAGATCACAGGGGGCAACTACCATTTTCTTCAGCTCCTCCATGTTGCGATATTCATTTTTGCGGGGATATTCGGAATGAAGCTGATGGTAGACGCCCTGAGATATGCCTGCGACCAGAGAAATATTTATCCCCAGGTAGGTGTAACGGTATTCAGGATATGGGTTATCATCCTTGCATTTGTGGGTATTCAGCTTGCCTGGAACCTCCGCCCCTTCCTTTGCGAAAAGAACGAGGAATTCAAATGGTTCAGGAAGTATGAAGGGAATTTTTACACGGCGATAGTGTATTCGGTCGGGCAACTGGTTTCACCTGCGAAGCCGGTTGAAAAACAGCCCCAGCCGGGCGATCGGACAAACACTCAGGTCAATCCGCCTTACGACACACTCAAACTGCTGCATCAATCAGGAAAGTAGTCCATGGAAGATATAATGACCCTCGAAGAAGTTGCGAAATACCTTAAGGTTAAGCCGCAAACCATCTATACCTGGGCCCAGGACGGGAAGATTCCCGCTGCGAAACTTGGCAAAGAGTGGAGGTTCAGGAAGTCCGTCATCGACCGCTGGTTCAATGAACACATTGACGAAAAATTCTCGAAATACCTTTCAGAATAACCGGAGAATTGCATCTTTGGGCGACACGCCCGCCTGTCATGTCGAATAGATTTTCGTAAATAGTACAGGGTTGCTATATTTACGTTAAAGAATAACAAAATCACTTTACCATGAAAAACCTATTCTTTCTTTTCAGTCTAATCCTGCTTTTAGTACCCGGTTGGATGCATGCCCAGGAAGCGACAGCTGCGGGTCCGTCGGACCCCATGAGACCGGCCTTGCTTGTTATCGACATTCAGAATGCTTTTCTCCCATACATGTCGGAAGAAGACAAGAAAACAGCGATTGAAGTTATCAATGCTGCAGTCAATGCTTTCCACAAGCATAAATTACCCGTGATCAGGATCTATCACCAGGACCCGAAATGGACTCCGGGGGAAGATTCCGAAGCGTTCCAGTTCACAAAAAGTGTTGAAACAGCCGACAGCGACCCTAAGGTGATCAAGCACTATCCTAATTCATTTACAGGCACAGATCTGGATAATGTTCTTAAGGATTTGAAGGTGAACACCCTGTTCCTCTGCGGATTAAGTGCAACAGGTTGCGTGCTGGCGACTTATTACGGGGCAGGGGAGCATGATTACCAGAGCTTCATGCTCAAAGGAGGGCTGATCAGTTCCGATTCAAAGAGAACCGAATTTGTGGAAACGACATTTGATGGCATAAGTTATGAAACCATGTCGTTCATGCTTGACAGGCTCCGTTAATATTTGGGAGACTTCAGGAGGATGTTATAATCCCAGGTCTGCTGCGACAGGCATCATTGATTCAATTGCAAGTGCAGCAAATTCATCGATAGGGATCCCGATCTTTTCGCATTCAAGGATGTTCTCGCGTTTCACCGAAGCAGCGAACATTTTTTCCTTCATTCTTTTGACTACGGATTTCGGTTTCACGCTCGCCAGCTTTTTGTCGGGATAAACATAAGTTGTGGCGAAAATGAGCCCTGTGATGGTCTCTCCTGCAGCCAGGGCGTATTGGAATTCGGTGTTTCTTTCTTTCCCTGATGAATATTCATTATGCATGCGGATGGCATCAAGGATATCTTCATTCACCGGATAATCCTTAAGCAGGACCTCGGTCTGTGTGCCATGGATGGCGGCATCTGCATTGGTGATTTCAACGTCAAGGTCATGCAGCAGCCCGGCCAGTCCCCATTTTTCCTCATCCCGCCCGAGTTTGCGGGCAAGGCCTCTCATCACGGCCTCGGAAGCAAGGCAATGGAAGATCATCTTTTCATTTTTCACATGCTGGTGTAATAGTGCAAGAGCTGATTCGCGGTTGAATTCCATAGTTTGAAAATTATTGTACCACAAAAGTAAACATTAATTTTGCCGGCATGGAAGAGAAACAGAGTATCTGGACCGACCGTTATGCGGTTAGCTGGTACGATACCGACATCACTAAAACGGCAAACCTTGCAGCTATATGTAACTACTTGCAGGAAACTGCCTGGCATCATGCCGACCACCTGGATTTCGGCCTGAGAAAAGGCAATGAGTTTGAATTCATCTGGGCACTTGTCCGCCTGCTGGTGAAGCTCGACAAGTACCCTGCATGGACCGATAACATTTCAATTAAAACCTGGCACAGGGGAACCGAAGGGCTTTTTGCCATGCGGGATTTCGAAATACTGGATGCCGCGGGAAAGCGGATAGGATGCGCAACTTCCCAGTGGTTCATACTGGACCCGGTAACGAAGAGGCCGCAGCAGGCGGTGGTTGACAGGGAAATACTCAGGCTTACTCGCCATACTCCTGTCATGGAAGAGAAGCCCGAAAAAATCCTGATAGGCGGTCCGCTTGAATTCATGTCAAGCGAAAAAGCACGCTTCGCGGAGATCGACATGTACGGGCATGTGAACAACACCCGTTACGTCGAATGGATATTGAACTCAATCCCCCCGGGTATTCATAAGAAAAAATTCATCAGCAGTTTCACCATCGAATACCTTCATGAGACAAAACTGGGAGATGAGGTTGATATTTTCGGGCAGGGGCTTATAACTGAAGACCCCGACAGAGCTGATGTACAGACCCCGCTATCAACGCTTGTAAAAGGAGTAAGACGTGAAGACGACCAGGTGGTCTTCCGGGCAAAACTGGATTGGAAAAACCGATGACTGGTGACTGGTGACTCGTGAACCGTGACTCGTGAACGGTTCACGAATTTTCGTACACATCACGGAACACCAGAGCAAATTCCTCGGCAGTGGTAGGAGTTGTGTTTTCTGCTGTCCGTTTATGCGCTGCCATCACATGTCCCTCATTCATTGCTTTTGTGAATTCTATCATGCGGTCGGAAAAGCTTTCGCCCATACCCATCATCATGAAAGCCTGTTTGGCATCATTATAAGGGAACTGTATATATTTCATGCCCGGTTTCCCGATTACCTCTCCATAAAGAGAGGTTATTTCCTCGTAAGTGTAATCACGGGCTCCAAGGATATACTCATGGCTTTTGCCTGTAAAATCAAGTGCAAGCAGGTGCTTCAATGCGACGGCGGCAATATCTTTCGTTGCAACCATAGGTATCTTCAGGTCGCCGCGGACCGGTGTCCCGAGGAGTCCAAGCATCTTAACCATTCCGGCCATCCCGAGACCATTCTCAAGAAAATACCCGGCACGAAGGTATAGTATATCTATCCCTGGGATCCCGTTGAAGATCTCTTCCATTTTCTGGAGACCCTGTACCACGCCTGCCCCTGTTGGTAAATGCGCGCCAACGCTGCTGAGGGAGACTACGTGTTTTATAGTGGATGTTTTGAGTGCTTCGGCCACCGCTGTTACCTGCTTAACCTGGGTCGCATAAAAATCAACAGCCTGCGGATCGATTGCTACCAGTGTGTAAAGAGCATCGGCTCCCTCAAAAGCCCTTTTCAGTAACCCGGCATCGCTGATGTCGCCCTGGAAAAGAACGGCTCCCTTATCGGTAAGCTCAGATGTTTTGGCAGTATTCCTCGCAATGATGCGGACGTTATTTCCTTTCTCAAGGAGCCCAAGCGTTATGGGTTTACCTGTATGGCCGGTAGCGCCTATGATGACATATGTTTTCATGTTATTTGCTTTTAAGATTGAGAACTGAAAATGTACAATGTACGATGTACGATTATTTTTGTGAGATCAGGCTTTAAGTAATTTGAATGCATGGGTCCAGCTGTTTTTCGTGAGGCCCGGGATGCACCAGAGCATGCACAGGGGTTCGATAGCCCTCGCTGCTTCAGCCATTCCCATATCCTCTGTCTCCCATCCGAACTGGTCAAGTATGATTTTTACTTCTGACTTTGCCTGTTCTGAATTTCCGCAGATAAACATGGATGGCTTTCCACCGGGAAAGGAAGGGTTCACCATAAAAGAATTTCCAACGCTGTTGAACGCTTTCACGAAGTTAGCTCCCGGGAAGGATTTCTGCAGTTTTTCCATCAAGGATTCGTTGAGGTCGGTAAAGAACCTTAGCACGCCGTTTTCCGGGGCTGCATTTGCGATAGGATTTGTAGCATCCATCACTGTTTTTCCGTTAAGGTTATCGGCTCCTGCCTTTGCAACGGCTGAGGCTGCAGCATCTCCTTTTACCGCGAGAACGATAAGTTCTCCGAATACTGTTGCTTCCGCAAAACTCCCGGTATGAGCCGAAGCTCCGCCTTTCGATTTCCATTCGGCCAGCTTCTTCACATCGCCGGTCCCTACCATCACTTCATATCCGTTTTTCAGGAAGCCGTTGGCCAAAGTTTGTCCGACGATCCCCGATCCGAGAATTCCTATTTTTTTCATTTTATTCTTATTGGTTTTACATTTTTTATTCGTTCCGGTAAATTCCACTCAGCTTATACGGAATCAGGGGCCGGGCCCCGGGGTTAATGCATTTTAATCATCTGGATCTTTTGAACCCTGGCAAAACATAACGGCAGGAAGCTGTGAATATTTTCCCGCACAACAAAAGAACCTTATTTTACTATAACAAAGGTATTGCATTTTTTCAGTTTCACCAAACTGAACAGGCTTATGCCGAGAGATGAAAATAAATCAGTACTTTTGCCCCTGGTCCTTTAAATACAGGGGTTATGGGCATGAAGCTGAGCCTGATCAGAAAGACAAAGTGGAATTTTATTCGTTTCGGCCTGCACCGGGTTGTCTCACCGTTCAGCGGAGGGATGCTCAACCTTGCATACCTTTCGAAAGTTTCAAAGTGGATCTCTGCACACGGGAATATTGAATTCAACGATTTCTATTCCCCCCGCTGGGATTACAATAAACGATACAAACTTTACGAATACGTCAAGGATAAAAAACAGCTCTCGGGAAAAATACAATATCTTGAATTCGGCGTTTCAGGTGGATATTCCTTTGAATGGTGGGTAAAACATAATACCGATCACGAATCACGGTTCACGGGTTTCGATACCTTCGAAGGCCTGCCTGAGGACTGGGGAGGTTTTCAGAAAGGAGCAATGTCAACCAACTCAAAGCTCCCCCAGGTAAACGACATCCGTGCAGGCTTTGAAAAAGGATTGTTCCAGGAGACCCTCCCGGGATACCTGAAAAGCCTGGATAAAGCAAGCCGCAAGGTGATCATGATGGATGCCGACCTGTACACATCCACTTTATATGTCTTAACATCACTGGCGCCCTACCTGCAAAAAGGGGATATCATTTTCTTCGACCAGTTCAACGTTCCCATGCATGAATTCCTGGCTTTCCTTAACTTCACTGAAAGCTATTACCTGAAAATGGACCTGGTCGCCGCCGCGAACAATTACTATTTCTGTGCTTTCGAACTTGCCTGATCCTGTATGCGGATGACTTATCACCGCCCTTTTTTAAATTCAGAGTTTCACGATTTTCCTGGTATCGGTGAAGTCATCACCTGATATCTTAAGGAAATAGATGCCGGGGCTGAGACCGGAGAGGGAAGAAAGAACAAAGTTGTTTTCTCCCTGCATCCCGCTGGTTGTAAGTTTCAGGACCTGTCTCGCAGTCTGGTCAACAAGAACAATATCCACAGGTTCTTCGCGGGTACAGAAAAATTTAACTGATAGCTGACCTGTAAAGGGGTTTGGGAAAACAGAGGTAACTGGCAGTGCCGGTTTATCAACTTTCAGTATGATTATTGCATTTGAAAAATTAGGGATTCCAAACCCGAGCAATGAATCGGGGTTGGCATACTGGCTGGCTGAGCGCTGCATCGCCTGGTAGAGGTCGAAGTTACTTACCGAAGGGTGCGACTGCCATAAACAGACTGTCAATCCCGATATGATCGGTGAAGCAAAGGAGGTGCCGTCACCAAGACCAATAGTGCCATCAGGGATTGCAATAACTGTTTGCACGCCCATTGCTGCCAGGTTCGGTTTTACCCTTCCTGCCGTATCCACTCCGACGCTGCTGAATGATGCCCTGGTACCAGAGGCATCAACTGCGGCAATGGCTTCAACATCATCCCCGTCGGCGGGAGCGCTCATGCAGTTCCAGCCTGTTCCGCCCTCGTTTCCTGCACTCACGACTACTGCCATTCCCTTACTTGCCGCAAAATTGGCGCCAATTGTCGAAGGCGCTGAATGCCCGTTCATATCAGCGCAGGTATGATTATATTTCGGGGTATCAAAAGTGGTGTAACCCAATGATGAATGTATCAGATCAGCACCAACGCTGTCGGCAAATTCGGCTGCCGAAACCCAGTTGTATTCTTCGATGATATTTTCGGTTGGCGCATCTTCCGAGCGAAGCAACCAGTAACTTGCTTTCGGAGCGGTTCCAACCAGTGTCCCCGGTATATTGCCGCCCATGATCGAAAGAACTGCGGTTCCGTGCCAGTGTTCATTATACACATTGTTGCCGGGAAGCACGAAATCCTTTGTGCCGAGGATCTGCCCGTTGGTCCTAAGGCTGTCGAAAGCCGGGATTATATCAGCATTCTGAAATCCTGCATCAAGAACGGCAATCATCTTGCCTTCACCATGGAAACCCAGGTTATGCAGGGCATCTCCCATCACCTGGTGGATCTGAGTGTAGGAGATCCCGTAATTGTAGGATGCGGGGGATTTTGCAGATTTAACCAGGGGGTTACCGTTGGTCAGCGAGTAAGCCGATTCGAGCGAGAATTTGTTGGCAGGTTCAGGGATGATGTTTTTCCCGCCTGTGCTTTTGTATACATGCTGGACAAACGGCAGCGCCCTGATAGCTGCCATCACGGAGGTATCCGAAGCGAACAAGGTAACCCCGTTCAGCCATTTGGTAGGGTTCAGGATAGTAACACCCAGGTTTGCCACCTGCTGAATATAAGAAGGGGTTACAGGCAAATCATTCTCAACGATAGGTATACCATGCGCATTCCTGCGGTCGATTGCCCGCTGTGTTAGAAATGCCTGGGGGTTGTTAATATTGTAAGGTGTTCCGTTCTTGTCGGTAAAAGCCACGAAGAATTTATTCGGTGCAACCTGTCCTGATGCTGCAAATGCCAGAAAGAACAATACTATGCTGATGGAAAAATGTCTCATTGTACGACGATTAATTTATTGTAAAAATACGAAGAATTCAAAAGCTCCGTCAAAGGTAATGCCTGGAAGTGATTGTGTCCCTCTTTGGTTTAATACTTTAATGAAAGTTTTATATTAGCTAATCATACAGTAATATAGGCTTCAACAGATCGAAACAAGGGTAATGTTAAGTTCATGTTTGGCTGATAATGAAATAAATTTTTATATTTTTACACTGAAATTTGTTTCTATGAAATACCTGATTCTCATCCTGCTTCTGCCAATATTGTTAAAAAGCACTTTCGCACAGAAAGAAGGCAGGTACCTCATCGATTCCCTTCGCAATGAATTGCAAAGGACAAAGCAGGATACCAGCAAAGTGAAGTTGCTTGCCACAATTTCCTACGAAATGAGGAACATAAATCCAAAGGATGCGCTGGTTCCAGGGTTGCAGGCCCTTCAGCTTGCCGAGAGGATTAATTACGAATATGGCAAAGGATTGTCACATTATTCGCTGATGTACATCTACCACTTCCTTTCACACCTCCCCGAATCAGTCGGCCATGCCCTGAACGCAAAGGATATTTTTGAGAATCTTGGGGAAAACAACCACCTGTGCGCAACGGACCTTATGCTTGCGTATTTGTACAAAGACCTTGATAAGGGGATATCATCCTCTTATATGCAGCAGGGGACGGCATTACTTCCGCTAAACCATATTATCGAATGGAAAGTGAGGAATTACGGCACACTTGGCAACAATTACCGAAATCTCGGGCAGCTGGATTCGGCAAAGAAATATATGGGGATACACTTTAAGCTCAGTATGCAATACCATCTGAAAGGTGAAATCATGGTAGGGAAAAACCGTTATGGTTACCTGTACATGGCACAGTCAAGATATGACTCGGCTTTTATCCTGATCAAGGAAGGGCTTGATTATTTCAGGTCGGTGAGGTCAACCCGCATGATTTCAGAAAACCTCACATCTCTAGGCAGGATCAGGTTGAAACAAAGCATGGAGATGAATGGCGCTCTCAAAAAGCAATACCTGGATGAAGCGGAAGTATTCACGCGTGAAGGGGTTGAAGCTGCAAACTCCATAGGTTATATCATACAGAGGTATGCAGCTAACCGTTTATTATCCGACATATACAGTGCCCAGGGCAGGGATAGCAAGGCATTTGAATACCTGAGGGATGCCGTAAATGATTATGACAGTGTATACGGGGCGCGTATAGTAAACAGAGCTTCGGTTCTCAGCTGGAAAATAGAAAAGGCCCTGAAGGAACAGCAGATGGAATTACTGCAGCTGCGCAACAGGCAGCAGAAAGGGATCATTTCAGCGGCCATATCAGGGTTTATTATTCTTATCATCATCGTTGTCATGATAATCAACAGCAGGGGAAGGTTAAAAAAAGCATATCTTATCGTAAAACAGCAGGAACGGGAAATTTCGAGGGTCGCAGGTGAACTTGAGGTCACCAACAGGAAAATGGAAGCAACGAACCAGGAACTTGAAGCATTTTCATATTCGGTGTCTCATGATCTGCGTGCTCCCGTCCGCCGCATTGAAGCTTTAAGTGAAATGCTCAGGGAAGATTATGAGAATCTGCTGGATGATGAAGGCAGGGACCTGCTCAACCGCATCAGCTCTTCATCGCTGGTCATGAACCATCTGATAGAGGATATGCTGAAGCTGTCGAGGATCACCCGCACAACTGTTACCCGTACTTCCTGCAACCTCAGCGAAATGTGTACAAAGATCTGTGATGAGCTAAAACTGACCTACCCGGGACCAGGCGTCTTATGTAAGATAGAGGAAGGTATCATTGTCGAGGCAGATGAACGGCTTATTAACATCGTGCTTCAGAATCTTCTTGACAATGCATTTAAATACAGCAGCAAAACAGAGAATCCTGAGGTTGTCATCAGCAGTGAAACAAGGGACAATAAAAAAATCATACTCATACGAGACAATGGTGCCGGCTTCGATATGGCCAAGGCCGGCAGGCTGTTCACTCCTTTCCAGAGAATGCACAGTGAAGATCAGTTCATAGGTACGGGCATAGGTCTGGCAACTGTCAAGAGGATCATTGTGAAACATGGCGGGACAATAAGTGCAGAAAGCGAACCTGGCAAAGGAGCGATGTTCAGTTTTACGTTTGAATAAAATGGATTTCATTCGTATATTTCCAGTGATAAAATCTTTCCCATGAGGACAATGATGATTTTTATCTTGGCCTTGTCCTTTTTCAAAATCGCCAACGCTCAGAAAGAAGCCCAGTCGGTGGTTATTCGCACTGCCTACAACCGAGTGCGGGAAGGCAAAAAGGATAAGGAGATTCTTGCTCTGTTGCGGGCCATGCCCCAAGGCAGGTTGGACTCTTGGTTGACCCTCTCGGCCCTCAAGCGGGCACATGCACTCCACCGGGCCAACCCCGATAAAACCGTCATCTTCGGAGGCAAACATAACCTGCAACTGCGCGCAGCGGGGAAGATCACCTCCGCGCAGTGGAAAGCCAAACGTCTGCTGCCCCTTTACTTTGAAGGGCACGCCAAAAGCTATGGTGAACAGGGCGGCAACCACCGGTTCGTGCTGGACATCGAGCACAACACGGTCTGGTTTTATCCGCAGGCCAAAGTGGGTTGCCGCTGCAAATCAAGCTCGGGAAAAGGTCTAATTATCGGGAGTTGCTGGAGGCGCTGCAGTTCCGCTGCACCTGGCGCCGTGACGTTCCGTTCACGGTATCCCTGACCGAGACCGACATCTGCATCTCCTGGGATGAGAAGGTCGAGCCCTTGAAGCGGAAGACCAATGCCGACCGGGTCCTGGCTTTAGATCTGAACCCCAATCGGATCGGCGCCGCAATCCTGGAGCGGGACGGCAAGACCTGCAAGCCGCTGAAATGGGCAGTTTACGATTATCCAGAGCTGAATCGCAAATTGGGAAAGCCCTCCGACCATCCGGACTCCGTCCATCAGCGCGACAAGCGGGTGTACGAGCTGTCCTGCATTGCGAAGGAAATCACCGCTCTGGCAGCCCATTTCCAGTGCAGTGCCGTCATCACCGAGCATCTCAACATCGAGACCCAAGACCACGGCAAGGGGCGCTCTTTCAATCGGGCTATCAATAACCAGTGGACGCGTAAGGGATTGGTCTTGCCGCTTGCTCGCCGGCTGGAGCATGCCGGCATTGAGCATGCTGAGGTAAACCCGGCATACAGCTCCAAGATGGGCAACTTGCTCTGGGGCTGGCCCCTATTGATTCCCGACCCGGCTTGTGCGGCTGTGGAGTTGGGCAGACGATTTCTTCAAGGAGACCCGAAAAGCTCCGAGCGCAAAAATGGCGGAAACCGATGGAAGGAAGAACGCCAAGCGCAGGCATCGCAAGATGCCGAGGCTCGCGCGGAGTGGAAGCGGGTCTGGAATCAACTTCATCCCAAATCTGGTGATACACCCAGATGCACGCTACCTGCCTTGAGGCAGAAATTCCCGGCAGCGTGTCCGAGTCCGCGCCCATTCAAGGTGCCACAATCATTTGTGGCGCGCTTTGAACCCGCACGGATAGCGCCAGATTTGCGTATTCACATGCGCAAAGACTTTTGACGCTGTGTATAGAATAGATGTACGCGCACGACGAAAACGCCGCCAAACAGAGATAAAAAACACATCTGTTTATGAACACGACCCAAGCACCGGAGACCAGCGACGTAGCCGACATGTATGCCTCGACCAGCGCGGAAGAGGCGGCGAGCCAGAGCAACCCGAATCAGACCATCAAGGTCGTCAGCGACCTGGTCAAGACCAACGTTCCCCGCATCAAC
>CAIJYT010000040.1 GCA_903824935.1 uncultured Bacteroidales bacterium | reverse complement strand
TGGGAAGAAACCTCGACTGGTATGCCCTGAAAGATAACAGCCTGGCGAAGATCCATGCTGTAACCCTCAGTCATAACGGGGGCAATTCCGTTGTTTTCATTAATTTCCTCGGACAGCTTACTCCTGTCAGCGGTTTCAACGAGCACCATGTGTTCGGCGCCATCCTCGACTGCGAAACCGGCGCGGCCTATCCGCCCGTACAAGGTAAACGTTCCTATCATTTCGACCTGAGGTTCGGGCTGGAACATGATTCAACCATTACCGGGCTTGCAGATTTCATGAAGGACAAAGACTATACGTTCAATCATTTGATTTTCCTGGCGGATGAATACGCGGCCGGGGTTCTTGAGGATAACATCGGCAGCAAGGCACGCTCACTTCGCACCTCCTCCTCGAAAGTGCGGCCGGGCGCCGAATGGGGGATACCGAATACTTTTGCAACGGTGAACGACAACCGCCTGCCGGGTAACTTCGTCGAAAACCCCGAGAGCCCCAGCAACCTAAAACGTTGGGCCAGCCTGAAAGCCCGCTATTCAGAAGAACTGAAAAAAGGCAGGATCGGCACTGAAGCAATGAAACAGATCGCAGGCTTTCCTTCCACCGATGGAAATGCCCGCTCATCCGGCGCCCTGTTCCGTTCAGCAGACCATGTGCCTACCCTGCAATCGATTATACTCGACATGCATACATACGAACTCTGGGTCGCCTTTGCACCCCAGGGGAAATTGCCCATGAAGCCCGCTTACCTTAAGGTGTTTAGCGGGGATCCTTTTATAAATAAGTAAAGTACAAAAAATGATCACAGTCTCAAACCTGGGCATCCAGTTCGGCAAACGCATTCTCTTCCAGGATGTGAACATGGTGTTCACTTCCGGCAACTGCTACGGGATCATAGGGGCCAACGGCGCCGGCAAATCCACTTTCCTGAAACTGCTCTATGGTGAGATGGATTATACAAAAGGAAGCGTAACATTCGGGCCTGGCGAACGCCTTTCGGTACTGAAACAGAACCATGCTGAATTTGATGAATATCCTGTGCTTTCCACTGTGCTGATGGGGCATTCAAAACTGTGGGAGATCATGCATGAGAAGGAATTACTCTATTCCAAAACTGATTTTTCGGAAGCGGATGGCCACCGGGCTTCGGAACTGGAAGAAGCATTTGCCGCCATGGATGGATGGAATGCCGAAAGCAATGCAGCCAGCCTGCTGAGCGGGCTTGGCATCAAAGAGGACCTGCATCCCAGGCTGATGAGGGAACTCAAGGGCCGCGATAAGGTAAAAGTACTGCTTGCCCAGGCTCTCTTTGGAAAACCTGATAACCTCCTGCTTGACGAGCCCACCAATGACCTTGACCTTGACACGGTGAACTGGCTGGAGGGCTACCTGGCTAATTTTGAAAATACCGTGCTGGTGGTTTCCCACGACAGGCATTTCCTTGACACGATCTGCACCCATATCGTCGATATCGATTTCGGAAGGGTCCAGCAGTTCCCGGGAAATTACAGCTTCTGGTATGAGTCAAGCCAGCTGGCGCTACGGCAACAATTGGCACAAAACAAAAAAGCCGAGGAGCGTAAAGCCGAGCTGCAGGAGTTCATCCGGCGTTTCAGCGCCAATGCTTCCAAATCGAAACAGACCACGAGCCGCAAGAAGATGATCGAGAAGCTCAACATCGAGGAAATACGGCCATCAACCCGCAAATACCCGGGCATCATATTCACCCCCGACAGGGAACCGGGAAACACCATCCTCGAGGTGCACGATCTCAGCAAAACAATGGATGGCTCCCTGCTGTTTAAAAAAGTAAGCTTTACTATGCAGAAGGATGACAAGGTGATCTTCCTCTCACGCGATCCCCGCGCCATGACCGCCCTTTTTGAGATTCTCAAGGGCCATCAGCCTCCCGATACCGGGACTTTTGTATGGGGCCAGACTATCACCAAAGTATACCTTCCCCTGGAATACGAAAAGCTGTTCCAGACCGATATGAACCTGATGGAATGGCTCGCCCAGTTTTCAAAAGATACCAGCGATAATTACCTCCGAGGATACCTTGGGAAGATGCTTTTCTCTGGCGAAGAGATCTATAAAAAAGCCAACATCCTTTCGGGTGGCGAGAAAGTCCGCTGCATGATCGCCAGGATGATGATCAGGAATGCCAACGTCATGATCCTTGATACGCCCACCAACCACCTCGATCTTGAGTCTATCCAGGCCTTCAACAACACCCTCA
>CAIJYT010000039.1 GCA_903824935.1 uncultured Bacteroidales bacterium | reverse complement strand
TTTGTGCCCTGATTGGCCCCGTAGTTCAATTGGATAGAATGGCAGATTCAGGTTCTGTTGGTTGAAGGTTCGAGTCCTTTCGGGGTCACTGTCAATCCAGGAAAAAAGGGGTGGTCATAGAAAATGACCACCCCTTAGACTCAGGCCTGTCTGCCTGAGTACAGCGCTTATGAAACTGCTTAATTAATTACTATCCTCGTAACCAGGCGGGTCGAGGTGCTCTGCAATTCAACCAGGTATACACCCGGTTTAACCGGCCTGAGATCCAAAGTCCTGGGAAGTGTCCCGCTAAGGTTCTTAAGTTCCATGGTTTTTAATCCTATTGAATTAAAAACTAGGATGTCATAATTGCCCGTGATGGTTGATGGTATTTCAACAGTCAGCTGGCCGTCACTCGGGTTAGGATATACAGTAAGTGTGCTTGCTGTGTTATCGCCTACACCTGTCGGTATATAATAGATAGAGTTGGACATACCGGATGCACAACCATTCAGGGTTACATTATCGGTATAGACCCCGTATTCAGTGGGGGTGATATGCTGATATGTTGCACCAGGGATTAAAACAAGGTTCCTGTACCACTGGTTGCCGCTTGCAGCATTGCTTGAGAGAACACTTCCGTTTTGGGTGATCACCGGAACCGGTGGTGTTGTATTAACGGTCACAGCGAAATTAGGTGAAGCTGATCCGCTGCCGCAGGCATTATCCGGGACTACACTGACATTTCCTGAAGAAGCCGAATTGCCGAATGCAACCTCAATAAAGATGGTGTTGTCTCCCGAAATGATGGTGGCTCCAGCCGGGACAGACCAGGTATACCCAGTGGCATTGGGAACAGCTGTAATATAGTAACTGGCGTTATCGCCCTGGCAAACAGAAGCCTGGCCGGTGATCGCACCTGCTGCTCCTGGTCCCTGGCTCACAGTAACCGGGAATGCAGGAGAATTGGGCCCGTTCCCGCAGGCATTATTCCCGGCGACAAGTATATTACCTGAAACTGCAGTAGGTGAGAAGTCGACAGTGATGGAGTTGGTTCCCGCACCAGAGGCAACGCTTGCACCGGCAGGCAGCGTCCATACATAGGAAGTGGCATTGGTGACCGCACCAACTGAATAAGCAACTCCTGATGCACCGGCACATACTGAAGAAGTCCCTGAAATTGCACCTGCCGCATTCGGGACCGGGTTGACCGTCACCTGGAGAACAGTAGGATTCGCGGCAGAACAGCCCGAGGAATTGGTATAATTGACACTCAGGGTTTGGGCTCCTGCTGTATTCCACGTCACAATAATGTGGTTTGTTCCGGCGCCTGAAGAAATAGTCCCGCCTGAAGAAATAGTCCAGGTATAATTCGACTGCCCGGCCTGGGTATAATAATCAAAATAGCCTGAATTCACACAGAGGTTCGACTGTCCGGTGATCGTAGGTACAGGCACCTGGCCTACGGTTACTGCCAGGGTTGATGTCGGCCCGTTTCCGCAGGCTGAATTGCTGCCGGTAACAGTGACATTACCGGATGTGCATCCAAAATTCACAGTAATGACATTGGTATTGTTTCCGGAAGTGATGACACACCCAGTGGGGAGGGTCCAAATGTACCCTGTGGCATAGGTTATGGCTGCAACCGAATATACGACCCCATAAGCCCCGCAGCAGACATTTGCAGGTCCTGTAATTGCTCCGGGATTAGCCGGGGAGTTACAGTTAAGAGTGGTAAAGGTCATGTCGGCTCCGTTGACGGTCCCTACACTGTTAACACCCTTGGCACGGAAATGATAAAGGGTGTTTGTGCTTAAACCGGAAGCAACTGCACTGACAGGGGTTGTTGTATTCCCAGTCACGGTAGCAGGAACCCCGGTAACGGTTGATCCGTATGCTATCGTCGGGCCATATTCAAATGTCACTGCCGTTGAGGCTCCTCCTGCATTAACAGTGCCGTTCATTGTGGCGGTGGACCCGAATACCGGAGATGCTGCAACGGTCGTCACAACAGGAAGTACCGGAGGTGTTGTAAAGGTCATGTCATTCCCGCAGTTGTTCCCGGCTGAATTGACCCCGCAGACACAATAATGATATGTATTTCCCGGAAGAAGCCCGGAAAGGTTTGCAGTTATTGAGATTGCGGTATTGCCGGTAATAGTTAAGGGTGCCCCTGCCGCAATATTCCCATAAGCAGCTGTCAATCCCCATTTAAATGAGGTAGTGGTAGAATACCCGTTGGCATTCACCGTTCCGTTCAAAGTGGCTGAAGTGGTTGTTACTCCGGTTGCTGCCTGGGTAACGCAGATTGGCGGACCTCCCAGTGGTAGTGGCTGGTTCCATGTCGCAGTGATCTCAGCAGCAGATAATGCACGGTTGTATAAACGCCATTCATCCATAAGTGTTCCTGCACTGAAACTGTTGCTGCCGTCGTAGCCTCCGACATTAAAAGGACCTGCACCGGAAATGGTTACCGATGGCTGGGCAACCTGACTGTTGTAAACTCCGTTAATATAGATCAATAGTGCCGACCCGGTATATACAATATGTATAACTGTAGGTGTGGAAGGAATTGCATTAATAGGCGTATCGGTTAAACCTCCACCCCTGACCCAAAGGTTTCCATTACCGGCGACACCTCCTGTAAAACATCTGAAACTTGCTGCATTAACATCCCCAAAATAATAATAGGTTGTGGCAGATGTTGCCGGAAAATTATTGAGCCAGAAAGATATGGTCCATCCTGTGTTGGGTAAATTTGTGGCCCAGCCGGTATTTAAGTTGTTGGTTGTGGACACACCTCCATTCCCTACAAGGGCGGTGCCGAATTCACCAGTACTTCCCGTTGTAAGCCCGACCAGAAGTGCCGGGTTGGTACCCACAGGAGAACTTGCATAGTTTGTTTGATCGCCAGCAACATCAAATTTGTAATACATCAACTCCGGTACATTTTGCCCCGCAGCGAATGATGCAATGAAAAGGAAGAAGATAATGACCCGCCATCTTACGGCAAGGAATTTAGTAACATTTGTTTCCATAGCGCTTGATTTAATTAATAGCTGTTTGGTTAGAAAAACTTTAATTAATGCCATAGCAACCTCTAAGGACAGACTAGGGAGACTATTTAGCAGTTTCAGTTGAGGCGCTGGTCTATGACCGGAGGCGCCAAAAATAACATTTTTTCACCCTCTTGTCAAGAAAAATAGTGAAAAAAAGGGTGGTTCTTTTTGGAACCACCCTTTTTTCAGGGCACTAAGGCCAGGCCTGATTACTCTGTGAAAGTATTTAGTTGACCACTATCCGTTTTACCAAGTGAGTCGAACTGTTCTGAAGTTCAATCAGATAAACGCCTGCTGCGACGGGACGCAAATCGATTGTTTTCGGAAGAACACCATTGAGATTTTTCAGCTCCATGGTTTTTAAACCTAGAGCGTCAAACACGCGGATGTCATAGTTTCCGGTTATCGTTGTGGGTATTTCAACAGTAAATACGCCATTGGACGGGTTCGGATATACAATTAAACCGGAGGTGTTATTTTCCCCTATACCTGTTGGGAAATAGTAGATAATATTTGACATATCGGAAGAGCAGCTGCTCAGGGTCACCTTATCAGAATAAAGACCATATTCTGTGGGCGTAATCGATTGACTGGTTGCACCAGGAATCAGGGTAAGGTTCTTATACCACTGGTTACCGGCGGAAGCATTACTTGAGAGTACACTTCCTGTTAAGGTTATCACCGGAGCGGGAGGCGTTACAGCAACTGTCACTGCAAAATTTGGTGAAGCTGTGCCGTTGCCGCATGCATTGGTGGGCACTACACTGATATTTCCTGAGGAAGCAGTACCGCCGAAATTAACCTCTATGAAGGTAGTATTATCTCCTGAAGTGATGGTAGCTCCCGGGGGCAATGACCATGTATAGCCGGTGGCAGTCGGGACTGCAGTGATATAGTAACTGGAGTTGTCACCCTGGCAAACTGCAGCCTGGCCGGTAATAGCACCTGCTGTACCGGGCACCAGGTTCACTGTGACGGGGAATGCAGGAGAATTAGGCCCGTTACCGCAAACATTATTCGCGGCAACAAGGATATTACCCGAAACAGCAGATCCGAAATTAACCGTTATTGAATTCGTCCCTGCACCTGAAGCAATCGTTGCCCCGGTCGGGAGAGTCCATACATAGGAGGTGGCGTAAGCTACGGTACCAACGGAATAAGCTATTCCTGTTGCACCGGCACAAACTGAACCCGGTCCTGTGATATTTCCGGGTGCTGCCGGGACCGGATTAACCGTCACGTTGAGCACTGTGGGATTTGCAGCTGCACATCCTGCACCGGTTGAATAATTGACACTGATGGTTTGAGCCCCTGAACCGGTCCATGTAACAGTAACATGGTATGTTCCTGCACCATATGCAATGGTTCCGCCCGAAGAAATGACCCAGGTGTAATTGGTCTGACCTGCCTGTGTATAATAATCAAAATACCCTGTATTAACACACAGGTTCGATTGTCCTGTGATCGTAGGTACGGGTACAGGATTTACAGTCACGGCAAGAGTGGAAGTAGGCCCGTTCCCGCATGCCCCGCTTGTTCCGGTTACAGTAACGTTTCCCGATGCGCTTCCAAAAGTCACGGTAATCGTATTGGTGTTAGGCCCGTTCGTGATCACAGCTCCCGGAGGTACTGTCCATGCGTACCCTGTGGCATTTGTTATGGGTGCAACGGAATATACATTACCAACGCTGTTTGCACAGCCACTGGCCGAACCGTTGATAACACCCGGGTTACCGGGAGAGTTGCAGTTGAGAGTGGTAAAGGTCATGTCGGCTCCGTAAACAGTTCCCACACTGTTAACCCCTTTTGCACGGAAATGATACAGAGTGCTCAGACTTAAGCCTGTAAGGTTTGCGTTGAAGGAGGTCGTTGTGTTCCCTGGGATCGATGCCGGAACCCCGGCAGCAGTCTGGCCATAGGCAATTGTCGTTCCGTATTCGAATGAGGCGGTTGTAACTGCCCCTCCCGCATTAATGCTGCCATTAATAGTTGCCATGGAACCGAAAACAGGATTAGCTGCAACGGTGGTTACAGCAGGCAGGATGGGAGCTGTGGTGAAGGTCATGTCGTTCCCGTTGGTGGTTCCGTTTGAGTTGGTACCACTGGCACAATAATGATAGGTATTCCCTGGCAGGAGACCTGTCACGCCTGCTGAAACCGGGGTAACGGTATTACCCGTCAACGGGCTTGGTGTGCCGGCGATGGTTGAACCATAAGCAGCAGTCAGACCGTATTTAAAAATTACCGCTGTTGAGGCTCCATTGGCATTCACCGTTCCGTTTAGTGTGGCCGTTGTGCTGGTTATATTTCCTGCGGCAGTTGTAGTGACAATAGGGGGGCCGCTGGTCTGTATATTCAATCCCCAATGGTATATCACGTTATTCTGGCTTGAATATGCAAACGGACATCCTCCCACCGACCAGTTTCTCCTGTTGTCGGTTACAGTAGTGAAACATGAAGGGAATCCAGTGGCACCAGTTCCTCCGCATAGTCCAACGTCCATTACCAAACTCTGTGTTGGGTCATAAGGGAAGGGCGTGTCAAGAGTCAGGGTTACCCATGTGCCTCCTGCACCGTTTAAAACTACAGAAGCCCTGGTGTATACCGTTGTAAGCGATCCCGAATAATAGGCCCCGGCCGCAAAGGCGGTAAGAGCCGTTTGGCCAAGTGCGATCGTTAAATTGGTATAAGTTACATTAGTTATAGGATAAGTGTCAGCCACCCTGAATGCCACACTTATTATATTTCCTGCTGGAGCCGGTGAAGGCTGATTGAATTCTCCCGGAAGGAAAAGTAACTGAACCTCTTTGCCTGCGGCAATACCCCATGGGAAAGAATTGTTAGACCCGTTGGTGTTGTAATTGTAATAGGCGGGCTGTGCTGACAGAGGACCGTTCAAACCTGCTAAAATCAGCAGGAATGACAGAAGCGTAAAAAATCGTTTCATAAGCTGAGTTTTGGTTAATGATGAATTGATTAGTTAATTAGTTAGTAATAAGGTAATAATAAAATTATTAAACATATATTAATTAACAAGTATCTAATCTTCAAGAAAAAACATGCTTCAGAGACGTCATTCTATAAGAGAACCAGCCAAAAATAATGCATTTTGACCGGAAAGTCAAGTTAAAAAAGTATTTTATCGGAATTATTAATAATGTCCTTACACCAGTATTACAACCCGGGAACAGATAAGAATAAACGATTTATGATTCCTGTAATCACCTGAAAGTTCCCAGGCAGTCCCTCAGCGCCTGCCAATGGCCGGGTGTCATGCTCTCATAATTGAATAGGGAAATACCGCTTGCTCCACCCTCTATGCATTTACGGATCGCTGTCTGCAGTTCCCGCGGATTGAGCGATGGAATGAACAAACCGCTGATTAAAGCTCTGCCGCTGCCTGCGGCTTTAACACCTTCATCGGTTTCAGACCTGATCCAGTCATGACTTCCGAAGTAGAAATTCTGGTACAGCATGGGCATGAATTCATCAACAGGCCACAACCCCCATTCCTGCCGAACAAGCTGCTTCGCAAGTGAAGGGCCGGGGAAAACGGCTGCCGAAATCTTTTTTCCCTTTTGATGACAGTATTCAGTAAGCCGGCTTACAACATTGGTAATCTGCTTGTACCTGAATTGCCTCCATTGAACGTTCATCTCCGGATGATCCATTGACACAGGGTCCAGCCCTGTGAGTCCCCTGAATTTATCCCTGCAAACCATACAGTAGCAGTAATCGTATGGAGGGTACTCCTTATCCTGTATGATACCATATTTACCCCAGAGAGCCTCCGGCAGTATCACATCAGGGTAACGAATGTAATCGAGGTGGATGCCTTCCAGCCCCGGTATGTCCAGGTATTCATCAAGGCTGTTTTCAAGGTATTGAATGACCTCAGGGTTTGACGGACAAAGAAACCGGTAATAGCCAACATAAGCAGGATCGCTGATGGAAGATTTACCTTCGCGGCTTACGACAAACCAATCCGGGTGGTACCTAAGAATGTTTATGTTATTATTCATCATTGCAACAAACCACTTTTCAACCTTGATGCCGTATCGGCCGGCTATCGTGACAAGCTTATGAAGTTCAGGTGCATCGGCCTGGGTGAGGATTCCGTATATGCCTGCCGATTTAAGGAATGACATTACAGAGTCCTGCTGCCGCACTTTCCATCCGGCATGACCGCCCATCCAGATCCATACCCGGAACCCCTTCTTCTGTATATCATTCTTAAACTTCAGGGGTTCAGGCTGAATATTCTCAGACGAAAATTCCAGCCTGCCCCATCGCGAAGGGATATGCATGGAGACTTCCCCCATGGGGGACCATACCCAGTTGTCCTCGGGCAATGGTTTTCCTGTCGCAGCATCTGACTTTTTTAAATAAGCCGACCCTTTGACTTCTGTTTTCCATTCAACCCTTGAAAAATTCACCCTCCACTGCACACCGTCGGCAGGCCTGTTTTCAGGTTTTTTCCCCTGCATGAGCTCCTCAACAGGAAAAGCCATTTCAACAGTCCAGGAAGTGTCTTTTGCCAAAGGGTCATTCACTAACCCTGAAACATGAATGCCTGTTTTAAGCCCTTTGAGGTCCCATTCCGACAAAGGTTTGCCCCCTTCGGTGTATGGGCGGGTCAGCATCAGGTCCCATATAGTTCCAAGGGCATTGACCTCGATCTCGTAGTAATTCCGGCCGTTCCCGTCGGGATCAAGAAAAACCTCGAAATCATTGTCATGGAAAATAACAGCATCCTTCTGTTGAACCTTCGCCCAGATATCGGGATCGGAAATTTCAGCTGCCAGGTAAATGTACTTATCATCCCAAAGCAGTTTGATCCTGGTCTTCAGGGCCGGCTTTAGCCGCGGGTCTCCAGTAATATCTGTAAAATAATCCGACCACCCGGCCTTTGCCCAATCAGGCTCGGTAAGTTTGCCGTCTATGACCACGGGACCGGCTGTGCGGTAACAGGTATAATGAGCGGCGTCCTGCGCAGCAGAAGAGGAGGATAAAAAAACCATGAGAATTGAAAATAATGACCAGGCCGGAAACAAATATCTCATATGGCTGTAGAAGCTAAGATTCTGTTGCGGCCAAATTTAATGCAAATTCAGAAATAATGACTTCACTTGGAGGGCATTTCAAAAAGTTTTGCATCCAATTGTTCATTCAGGACAATTGAATCGAACACTATGGTGTTATTTGGCTGGCCTCCCATCTGGCTTTCAATGGTGAAGGCCAGTGGGATGCCTTCCACCTCTCTGTAATCCCTGTAAAACACTTCCATTTTTACTTCCTTGCCCCTGATCATCCGGGTATACTCCCGTTTCAGCAGCAAACCGCTTTTTACAGCAATGGAATAAAATTCCGTTCCGCCATCTTTGCGGGTAAGTTTGAGCTTGTAAGCAAGGTTATCCCCGATAGAATCCCGTCCTGAAAGTTCAAGCTGCTCCCCTTTTGCTTTCCAATGAAACAGCAAGCCGTCAAAATCAGCCTTGATCATGATATCCGTTGCAGCATCACCAGGCATAAGCTGGGGTTTTGGATTTCCGGTGTAGGGAACCCTCATCCAGGCCGTTGTTCCATCGTATCCTGAATAGCAGGTAATATCAGCAACGTCAAAGATTTGCAGGAATTTATCCTGTCGCATCCTGATGATTTTTATCGGCATGCGGTCTTGTTTTACTATGGTGCCCGAAGAGACAATGGTTGTAACCTTCTGAAGCTTGTCAAAGGATGAAGCCTTATAATACTGCAATATGATGTCATCCGTTTTTAATTCCTGAGAGATGACTGCGGATGGCATTATGAACAGCAAGCCGGCCAACATAAATATCTTTTTCATTGTTCGGTGATTATGCAGGTTTATTTTTTATTGAAAATATCATAGGCAAGCAGGGATTTTCCGTGCCTTACATACAATATCCCTTTATTGATGACAGGGTGAGCATAATGCGCTTTTGTACCCCTGGTGATCCTGAATGAACTTATAAGTTCCATTTTAGGTCCTTCGGGCTTCACAAGCCCAATCTGACCTTTCTCATTGTAAATATACAGCATACCGTCGGCATAATTGGTTGTGCCTTTGTCGAACTTCAGGGAATCGGATATTTTTCCTGATTCTGCATCCTGTGAATACCAGCATCGGTTCCCGTAACTTGCAGTATAGATATAATGATTCAGCTTGATGAAACCTCCCATGGTGTTGTCACAGGCCGGGTTCCTCCAAATCTCGGTGATCACTGTGCCGTCGTCGCTGAGTTTCAGTTTTACCGATCCGTTGCCGTCACCGGTAATATAATATAGAAATCCGTTTTCATAAAATGGAGTGTTTACATGAACATCTCCTTCTCCATCCTGTTTATGGGACCATAAAAGTGATCCGTCCCTGCTGTCAATCCCCAGCAGGGCATGTTTGGTAAAAGTGACCATGATGTTGCGGGAGGGCAATTTCACGAGCAAAGGGGAACAATAAGCAGGGATCTGGCCAAGCCCCTTACTGATCCATATGATCTTTCCGCTGAACCGGTCCAGGGCAACAACATTGGTATCAGCCCCGCCCGGCATGCAAAACACCTTATCCCCGTCAACCAGCAATGATTCGGCAAGACCAAATGTGTTGATCCTTCCATGAAGGTCATTGATCATATCAACCGACCAGATTGTTTTCCCAGTCTGCATATCCATGCAGGCCACTATACCCCATCCTGTGCTGACATAAATTCGGTCGCCAACAATGGTAGGCGTGGACCGGTCCCCGGGGTAATTCAGGGTCCATTCCTTGCCTATCTTTGTTTTCCATAGAAATTTCCCCGAAAGGTCAAGGGCGAAAAGATAATTTACCGTATCAATCTCTCCGTTGATAAAAATGTTTTTTTCGGTGATCACCGGGGAGCCGTAACCGTTTCCGAGGCCATCGAATTCCCAGAGCAGGGCCGGACCGTTTTCGGGCCAGCTTTTTAAAAGATTGGTCCCGTTATACATACCGCTGCGGTCGGATCCTCGCCATTGCAGGACCTCCTGTGAGGCAAGCACACCCGGCAAGCCCAGGAATAGTGAAAGGCAGGTCAACAGATAAAAAATTCTCATGATTATAAGATATTTGGGATTCAAATATACTTTATCGCAGTTCCACATTCTAAAGAAATCGGTGATTCAGTTGTTTTAACCGATCAGGCCCTGAAGCAGCTATTTAAGGTGCCTGCTTACAATTTTGTATAGGTCGGTTGCCATAAAGGGTTTCATCATGTAATCGGTGACGCCTGCCAGCTGGAATTTTTCAACCTCATCCTGTATCAGGTTTGCCGAAAGAATGATCACGGGTATTGTCTTGCTTCCCGGGCGGAAAGAATGACGGATCTGGCGGGTAAGTTCAATACCATCCATTTCGGGCATGTAAACGTCGCTGAGCACAAGGTTGTATTCTTTTTTTTTGAACAGTTTAAAAGCTTCCGCTCCGTTAACGGCCTTGTCAACAATAACTCCCCATTTTCTGAATATTGATTCCAGCAGGACAAGGTTGATCGCCGTATCATCAACCACCAGGATGTTTTTATCCTTGAAAATGCTGAAATCGAAAACAATCTCTGAGGGTTCGGGTTCCTCTGTTTTGCCAAGAAGAGTTTGGTAGGGGATAATAAACGAAAATGTCGAGCCTTCGTCTTTTTTGCTTTTCACAGATATCCTGCCCCCTTGTTGTTCAACGATTTTTTTGCAAATCGGCAGCCCCAGGCCCGTACCGATAATCCATTTTTTTGATGATTGCTCATGCACCTGGGAGAATTCACTGAACACTTCATTCAGTTTGTCTTCATCTATCCCTATGCCCTGATCTGCCACATCGACCTGTAACTTGTTCTTCCCTTTCGAGATTTCGGCAGATATTGTTATCGTGACAGTCCCTTTGTCGGAATATTTTATGGCATTGTTCACAAGGTTTATCAGAACCTGCTTCAGGCGCATCTCATCACCTATAAAACAGATATTCTCGGGGACATTATCGATAAGTTCGATCTTCATCCCTTTTTTCTCTGCTGACGGCTTAAGGCTGTTCAGCACCTGCACGAAAACCTGCTTAGGAAGGAATGAGGATTTGATGAAGCGGAATTTGCCCGAATCAAGTTTTGACAGGTCAAGTATATCGTTGACTGTGGTCAGCAGGATATCCGATGAACCTATCATAGCCTGTATGTATTTCTGCTGTTCGGGGTTAAGGTCAGATTCGCGGAGCTGTTCGGCAAACCCGATAATGGACGTCAGCGGCGTTCTGAGTTCATGGCTCATGAAAGCCAGGAATTTGCTTTTTTCACTGGCTTCATCTTCTGCTTTTTTCCTTGCTGCGATGATCCCTTTCTGATACCTGATGATCTGCCTGATATTCCAGGCGATGAGGAGGGTTAGCAGGGCCGCAAGTGCCAGGCTTCCGAGTACACACATCTGGATGACATAGCTGTTTTTAAGGATGTTAACTACCGCCAGGGTGTGTATTTTTTCTTCCCTTACCAGGTTCTCGTGCTTCAATACCCGGAAAATACTGGAGATGCTGCTCATCAGCCTTGAGTTAAGCTCAATCAGCGCCTTTTCTTTTTCCTTTATCTGTTCATTGATCTGGTACTGCTGCTTCAGCTGGTCCTCATAAAATTTGTTTGTCTGTCTTGCAACTTCCTTGCCCACATCAGCCATGGTCACAGGGCGGTCAGCCCTGATAGCCCCGGTTTGAGCCCCCGTTTTAACAGTGATCTGCTTGTGGACCTTCGTGGTCTGGTTCTCACCTTTGAAAAAAATTTTGATCTTGCTGAAGAATCCCTTTTTCTTCTTTGTCTGTTCTGAGTTTAAATCGATCGTATCGACCGATAAGGTAGTAAGGTCAGGGTCGTATTTCCTGATTTCACCGGGATCAGCCCTGCTTCCGCTTTCAGCCAGCGATTGAAGGGAAGTTGCATTGCTCAGCAGGGAATCGGCCATCCGGCGAAGCCGTCCGAAACTTGCAAGCATGGCCTCCTTTTCTTTGGTTCCCATTTGCAGGGAATATACAGGGTTCCCATGTTCGGCCATTGAAACAAGACTGGCTTGCAGGGCGGTGGTAAGCGAATCCATAACTTTAAGCTGCCTCCTGTATTCGTCGAAGCTTTCAGCGCTGAATGAAAGCGTATAAAGCCTGAAATCATTATCGATTTTATAGATCTGCTGTATGCAAAGATCAAGGATCTCCAGAGGCTGATCCTTCTCATGTAGGATCTGCGCAGCCTCGATTATATTCTTCCTCGATTTGCTCTGCAGGAGGTATGTGACGGCTCCGAAAACAATCATCACAACCAGCAGGAAGGCAATCAATGCCCTCAGGAAATGAATAATTTTCGGAGTTGAACCCATGACAAAATTTATCGCAAAGCTAATATATGAAATAATGTTGATTTTGGGTATTTTAGCCGCCTGTAAATAAATGCTGCCTAATCCTGTTTTGTTTATGAGCAATTCGAAAATACTATTGCCCCGGTGGTTCAGGTACCTTGGTATACTGCTGACAGTGACCGGCATTGTCATGACGGTCATCCGTTTCGGTTACGGCATAAAGCCGGAATTCCTCGAGGTTAAGGTCTTCGTTGTATATGCTGCCTATCTCCAGACCTCCGAATTCAGGACAATCACAAATAATATCAGCGAAGAGATCTGCGGGATCACACTTATTCTTGGAATGTTTTTCCTGGCCTTCGCAAAACTCAGGAACGAATCGGAAGAGATTTGGGGTCTGCGTTTAAAATCCTTTATATATTCTTTATACACTGTCACGGCCCTGATGATTCTCTGCCTTATGTTCATCTACGGCTGGGGTTACCTAATGGTAATGGCGGCAAACCTGTTCCTTTACCTCCTGGTTTACAACATCTGGTTTTACACCCTCTTATTCAGGTCATTTGTTAGGGAGGATTGATTTTTTTTTGTATTTTCGTAACCTCCAATCCAAACAAACATGAAAAAACTCTTTACGATTCTCTGCCTGGTGCTCCTTATCCCGGCAGTCTGGGCGAAACATGTCCCTCAGCAGGATGCTGCAAAAGTTGCAGTCGCTTTTTACAGGATGAATAACACCATGGGTGTTACTGATCCTCAGCTCCTGACGCAAACCGTCAGGTCATGGGGAGATGCTCCTTCCATTTATATCTTCCGTTTTGTATCAGGCGGTTTCGTTTTGGTACCTGCCGATGATGCCTGCATCCCAATCCTGGGATATTCATTTGAGAGTGACATCCCCGAGGTGATCGACAACCCCTCAACCAACGGCTGGCTCGATGATTACAGCAAGGAGATCAGTTATATAATCAGCAACAATATTGACAATACCGAAACGCTGAAGCAATGGAACGGCATACAGAATGGCCAGCTTCTTGCCCCCGTTTCCAACAACGATGTAAACCCGCTTCTTACAACCACCTGGGACCAGGGTTGCTATTACAATGCTCTCTGCCCTGCTGCTGCAGGCGGTCAGTGCGGTCATGTGTGGACCGGCTGTGTTGCAACTGCCATGTCGCAGATCATGAAATACAACAGTTACCCTCCGCAGGGAGTCGGCCAGCATTCATATGTAGATCCGACTTACGGAAACCAGTCGGCCGACTATGGCAATACAACATACAACTGGGCAGGAATGCCTAACAATGCATCAGGGGCCAATACACCCATTGCCACTATCATGTACCATGCAGGTGTTTCGGTGGATATGACCTATGGAACCAGCGGTTCAGGTGCATTCAGCGAAAATGTACCCGGTGCTTTGCTCGACTATTTCAATTACAACCCCGAGATTGATATCAAGTACAAGGACAATTATACCAATGTCGAGGATTTCAAGACATTGTTACGTAACGATCTTGACCAGGCGCATGTGATCTATTACAGCGGGTCGAACACAACCGAAGGCCACGCCTGGGTTTGCGACGGATACCGCATGAGCGACGGCAAGTTCCATTTCAACTGGGGTTGGTCAGGATCATCAAATGGCTATTATGCCATTGGCAACCTTAACCCCGGAGGATACACCTTCAACCTCACCAATACCGTTATCGTGCATATCAAGCCATACAATCCAAACCTCATCGTAAGGATCACCCATCCCGTCGACAAAGGCGTGGTTGGCGTGGGTTACCCTGTTGTACTAAAAGCCAGCGTAGTGAGGGGTTCTGCCACCCTCATGAAGATCTTCATCGACAGCGTCGAGAAATTCTCCTTTGCCGGGGACTCCATTTCATACACATGGAGCACTTCTGCCGCCGATCTTGGATCGCATCTTGTTCAGGCTTATGCATACAATGCAACTGATACAGTATATTACAAGATACATGTAAACGTTGCCGAATGGATTTCACAGTCAAGCGGCTTCCCCACTCCTGCCCGCGCCCTCAGCTATATTTCGGCTGTCGACAGCAACATAGTATGGGCAACAGCTTCCGACGGGAATAACATGACAGGCGCATGTTCCGATTTTACCAAAACAGTCAACGGAGGCAACAAATGGACCCCCGGCACGATCACCAACACCACCGGCCTTGCATCGGCCATGATCCATGCCATTGACTCCAGTAAAGCCTATGTTGCCATGTTCAAGGTTTCAGGCAACAAATCCATGGGTATTTATATGACTTCGGATGGAGGAGCTACCTGGGCCCGCCAGACTACCGCTTCGTACAGCAACTCCGCCTCTTTCCCTGATGTGGTGCATTTTTTCAATGCCACCGACGGAGTTACAATCGGCGACCCCATCAACAATAAATTCGAGATTTATACCACTACCGACGGAGGTACTACCTGGACTTTGATCCCTGCTGCAGGCAATCCTGCCCCGCAAACCGGTGAATTCGGCGTTGTAGGATACTATAGTGCTGTGCATGATACCATCTGGTTCGGTACAAACAAAGGAAGGGTCTACAGATCGGTCGATAAAGGTACTAACTGGACTGTAGCCTCAGCTCCGGGCATGAACGCGGCATACGTTAAACCAGTGTTCCGCAACGGCAGCCACGGATTGTTACAGGATGAAAGCTCGGGACAGGGCTTGCTTTGCGAATCAAGCGACGGAGGCAACACCTGGACACAGGTCACTTATACAGGATCACCCTATTCAAGCGATATAGCCTATGTTCCGGGAACGGGAAACACATATGTACGTTCAGGTTACAGTACCAACCTGGGTTGCGCTTATTCTTTCGACGGCGGACATAACTGGACCGATTTTATCGGGACTACAGGCGCCATGTATTACCAGATGGGATGGGTTAATAATCACTGCGGATGGGCAGGTGCACAGAATACCAACGCTACAGAAGACGGAGCTTACAAGTTTATCGGCTTGCTCCAGGTACCGCTTCCTGTGCCTCAGAATGTACAGGCCACTCCCGCAAATCATGACGTGACCCTGACCTGGACAGCACCTTCCTACGACCCGAATGTGATGACCCTGGAGGGATATAATGTCAGCAGGGATGGGACCAAAATCAATACTACCCCGGTGGCAGGGTTGACATACACCGACCAGGCTGTTCCAAGCGGACAGCATGTTTATTGCATCTCTGCCGTTTACAATATCGGCGAATCCCAGGGAAGCTGCAAGACGGTTGATGTTGCTGTGGGAATCGCCCGTACAGGGGATCAGCCTGCCCTGATGATCTACCCGAACCCTGCACATGGAAGTGTAACAGTAAAAAGTGCTGGTCAGAACAAGGAGTTCATCATCTACAACCAGGTGGGAACTGCCATGCATGTTAATGTAAAGGCCGTTTCGGCTGAGCTTTCGGCTATCGACATCTCGGCTCTCCCTGCAGGTATCTACCTGGTGTCGTACAACAGCACTTCTGGAACAGCCAGGACCAAGCTAGTGGTATACTAAATCAGTTTATAATAAAAGGAGTATAAACTCTTTATATATGGCGCCCGGGGCAATTTAGCCCCGGGCGCCTTTAGTTTAGTACCTTTGATGCTTAAATTTCAATATTATGAAAACAGGAACAATTAAAACAGCTATAACAATACTGATGATAACCTGCCTGGGCTCAGCCTTTGCCCAGGACCACCAGCATATGAACATGCCTGCATCAGCAGGATCCCCTGCCCTTAAAGCGATATGTGTGCTCTACGCAACCCAGGGTAATTCGGTGAGCGGAACCGTGACCTTTACGAAAGTTGCTGAAGGCGTGAAAGTGGTGGCCGACCTGAGCGGGCTTACCCCCGGCAAACATGGTTTCCATATTCATGAATTCGGAGACTGCAGCTCACCTGACGGCACTTCGGCAGGCGGACATTTCAATCCTTCGGGATCTCCCCATGGAGCCCCCATGGATATGAGCAGGCATGCAGGCGATATGGGCAACATAGAAGCAGGTGCCGACGGCAAAGCTCACGTTGAGTATGTGGATGCGCATATAAGCCTCGAAGGCCCGAATTCCATACTCGGAAGGTCTGTCATTGTGCATGCGAAGGAAGACGATATGAAAACCCAGCCCACAGGAAATGCTGGTCCCCGTATCGCATGCGGTGTTATTGGAGTTTCAAAGGCCCAATAACCGGCAGCGGGTTACCGCTGGCGAAGATTCCATTTTAACCGGCATGGTGTTACAGGAGTGCTAAAAGCCCGGTGATCACTGGGGAGGCTCGTCCTTCAGATCTTCATCTTTGGCATTCCTGATCTTGGCTTGCAAGTCTTTCGGGAGTTCATCGGTGTATTCGGTTTCTTCAACACCCTCATCCCCGCTTCCTTTTCCGTACTTGAACTTCGGGTTATCCATGGTTCCGAAAAGCCTCATGTTGATCCCGATGATACCCAGGGGCGGAAGGCCAAGACGGGCTTTAAGGTTGATGCTGCCGTTAAAATTCGTTTCACCGGCAATCTTCAGGCGGAAACCTGAGATTTTCATTTTTGTTTTTTCAAGGCTGATGACATTGTTTTTAATGGTTGTCTTCAGATCAACTTTTGCAAGATCAGGGTTCTTTATCTTTTCTTTTTCAAGGTTCTTACTCATGTCAGTAAAGAGTTTGAGCCCCATGACTTTAATCTTTTTAAGGCTGAGCACACCTTCTCCTTCCAGCGAAGGATAAACAGGGTTCATACCTGCATCCACCTTGCCCTTCAGCGTGTATTCAAGCGATACAATCCCCTCGCATTTGCCTGCCGAGGTGGAAAGGTTCCTGAACATCTCAACTTCATTGTACGCCCTCTTAATATCGAAATCATTCGCAACCACATGAAAATCGAAGAAAGCTTTTGAGGGGGTAATGCTGCCGTATGTTGCGTCCATGGCAACCTTGCAGCCTATCATCTCAAACTTCATGCCTTTCAGCAAAAGCATCCCCTGCCTGATCTCAACACCCGCATTTAAGTCATGCATTTCAAGCTTCCTGAACGATACTTTCTTAAGGCTGGCTTTCAACCCGATCTCAAGATTGGCAGGGATCACCACAACTCCGTGATCTGTGATCCGTGAATCGTGATCTGGTTCACGGTTTCCGGTTTCCGGTTCACGGTTCACTGTCCTGAACTCATCCACCAGAAGATAATCGGAACTGAAATTAAAGCTTCCCTTCAGGACCTGCTTATCAGAAAGCACATAATTGACCACATTGCTCAGATGCCCGTCCATGGTAATGTCGGAAGCGCCGTAACGGCCTTCAAACTTCTCAAACCATACCTTATCCTGCTCAAAACGGAAAACACCCGACCTGATGACAAACGGCTTCGGGAGGTATTCGGAGGTAAAGGCAATGTTGCGAAGGGTAAAAGTGCCGGAATTGTAAAGTTTATCAACTTTCCCGGCCAGGGCATCGCTCTGGTTGCCCTTCATCTTAAGGTCCGTCCCTATGTAACCGTCAAAGTCCATCCCTTTTCTCGAAAAGACCTTGTATA
>CAIJYT010000038.1 GCA_903824935.1 uncultured Bacteroidales bacterium | reverse complement strand
CGATCTCAGGTACCTTGGAAGGAAATACGACTCGGTAAAGATCATCACCTGTCATCTCGGAAATGGTTCATCCATCGCGGCCGTTGAAAATGGAAAATCGATAGACACTTCCATGGGATTCACTCCTGTTGAAGGGCTTATGATGGGCACCCGTACTGGTGATGTAGATGTTGGAGTACTGCTGTTTATTGCCGAAAAGGAAAATCTCAGCATAAAAGACACCAATAACCTGTTCAACAAGCAAAGCGGCGTTTGCGGGATCTCAGGGATCTCGTATGACATGCGTGATGTTGAGATGGCTGCAGAACAGGGTGTGCAGAGGGCACAGCTGGCGCTCGACATGTATGCTTACAGGGTAAAGAAATATATCGGATCCTATGCAGCTGCCATGGGGGGTGTCGACCTCATTATTTTTACCGGGGGAATTGGGGAAAACGATTGTGACACCCGAAGAAGGATACTCAATAACCTGGATTTTCTCGGCGTTGAGTTCGATCCTGAACGTAATGAAGGCATACGCGGGAAGGAAGCAATTCTTACAAAACCGGGGTCAAAAGTCCTGGCGATGGTAATGCCGACCAATGAAGAACTGGTCATTGCCATCGATACATTTAATATTGTTACTAAAGCTGATTTTAAGTTTTAACCAAAATAAAAAAAACATGGCTCCCATCAGCATTTATATCGTAGAAGACGAGTTGATCATTGCTCATGACCTTAAAGCCAAATTATCAGAGCAGGGTTACGAAATCCTGGGCATTGATATCAAAGGTGAAAGTGCGGTTGAGAATATTACAACTCTGAAGGAACAAAAGAAAGAACCTGACATCGTGATCATGGATGTCAAACTCGCCGGGAAAATGGACGGCATTGAAGCCGCCAGGATAATTACCGAAAACTCCAACTGCGGTATCATCTTTCTCACGTCAATGAACAAAGTTGAGGTGTTTACCAAATCATTCTCGCTTAAACCTTACGCTTACCTGTTCAAACCTGTCGATTTTGACCAGATCAGGGCTGCAATCGAAGTAGCCAATTACCAGAGGAACCTTGAGATGACCAACGAAAGGATCATCTCGGAACTCAAGATTGAGATCGAACTGCGTAAGAAAGCCGAAAAAGAACGCAATCAAAGGCTGCAGGAAAGGATCAGGGCGGAACAAAAGGTGAACCAGTTGCTGAAACAAAAACATCAGATGGAACTTGACCTGATTAACCGCGAGTTAGCTACGTCTACCATCTTCATCAGTCAGAAAAATAAGATCATAGGCCTGATCAAGAAAGACATCAACCGCCTGCTGAAAAATGAGAAGATCATCACCAGGAATGAGATTGCAAAAGTGCTGAAGACTATAGACGACAATATCAAGTTCGATAACGACTGGTACAGGATAAAAGCTCATTTCGAAAAGATACACCCTGGGTTTTTCGACCGTCTGAGGAAGCTGCACCCCCAGCTAACACCCAATGATCATAAACTGTGTGCCCTCCTGAGGATGAACCTGAACACCAAGGAAATTGCACATATTCTCAAGATAACCGCTCCAAGTACTGAAATTTCACGTATAAGGCTGAGGAAAAAACTGGACCTGAACAAGGGGATTAACCTTACCCAGTTTATCTGTGAAGTTTAAAAAACCGAATACTCATAAAAAAACCCGGTGTTGAACCGGGTTTTTTGTTTTCAGAGTAAATCTGCCATTTCATCACTGATCTGAAGATTGTGAAAGACATTCCCCACATCTTCATCTTCTTCAAGAATGTCTATCAGTTTAAGTGCTTTTCTTGTCTGGTCCACTTCAAGTGTAACATAGGTTTTAGGGATCCTTTGCAAAGAGGCGCTTTCTGGCTCAATGTCCATAGCCTCAATTTTCTTCATCATGGAACCGAAATCCTCCATGGCCGTGGTAACTGTAAAGGTCTCGTCATCAACTGAAATATCCTCGGCACCTGCGTCGATGATCTCCATTTCAAATTCATCCTGAACAAGCGTTCCTTTGGGAATGACAAAAACACCTTTACGGTCAAAGAGATAAGCCAGGGATCCGTTCGTTCCCAATTCACCGCCGTGTTTGTTAAAATGAGCCCTGATGTTAGAAACCGTTCTCTGCAGGTTGTCGGTGGTTGCTTCAACAAAAATTGCGATCCCGTGAGGTCCTTTACCCTCATAAGTAGTTTCATGAAGGGCGGCAGCATCCTTGTCCGCGCCTTTGTTGATAGCCCTCTGGATTGTTTCCTTCGGCATCGAAGCACCCTTGGCATTTGAGATTGCAAGGCGGAGCCTCGGGTTTCCGTCAGGATCAGCTCCGCTTTCCTTAACAGATATTGTAATGTCTTTAATGATCTTTGAAAAGATCTTTGAACGCTTTGCATCCAAAGCCCCTTTCTTACGTTTTATTGTTGACCATTTATTGTGACCTGACATAAGGTGATTGTTTGTAAATTAACAATGAATAATCTGATCTGTCGGAAATTTCACGTCAAAATTAATAAAAAAAACATAGATGATACAAAAACGATTGGTAATTTTGGAAGCGAAAAGGCCGGCCTTGCTGTTTATATGAAACATACCCGAATCCTCATATTTCTTTCCTTCTTATTGCTATGCTTTCTTACATGGAGGTGCGCAAATCCGGTGGCACCTGAAGGAGGCCCAAAAGACACCAAACCTCCTAAAGTACTGAAATCCGATCCTCCTAATTTCACAACAAATTTTAAAGACCAAAACATCAGGATTGATTTCAATGAATTTATTGCAATTAAAAACCAGGCAGCTGAACTCAACGTTTCACCCCCGCTTAAACATCCGCCCGATATCAAAATCAGGGGGAAAAGCCTTGTAATTAAAATCGAAGACACCCTTGCCACCAACACAACCTATTCCATCGATTTCGGGAAATCAATTTCCGATATAACTGAAAATAACATCTTTACAGGATTCTCCTATGTGTTCAGTACCGGGCCTTACATCGATTCCCTGAGCCTGCGCGGATCCGTTGTTAACGCTTTTGACCTGAGCCCCCAGAAAGACGTGTTTGCTATGCTTTATATTGACTGCTACGACACCATAGTTCTGGACTCCCTGCCTCTCAAAGTCAAACCGTTTTATATTACCAAAACCGACGAAAAAGGGAGATTCACATTTCACAACCTGAAAGCCTCCCTTATGAAATTAACTGCCCTGGCCGACCAGAACGGGAACCTGATATTTGAACCGGGGGCTGAGAAAATAGCTTTCAGCGACAGTATTGTACACCCTTATTATATTCCCAAACCAAGTGCAGATACTATAAAGATCAAAAAAGACAGCCTGAAACCACCTACAGATACTACTAAAGTCAGGAATGTGAAATTAATTGCCGCGTCGGGGATATCAAAAGTCAAAATTGATTCTACTAACAAGGACACCCTTTCCCAAAAGCCGGTATTTACTGATTATCAACTCTTCCTGTTCGATGATATAGATTCAGTTCAGAGACTGCAGAAATACACAGTCCTTAAAAAAGGTCTTGCACTGCTCGTTTTCAGGTTTCCCCTGAAATCGTATAGCATGAAAACACTGAGGGGTGACAGCACCAGGCCCTGGGCGCTTCGTGAGTTCACGCCTCATCGGGATACGCTTTATCTCTGGCTTACCGACCCGGCAATGGATTCCATCATCTTCAGTATATCGGAAGGGAGCAGGGTGCTCGACACTGTCAGGCTCGATGTATCGTCGAAGGAAAACACCTCAAAGAAAAAAGACCTGGTAAAAAATTATCTTATTACCAGCGATAATACCTATTCATCAAATCTTAACCAGTTTGCTGGTAATTATATCCTGACATTTTCACAGCCCCTGGCCAAGGCAGATTTCAGCAGGATATGTCTTACCCAGGACAAAGACACCCTTAAGCCAAAGATCTATTTTACCGACAGCCTGAAAAGGATGATGGTTATCGAAAACAAGTGGAAAGAAGACAAGAGTTATTCGCTCTTTATCCCCGATTCTGTATTTACAGGGATCAATGGTTTTGCGAATGATACGATCAAAAGAAAATTCAAGACCCGCCAGTCCAGGGAATTCGGCAACCTGATTATTGATATAGACATTTCAAAGCGACAGGGAGATTATCTGATCCAGCTTCTTAATGATAAGGATGTCTTCCTCGCTGAAAAAAAGATCAGGACTAACGGGAAGGTCAGGTTTGAAAATCTAAACCCCGGAAAATTCAAGGTAAAAGCCGTTTATGACCGAAATCATAACGGCAAATGGGATACGGGAAATTTCAGAAAGAAAATCCAGCCCGAAGAAGTAATGTTTCTTCCGAAAGTACTTGAAATAAGAGCGAATTGGGATGTTGAGGAAAAATGGGCTCCTTGAATCTAACAACTATGCCAGGACACACCTGTTGATGCAATCGATCACCTGCGCCAAAGTCGTAATTTTCAAGGAATAAAAGATCATTTTACCATCTCTTTTTGACTCCAGGATACCTTTGTTTTTAAGGATGTTCAGGTGATGAGATGCGGATGCCTGTTCGATGTTGAGATTTTCGTAAATCTCGGTGACCGTAAGTTTCTTGTTATCTGTAAGAAGGTCGATAATAGCAATACGCATAGGGTGAGCCATAGCTCTGAGTTTACTGGCGGCTGTTTCCAGTTTCTGTAGATCAAGTGCAGGTTTCTTCTTCATGGTAATAAAGTTTTAATTTCTGAGCAAATATAAAAAGAATATCTCACGCTCCTAAATATGTACATGTTTTTTTCTGTTAAATTTTAAACAGATCGGTGAAAACGAAGTTTTTACCGTCGAAAAGCCCTTTATCACTAAGTTTCAGCTGGGGAATTACCAGCAAGGCCATAAACGAAAGTGTCATAAAAGGTGCCCTTACATTACTGCCTAATGCCTTAACAAGCTGGTCCATTTTACGATATTGTTCTGCCACGGCATACCCGTCTTCAACAGTCATGATCCCGGCAAATGGCAAAGGCAGGACTTCATCCTTTTCCCCGTCAACTACGGATATCCCTCCCCTGTTCCTGATGATCAGGTTGATGGCCCGTGTAATGGACTCATCATCAGTTCCAGAGGCCACTATATTATGACTGTCATGGGCAACGCATGAAGCGAATGCACCCCGTTTTAATCCCAGTCCGCGGATAAACCCAATGCCTGCAGGTGTTTCAGCATACCTGTTTTTAACCACCAGCTTCAGGATGTCCCTCTCCGGATCACTTACAACACAACCCCCTTCTATCCTGGGTTCAACTACCGCTGCACCTGTTATTAACTGCCCGTCATACGCATCCTGGACGAGGATATTGCCAGGTTTGTGCATCACCCGGATACTCATCGGCAATTGCTCATTAATATTGAAATTATTGAATGGCGTATCGTGCACCGTTGCTATGAGTGTTTTGCCGGTCTCAGCTACTTTGATCCCCCTCACCCAGGTTCCCAGGATTCTGAAATCCTTAAGATTATCGGCGAGGATAAAATCCGCATCATCTCCTTCCCTTAACAGTCCGGCATCCAGGTTATAATGCTTCACCGGGTTAAAAGTACAGGCTCTCAATACGTTAAACAGGTCGAGTCCTTTCGCCAGGGCACGTTTGACTATTTCATTTATATGTCCTTCTGCAAGATCATCAGGATGCTTGTCATCGCTGCAGAACATCACCATACCGGGGAACTCATCCACCAGGCTGCAGAGTTCATTGAAATTCTTGGCAGCGCTGCCTTCCCTGATCAGTATCTTCATTCCGTGACTGATTTTATCAAGTGCTTCTTCCCTGCTGAAACATTCATGATCAGTAGTAATCCCGGCCGCTATATATTTTGCAGCCTCATTTCCCTTCAGGCCAGGGGCATGCCCATCGACAGGTTTTCCATATTTTCTGGCAAGCTTCAACTTTGTCAGAACCAAGGGATCCCCTAATAACACCCCGGGATAATTCATCATCTCTGAAAGATATTTGATCTCTTTCATCGAAAGAAGTTCTTCTATTTCCTCGATTCCCATTGCTGCCCCTGCTGTTTCAAATGAAGTGGCCGGAACGCATGAAGAAGCTCCGAAATTAAATTTGAACGGGACTTTCTTCCCATTTTCAATCATGAACCTCACACCCGGGATCCCAAGCACATTTGCGATCTCATGGGGGTCAGAAACCGTCGAGACAGTGCCATGAACAACAGCCAGCCTTGCAAATTCCGAGGGGATAAGCATTGAGCTTTCAACATGAATATGCGCATCGATCAGGCCTGGAAGTATGTAATGATCCTCTGAAACTGGGCCTTCGGTAATCCTTTTAATGACTCCGTTTTCAACAAAAATGCTGCCTGTGAAAATCCTTTTCCCGATAACATCTACGATGTTGCCGGAGATTGTGAATGTGTTTATTGTCATAAGTATGATCTTTAATAAGTAGCGAAGTAGCGAGATAGCGAAGTAGCGAAAAACATTTTATTTCCTTTGTTACTGATTTTATAATTCCAAGCCTGACTTTTTAAATTTCGCCACCTCGCTACTTCGCTATTTCGCTTTTTGTTTTCCCCGCCAATTGTCCGCAGGCAGCATCTATATCTTTCCCCCGGCTTTTACGGATGTTCACTACCATGTTTTTCTTTTCCAGGAAACCTGCAAAAGCCTGCAGTCTCTCCTGTGAAGTTTTATAAAACCCTGTTTCCGGAACCTCATTATATTCAAGCAGGTTGACCTTTACCGGGAAATTCTTACAGAAGGCAGCAAGCTCAGCGGCATCAGTAATTGAATCGTTGACATCTTTAAAGAGGATATACTCAATTGTAAACCTTCTGCCGGTTTTACTGTAATAATATTTCAATGCATCTTTTAGTTCCTCAACCGGGTGCGATAAATTAAACGGGATTATTCTGTTCCTTTTTTCATTTACTGCGGAATGCAGGGAAAGTGCAAAATGGCATTTTACCCTGTCATCGGCCAGTCGTCGTATTATTTTCGGTATCCCAAGACTTGAAACCGTGATCCGCTGGGGCGACATACCCATGCCATCCGCAGAAGTAAACATTTCAATTGATCTCATGACATTCCCGTAATTGAGAAGGGGCTCGCCCATTCCCATGAAAACTATGTTCGACAAACCTGACGGGCTTTTGGTGCGTTCAAGGGCCAGCTTATTCAGGCAGGCTGCCTGGTCAAAGATCTCTGCAGATGAAAGGTTCCTGATGAAGCCAAGCCGGCCGGTCGCACAGAACAGGCAGCCAAGCGGACAGCCCACCTGGGATGAAACGCAAGCCGTATACCTCCCGCCTGAAGGAATGAGCACACCTTCGACCATTGAGCCGTCGTAAAGACTGAAACCGATTTTTACCGTCCCGTCCCGGCTTTCCTGGGTCCTTGCAGGGATCGCCCTGTGAAAGGTAAAATTGCTCTTCAATAATTCCCGGGCAGACTTCGGAATGTCGCTCATCTCCTCAAACGACCCACACTGCTTTTTCCAGAGCCATTCATAAACCTGGCTTCCCCTGAAAGACTTTTCTTTTTTGGCAAGAAAAAAGGACTTTAGTTCTTCAGGTGAAAGATCACGGATGTCGGAAACTGGGTTACCATTCATCCTTTTTGACTACTATCGGTTTCATTTTTTCTTTCAGTGTCGAAACCAGTCTTTGCATAGTAGTATCGACCTGGTAAAGGTATGCATCCCAGTTGGGGTTATACAATGGGTCCTCTTTGTTCATCCATTTTTCTATGGGGTAACGTGAAGCCAATTTGAGGTTAAAGTCGGTAAGGGTATAACGGTAACGGCTTTCCTTGAATTCGATTTTAATCAGGTAGGTAACGATACCGCCGTCGGTATGGGTGCCGGTTTTGATATCATTATTGTAAATCCGTAACCGGCCAAGTCCTTCAATTTTGCCGTTAACCCTGTCCTGGACCGAATAAATCGATGCAGGGCTGAGATAATAGTAGTTGAACCATTGAATTGCCTTATCGTAAAGGTACCCGGGATTGCCTTCCTGAGTCACAACATCCTTATAGCTTATTTTCTTTGTTTCGGGATCTAAAGGCAAACCATGGCTTGCCGTCTGCGCTGCAACTGAAAAAAAGCAAAGACAGCCCAATAATATATTGATTGTTAACACTGATACCCTCATGTTCAGAGATTTAAAATTGTTCCTGAATTCATTTTCTCAAAGCTACAAAAAAGGCATAAAAAAAACCCTGCAATCGCAGGGTTTTTTTGAACAAATCAATGTGATTATTAATACATATCACCCATGCCGCCCATACCCGGGTTCATCGGGGGCATTGCAGGGGATTTTTCTTCTTTATGAGTAACGATCACGCATTCGGTAGTCAGAAGCATGCTGGCGATTGAAGCTGCATTCTCGAGAGCAACGCGTGCAACCTTGGTAGGATCAATAACGCCGGCCTGGAACAGGTTTTCATATTCCTCGGTATTTGCATTGAATCCAAAATCATCTTTGCCTTCCTTCACTCTCTGAACGATCACAGAGCCTTCGAGGCCTGCATTCTCCACTATCTGGCGGAGGGGTTCTTCAAGTGCACGGCGGATGATCTGGATACCGGTGTTCTCATCTTCGTTTGAACCTTTCAGCTTTTCGATAGACTTGATAGCGCGGATGAAAGCCACACCACCGCCGGGGATGATACCTTCCTCGATAGCAGCACGGGTAGCATGGAGAGCATCATCGAAACGGTCTTTCTTTTCTTTCATTTCAATTTCGGAAGCAGCTCCGGCATAGATCACTGCAACACCGCCTGAAAGTTTTGCAAGACGTTCCTGCAGTTTTTCACGGTCGTAATCGCTGGTGGTCTTTTCGATCTGTGATTTGATCTGTCCTATCCTCCCCTGGATGTCGGCCTTCTTGCCCTGTCCGTTGATGATGGTTGTGTTTTCCTTGTCGATAGTCATCTTCTCGGTCTGGCCAAGATACTGTAATGTGGCATCTTCCAGTTTATATCCTTTTTCTTCGCTGATAACGGTACCACCTGTAAGGATGGCAATGTCTTCGAGCATTTCCTTGCGGCGGTCACCGAAGCCGGGGGCCTTGATGGCAGCAACCTTCAGAGTTCCACGGATCTTGTTCACCACGAGGGTTGCAAGAGCTTCACCTTCCATATCCTCAGCAATGATGATAAGGGGACGACCGGTTTGAACAACCTTTTCCAATATCGGAAGCAGGTCCTTCATAACTGAGATCTTCTTGTCGTAGATGAGGATGTAGGGGTTGTCATAAACAACTTCCATCTTCTCCGTAT
>CAIJYT010000037.1 GCA_903824935.1 uncultured Bacteroidales bacterium | reverse complement strand
ATCCATCGGGTGCTAATTGAAATGAGACGTGAAGTTAGTGAAATCAGGCATTTAATAAAAAGGTATTACTTTTAATGAATTGATCAGGATAAAATGTCCAATGGAGAATAATATTGAAAAATGCGAGGAAGATGACCCAGGGGGAGAGAGATGTTTTATACCCGGTTAAACTGTTCATCCTGATTGATAAAGCTCCTGTAAAAATATATAAATTGAACGAAATGCGGAAAAATTTGGAATTACAAGATGCAACCCGGGCCCCGGCAGTACTGCCGGGGCCCGGGTCGCATCTGAAATGTTCTGAAACGTTAATGGAAATTACCTTACGAACGAACGGAGCTCATCGCTGAAATCAACGCAGATATCCCTCCATTCCTTCATCATATTCTGCCAGCTTCCGGCGCCATAAATCTTCTCATACGCAGCCTTGGGTCCCGGATCATCAGCCCACTCCTTGTACGTATTGAAACTCCAGATCAGGCTGATATCCTGGCCATTGGCGTTGTGAAGGGGACTTTCATACACAACAAAAGCTGTGTTCCCCAAGGACTCGTAGGCTTTCTTCAGCTTTTCGCTGAGGGCTTTGAAACGATAATATTCGCCATCCTTCAGCTTTACTGACCATAATTCGTAGTACTTAGACTTCTGAAGAATGTCGAATCCAAATGAAAGATCTTTGTTCAGGTTCCAGAGTGTGGTGGTTCCATAAGTCTCGATCAGCGGATCTGTAGTGGTACTCCAGTCAACATCATGACCGTTGGCCTTTTCGGGACGGTTGTCGATGTTGTCATAGGTTGTCGGTCCGTAAACAAAAACATACCAACCTGCTTTCTCCCCGTATTCAACCTTGCGAAGCCCGGCAACAAACGGGCCGGCTGGATGGAATTTTGCATTATGTGCCTTGATGGCCGCTTCCAGTTTATTCTCCATACCCCTCTTAGGAAGTATATACATTGTTTCCACCACTGTGGCGGGAGTTTCCGGAGCTGTCTGGGCCATGCTGCCGGTGACCATCAGGAAACAGGCAAGTGCCGTTAATATATAATTTTTCATGTGCTTTTTGGTTAAATTCATACTGATATTAATTGGTAATGGCCAGCAAGGTAAAACAATAAATTAAAATATAATCAATCTAAATAAAAATAAGATAAATATTTAATCTCTCCCTATAAATTCCCTCCTTGCTGCGGAATCAGGGGCCGGGGCTTGCCCCGGGGTTCATACCATTGATTCTCTCCCTGCCAATCCCCAGCCCCAGTGACGCGGAACCCGGGTCCAGGGCTCTGCCCCGGGATTAATACCATTTTTTGTTCCGGTGAAATCCTGATATTGCCGGTGTACCGCCAAAAGTTCCAAAAATATTTACCTTTGTCTTGTTTATCTTTAAAGCATGGAATCCAGCTTATTTCTTTTCAATACCTTATCAAGGACCAGGGAGTTATTCGAACCCATCAATCCACCCTTTGTCGGTATGTACGTTTGCGGGCCAACGGTCTACGGAGATCCCCACCTCGGGCATGCCCGTCCCGCGATTTGCTTCGACCTGGTATTCCGTTATTTGAAGCACCTCGGTTATAAAGTGAGGTATGTAAGGAACATCACCGATGTAGGCCACCTTGAGCATGACCTTGACGAGGGTGAGGACAAGATCGCAAAGAAAGCAAGGCTTGAACAGCTTGAGCCAATGGAAGTTGCCCAGTATTATGCCGACAGGTATTTTATCTTCATGGATGCTCTGAATGTGAAACGGCCAAGTATTGAACCGCGGGCTTCGGGGCATATGATAGAGCAGATCGAATTTGTAAAAAAGATACTGGATGCGGGATATGGGTATGAAGTGAACGGGTCGGTTTATTTTGACATAGAGAAGTACAGTAAAACCTTTCAATACGGAAAGCTTTCAGGCAGGGTGCTTGACGATCTACTTGCAAATACCCGCGAGTTGGAAGGGCAGGATGAAAAACGAAACCCTGCCGATTTTGCATTATGGAAGAAAGCCCAGCCCGAACATATCATGAGGTGGCCTTCGCCATGGAGTGACGGTTTTCCCGGCTGGCATCTTGAATGTTCTGCCATGGGGACAAGGTACCTGGGTGAGTTTTTCGATATTCACGGGGGAGGGATGGATCTTTTATTTCCTCATCATGAATCGGAGATAGCCCAGAACCAGAGTGCCCTGGGGCATGAATCGGTGAAGTACTGGATGCATAACAATATGGTCACTATCAACGGCCAGAAAATGGGGAAATCACTGGGTAATTTTATTACTTTGGATGAGTTCTTCAGCGGGTCTCATGCCTCCCTGATACAGGCTTACAGCCCGATGACGATAAGGTTTTTCATTCTCCAGGCTCATTACCGCAGCACCCTTGATTTTTCAAACGAGGCATTACAGGCAGCAGAAAAGGGGCTGAAACGGCTGTTTGCCGCTATCGGGATCCTTGACCATCTCACTGTTCACGATTCACGGATCACGGATCACGATTCACGGATCACAGCACTTCGGGATGCCTGCTATGAGGCCATGAACGATGACTTTAACAGCCCCATCGTTATCGCCAACCTGTTCGAAGGGGTCAGGATCATCAATTCGGTGAATGATAAGAAAGAAAGCATTTCGGCTGAAGATCTTGAACTTCTGAAAAAAACATTCAACACCTTTGTGTTTGATATACTGGGTTTGAAAAGCGAGCTTTCGGGCGACAATTCAGACTATCTTAAAGGCCTGATGGAGCTGGTGTTAAACATAAGGCAAAGCTCGAGGGAGAAAAAGGATTGGGGAACTTCCGACCAGATCAGGGATGCGCTGCAGAAACTTGAGATCACTGTCAAGGACGGTAAGGATGGAAGTACCTGGGAGCTGGGGAAATAATGATGTACCATGTACCACGTACAATCTACAAATGCGGGTTTCTTGGGTTCATAACGACAATTAACTTAACACATAGAAGATGAAAACACTAAAAACCCTGGCGCTGCTGGCAATGAGTTTACTGCTAATAAGCAGCTGCACTTCAAAAAAAGAGAAAATGAACAAGGATCTGAAAGCCTTTATTGCCCACCATGATTCGGTGATCATTCCGCTTTACAAACAGGCTACCATAGCTGCCTGGGATGCTTCGATTTCGGGGAAGCCCGAAGATTATAAGAAATCGGAAGACCTGAATATGAAGATGATGGCATTTTATGCCGACAAGGAAAGCCTGAAGAAACTTGAAGTGATCAAGGTCTCTGGGCTTATTTCCGACAGCCTTCTGTCAAGAGAGCTAGATGTTCTGTACCGTTCATTCATTATGGCAAAGGCCGATACAGCCAAGCTTAATACCATGATCCGGATGCAAAGTGCGATCGAACAGAAATACAGCAACTTCCGTACGGAAGTAAGGGGTAAAAAGCTATCCGATAATGATGTTGAAGATGTACTTCGGTCATCCAAAGACATTAAATACCAGCAGGAAGTTTGGGAAGCCCAGAAGAAAATAGGTCCCCTGGTAGCTGATGATCTGAAAAAGCTGGTCAAGGTAAGAAATGATGTTGCCCATGACCTAGGATTCAAAAATTTTCATGATATGAGCCTGACCCTCGGAGACCAGGATCCCGGGGATGTGAGGAAGATTTTCGAGGAGCTCGACAGCCTTACTAAAGGTGCGTTTGCACAGGCCAAGGGCGATATTGACGCATATTTTGTAAAATATTATAACCTGAAAAGCAAGGACGATCTCAGGCCGTGGAACTATCAGAACCGTTTCTTCCAGCAGGCTCCTAAGATCTATGCAGTGGACATTGATAAATATTATCAGGACAAGGACCTTCCGGCGATGGTTAAGGCGTATTACAGTGGGATCGGCCTGCCTGTTGATGAGATCATGAAGAACAGCGACCTGTTTGAAAAACCGGGCAAGAACCAGCATGCGTTCTGCACTGATATTGATAAGCTTGGCGATGTGCGGGTGTTATGCAATGTAAAACCCAACAGCATCTGGATGGGCACCCTGCTTCATGAGTTCGGACATTCTGTGTATGACAGGTACAAGGATTTCAACCTTCCATTCATTATCCGTGATCCGGCACATACTTTTACCACCGAGTCCATTGCCATGATGTTCGGGCGGTTCTCTTCTAATCCGCAGTGGATGAAAGATATGGCGGGAATCAGCGAGGAGGAAAAAATGAAGATTGCCGATAATTGTTTCAAGACCCTCCGTCTTGACCAGCTGGTGTTCAGCCGTTGGGCCCAGGTGATGTATCATTTTGAAAAGAGCATGTATGAGACCCCCGACCAGGACCTGAACAAGCTTTGGTGGGATTGTGTTGAGAAATACCAGCTGCTGAAACGTCCCGAAGGACGCAACGAACCTGACTGGGCTACAAAGATTCATATTGCCACGGTACCATGCTATTATCATAATTACCTCATGGGCGAACTCCTGGCATCACAACTGTATTATTATATTGTGACGAATGTGATCAAATCGGAGGACCTGAAATTCCAGAGTTTTGCAAATAATAAAGCAGTCGGTGAATACCTTAAGGCTAAGATCTTTATGCCGGCCAACAGGTATTACTGGAATGATATGATAGAAAAGGCCACAGGCGAAAAACTCACAGCCAAATATTATGCAAAGCAGTTTGTAAAATAATTGCTTCAGATTCTTTTACAGAATTCCGGTAGGCTGGTCCAACAATAAAAAAAGCCGTTCGAAAGGACGGCTTTTTTCAACTAACCAAATCAACCTTATTTATTTACAAGAACCTTGCGGATCACCTGGTTGCCGGTGTTGCGCAAAAGGGTTACCTGCTGACCAGGATCTTACGTATCACCTGGTTGTCGGCATTTCGGAGTATGATAGTGTAAAGCCCGCTGGCCACTGAACCCAGATCGATGGGTGTTACCTGGGTTCCTTTCACAGTGATGGATTGTTCCCCGTAAATTTTTACACCAAGGCTGTTATAGATATCAAGTTTGTAGGATATCTCCTGTTCACTGCTGATGGAGATGTTGAAACGTCCGTCATTTGGAACGGGATAGATGGAGATCTCGCCTCTGTTCTGTTCACCGATTCCCACACCCTGTATGTATTTATGGTTTGAGGAGTCGGATGAACAGGGGCCAAGTGTAACCACAGTCCAGTACCAGCCGGGGGCCGAGGAAGGAACTGTATAGGTCTGGCTGGTGGCGCCTGCTACTGCAGTTCCGTCGTGATACCACTGGTTGCCATTGGCTGCGCTTGAAGTGAGCACATAGCCGCTGGCTGTGATGGTTGGTGTTGCGGGAACCGGGCTAACGGTCACTACGAGGTTTGAGCTTGCACCGTCACCGCAGGCATTGGAACCCAAAACGGTCACAATGCCGGAGGAAGCAGAAGAACTAAAGTTAACATGGATGGTGTTTGTGTTTGCACCTGATGTGATGGTTGCACCTGAGGGTACGGTCCATGTGTAACCGGTAGCATTGGTAATCGCGGGAACGGTGTAAATGGCTCCGTTTTCACCCTGGCAAATATAGGTTGGACCTGAAATGCTTCCTGCAGCAGCGGGGATGGGTGTTACCGTGATGTTAAGAGCAGGCGAAGCGGCACCGCTTCCGCAGAGGTTGTTCCCCTGTACGGTGATGGCACCTGAGGATGCATTTGCGGCATAGTTAACCGAAATGATGTTGGTGCCTGCACCTGAAGCGATGGTAGCGCCGGCGGGCAGGGTCCATACATAGGTCTGGGCACCGCTGATTGAGGCTACGGAGTAAGGCACACCCTGGGCTCCTGCACACACGGTGGTGGTCCCGTTGATTGCACCTGCAGCAGCAGGGATGTCATTTACGGTTATGTTGAGCACAGTTGGATTAAGGGCCTGGCATCCGCCGGCATTGCTGTAATTGACGCTAAGGGTTTGGGCTCCTGCTGAATTCCATTGTACATTAATAGTAGAAGTCCCCTGTCCTCCCGTTATCGTTCCTGCCGAGGATATGGTCCAGTTGTAATTACTCATACCGGTTTCGGTGGTATAAGTGAAATACCCCGAATTCGCGCAAAGTGTGCTTGCTCCGTTGATTGTAGGTGAAGGCAGTCCATTCACGGTAACAGTTAAAGTTCCGGGGTTTGCAGCTGTGCAGCCATTGGCGTTATTATAATTCACTGTCACTGTCTTGCTTCCCGTGGTGGTCCAGGTAACCGTAACTGCCTGGGTCCCTGCTCCGGCAGTGATGACGCCTCCAGGAGAGACCGTCCAGAAGTACCCTGTCATCCCGCTTTGTGTAGTGTAAACGTTGTTAGTGTATTGTGCGCATGCAGCCGTTGAACCTGAAATTGTTGGTACCGGCATTGGGTTCACGGTTATTGGAAGGATGCCGGTTGGTCCGCTGGAGCAGAAATTGGTGGGTGTAATGGTGATATTACCTGAAATGGCGGTAGTTGAGAAGTTAACCGTAATGAAGTTTGTCCCTGCACCGGCAATGATGGAAGCCCCGGCGGGAACTGTCCAGTTATAGTTGGTTGCATTGGGAACAGCAACGACCTGGTAAACAACGTAAATCTGGTTCTGGCAAACAGAAGTGGGACCGATTATACCCCCGGGTGCGGGAGGTATGGGGCAGTTGGTGTTGAAAACCTGGTCGGCGCCATAAGTAGTTCCTCCTGCATTAACACCCACGCAGCGGAAATGGTAGGTTGTAGCCCACTGCAGATTTAGAATGGTTGCATTAACAGCTGTGGCTGTGTTACCCGTAACCGTTCCCGGTAAGGCGGCGGCATTGTTCCCGTAAGCTGTGGTAAGTCCCCAGTCGAAGGAAACAGTCGTGGATCCATAGTTGGCAGTCACTGTCCCGTTAAGCTGTGCCGAGGTGCTGACTACGTTGCTGGCAGCATTGGTAACAACAGTAGGCGGGACCCATTGTGTAGTGAAGGTCATGTCGGCCCCGTTGGTCGTACCTACCAAATTAGTCCCGCTTGCCCTGAAATGATATGTGGTTCCTGGGATCAGGCCCGTAAGGTTGGCAAGCACAGCTGTGACAGTATTCCCTGTTACTGTGGAGGGGGTGGCGGTAATGGTGTTGCCGTAGGCCGTGGTCAGCCCCCAGTTGAAGGTGACAGCAGTACTTGCCCAGTTAGCGTTGACAGACCCGTTAAGAACCGCTGTGTACCCGGTGACCGTGCTTGCTGCCATGGTGATGACAGCAGGCAGGGTCGGCTGGTTGGTCATCGTGATCAGCAGGGAATCAGATACTGTATTGTCCTGGACGGCAACAGCTTTTGCCCAGACGGTTCCGTTACTTACAGCAGATACAAGGCCGCTGGGGCTTATCGTGGCATTCCCGGTTCCCGGGCGGATGCTCCAGTTGACGCTCTGGTTAGCCGTGGCGGGAGATATAGTATCGACCATCTGCAGGATCCCCAGGGGAACGTTTATGATTGCAGGGACATTACCCTGGGTGGCAACGCGGATTCCGCACAGACCTCCGATTGTGATACCCTGTGCATATCCCTTGTATCCTCCGCTGGCCCTGTTCTCGGTCCACACTCCAGCACACCTGTTGGCGCCAATAGGTGTGAAGCTGTACCTCATTTTCGGGGTGCCGGCAGTCGCGGTGGTTGAGCTGATCTCGGCCCTGTTGCCCGGCCATACGAAATCACCGGTGGAGTTCAGCCTGATGACGTAGATCTTATAATTGACATCATACTCCAGGAACATTGGCCCGTCGGTGAGCAATGTTATGCGGCTGACATGCTGGTCGAAATTTGCACTGATTGGATACAGCACCTTAGCCTGGTCGGTGAACTGCCTGCCCCCGGTTGTTTTCAGGAACTTCTGGACATATATTCCGTACTGGCTCTGAAGGGTGTTGCAGAAATTACAGACCGACCAGATGTAGTTTGTCCCCGGTGTCATATTAATATCTGTAACCATCTGGTAAGCATCGGTTGAAGCGACAGATGTATTAAAGTTTGAGCCGTTCATACCCCATGGGATGACCCCGGTAATATTAATCCTTTGTAAAAAAGAGTTAAACCTTGATCCCTGGGATACAAAATAACCGAAATAGGTGGTATCGGCATCAGTCAGGATTGAATAATACCTTGACCCGCTTGAGGTCTGGTTTGAGATTTGCACGGGTGTATAAAGTGCAAGCCCGGTACTATCGTATGCTTGTGAATATAAGGTAGTTGAAACACCTACGCCTTTTTTCTGGAAAACATTTGTGAATTTTCCATTGGTGTTTGCAATAAGCTGGCCCCTTGTGGTTTTAGTGGCTCCTACCATAACAGATACCGGAGTTGTCCATTCTGCTATCCCGCCGACCGAGATCTTTTGTATCTTCAAGGTGCTGCTGGTACTTTCATTCCATGCAACAACTGTTTCGCCTGTACTTAATGTAGCAGGATATGGTGACAACCCTGCTCCCAGTATAACCCCGGTCGGACTCCATAACTGAGCACCTGTTTGTGAAATTTTATAACAGACCGCCTGCATTGTTGATATTCTCTGGTCCTGGCAGGCTATGACAAGGTTATTCGAGGCATCAAGGCAAACGTTGAATACATAGATAGCGCTTCCCGATGTCTGGGTGCTTATAACCACACCGTCCGGCCCCAGGAGTTTATTGCCGTTGGCATCAAGCAACTGGGCCATCATGTTGTAGTTACCGGCAGTTTGGCTGTAGAAAGCTATCCATGTTTTTCCGTCGGTTGTGGGAATTGACTGCTGGTCATCATCCGATAAACCAGATACCTGAAGATTGACATAAGTATTTGGGTTCCACTGTGCTTGAAGTCCTGTCGGTAAAACAGCCAGCAGCACAAACAATGTAAAAACCGCAACACTGTAACTGAAAATTGATCTCAATTGGTTTTTTTGGTTAGTTTTCATTGTATTTGTTGTTAATGTTAAATTTCTTCGGATAATACAGGATTATAATTCAAGGTAAAAATAATTTCACAAATACAACTTACATAATATAATACCATATCTATACTACTGCAAAGGGAGAAGTTGCAGAGAAAATACTACGGCAACAATAGTTAAATTGCTGAAATACAATCATTAAAATTGTGAAAGAAAAGTATGGATATTGACATCGGCTGCAAGGCCTAGTTTCTTCCTGAGACGGTTCCTTGCCGATTCAACACTACGCAATTCCCTGAAAGTGATGGATGCAATTTCTTTAGTTGAGAGTCCAAGTTTTAATAAGGCGCAGATCTTTTTATCATTGGGTGATAATTCAGGATAAGCTGTGTTGAGATTTTTTTCGAATGACTGATGAACTTCCTCGAAATACAAACGAAATTCTTCCCAATCATGGCCTGATGAATATTGATGAAGGTCGGAGATCATTTGTTTTATCCTTTCGGTTCTTTCCTTCTCCCTGGGGTTGATGCCGAGAAGGATTTGTTTCAGGTCGTCTGTTGTTCTCTGGACAAATTCGTTGTTCCTTGCCAGGTGTAATGCATATGAAGTGAGCTGGCGATTTTTATAATCGAGTTCAAGTTCAAGGGAGTGTTCTTTATTAATAAGAAAGTCTTTTTCCTGTTTGTGTAAAAGATCTGCCTGTTCTATGATCTTCTGGTTTTTTTTTCTTTCCCTCTTATTATTCCTGATCAGGTTTAAGACGAAATAAATGAAGAAAATTACTATCGCCACAGCACCAAGAAGCACAAACCTTTGCCGCTGAATAGCCAGCTGCTGGAGATTGACTTTCTGCTGCAGTATTTTATTGTCTTTCTCTTTATTGATCACTTCGTAAACAGCCTGTATTTGTTCAATCTTCGTAAGGCTGTTCAACTTCTCGAGGGAGTCGTTCAGGAACACATATTTGGAGTACAGATTATATGCGGTCTTGTAATTGCCGGTTTTCTCGAAATACCTTGCGGATTCTTTGTATGCAATCAGTTTTTGAGATGGATTATTCAGAATATCAGCTAGTCTTAATGATTCATTGATATAAAATATTGCTGAATCAGGTTTATGAAGACTCTCGTACACCGATGAAATAGATAAGTACGTTCTCATCAGACCTACCTGGAAGGATTTACTCTTCTGTATACCGGCAGCCTGCTGGTAATATGATAAAGCGACTATGAGGTTGCCAATATCCTGGTACAAATTGCCAATATTTGAATAAACGATGGACAGATCGTAAAAATTCTTGTTTATATCCAGTTGATTCAAGGCGATTAATTCATATTCCAGGGCCTTTGCTGTATTATGACGGGCTTTATAGATCCCTACGAGGTTGTTATAATTATTGAAAAGCTCGGGACGGATGTTAAAGGATTTATTAATAGCAATGGCTTTATTAAAGAGTTCCTCGGCTTTATTATTTTCATTGCGTTTATAATACAACACACCGATATTATTATAAACCCTGGCCTTGCCTGCCTGGTTGTCGGTTTTATTGCATATCTGGAGTGAATTCATATACATTGCCAGGGCGTCGTTCCATAAACCGGTTTCTTCATAGATGGCTCCAATCACCAGGTAAAGTGATCCTATCCTGTTCTCGTCTTCTTTGGTTTTAATTGTTTTCGTTTCCAGGTATTGCCGCATATCATTAAAAATGTCCAAAGCTTTGGCATGCTTACCCTGTTCAAGTAAAAACAGCCCGATCTGGAATGATAAATGATAAGCTTCCTGAAAACGGACAGAATCCCTGGTGTTCAAGGACGAATCAATCGTTTTCTTACCGCCGCTTTGCTGGGGCGAGTTTGCCAGAACCGATTTATAATGGGATTCCGCCTTTTTAAGAAAGGAGTAATTTGTAACTAATGCCGAAACCGGCGAAATGTAAAAGAAGAATAAAAAGGAAAGCAGGATACGCATGGCAGTCCGGTATTTTCCTAAACCCAATACGAATATATAAAAAAAAGGTCCCGGCTGTCTCAGGCGGGACCTTCCAGATTCATTTTTATTTTACCTGTTAATCGAAACCTTCCTTATAATGCTGGTTTCGGAATTATGTAAGATAACTGTATAAAGTCCTGCCTGCACAGAACCAAGGTCAACGGGAACGGCGGTAAGCCCGTCTGAGTTAATGGGCTGGCCGTATATCTTCACTCCCAGATTATTATAAATCTCCAGCGTGAAGCTGATTTTTGAACCGCTGTTGATCGTGATGGTGAACTGCCCATGGTTTGGCACGGGACTGATCTCCACATTCAAAGCATCTTTTTCGCTTACTCCGACATTGCCTGTTGAGAAGGTGAGGTCGGCGCCCGTTGATGTACCTGCAGCGTTTATTCCTTTCACCCGGTAATGATATAAGGTATTGGGAGTAAGTCCGGTAATGGTCGCGGAAACCGGTGTTGTTGTATTCCCGGTTATAGTAGGAGGATTGGCGGCGATGGTATGATTGTAAAATGTGGTTGTGCCATAGTCAAAGGATGCGGTAGTGGATAGCGTATTGGCATTTACTGTGCCGTTAACGGTTGCACCATCGGAAGTGACACTGGTCGCGGGTAAGGTTACTACGGTAGGTGCCGCTGCAGTCTGATTGGTAAGGGTGATAAGCAGTGAATCAGACACCGAATTGTCCTGAAGAGCAGTTGCAACTCCATAAACTGTCCCGTTTGCAAGAGCAGTTACAAGACCGGTTGAACTGATGGTTGCTGCCCCGGTTCCCGGAACTATACTCCAGGTAACTGTCTGGTCGGCGGTTGAAGGGTATACCGTGGCAACAAGCTGCAAGGTTCCCTGGTCGGTTGTTATCTCAGCAGGAACACTTCCCTGGGTCGCAACGACAACACCGGTGAGCCCGCCTATAGAAATGCCCTGAGCATATCCCATGTATGTACTCCCTCTTTTCTCAGTCCATGTACCGGCACACCTGTTAGGGCCTACCGGTGTAAACTGGTAACGCATTTTACCATTTCCGGCAGATGCTGTGGTTGAACTTATTTCTACCTGGTTGCCAGGCCACACGAAGTTCCCGGTTGCATCAAGCCTTGTAGCATAGATCTTATAATTGGAAATATAGTACATGAACATCGGGGCGTCATTTATCAATGCAAGATCGCCGGCCTGGGTATACATGCTGGTGCCAATGGGATAGACCACTTTTCCTGCATCGGTGAGCTGTCTTTCACCAGTCGTTTTCAAAAATTTCTGAACATAGATCCCATAGATGGTCTGATTAGGATTACTAAAAGTACATACAGACCATACATAGTTTGAACCGGGAGCATGGTTGATGTTTGTGGTCATCTGGTAACTGTCGTTTGTGCCGGTGGATGTGTTGAAATTTGAACCGTTCATCCCCCAGGGAATGGTTCCGTCGGGGTTGATCCTCTGGAGAAAGGAGTTAAAGCGGTTGCCGACGGAGCTGTAATAGCCAAAGTATGTGGTGTCGGCTTCAACTGCGATTGAATAATACCGGTAGGCAGCAGTAGTCTGTGTACAGATCTGCAAAGGTGCGTACAGGGCAGTCCCCGAATTGTCAAACATCTGCGCATATAAGGTGGTGTACATACCACCTTTCTGATATACCACGGTAAATTTCCCTGCATTACAGCCAACAATCTGACCGCGTGTGGTCGTAGATGAACCCACCATAATAGAAATCGGGATGGTCCATGCGGCGGTACCGTTGGTTGTAATCTTCTGAAGCTTAAGGGTATTACTGTTCGATTCAATCCATGCGATGACAACTTCCCCGGTGCTTAATGCAGCAGGATAAGGTGCAAGCCCGCCGCCAAGGACGATGCCATCGGCACCCCACATCATTGTTCCGGTTTGTGAGACCTTGTAAGTAACAGCCTGCATGTTCCCAGCCTGCCTTTCATCCTGCATGCCTATGATGAGGTTATTGGAAGCGTCAACACAAACGTTGAACACAAAGGTGGCTGAACTGGAAGGATGACTGTCAACAAGGACCCCGTCGGTTCCCAGTAGTTTATAACCGTTTGCATCGATCAGCTGGGCCATCATATTATAATTTCCTGCTACTTCGGCATAATATGCAATCCAGGTTTTTCCGTCAGATGTGTTGGCTTGTTGCATATCTGCCACGGTCAAACTGGAAATCTGGATGTTAACAGAAGTGTTGGGGTTCCATTGTGCATGGAGAGTTCCTGGTAAAAAACAGACAACCAGGAGGATGAAGAATAATGTAACAGCCCTCAGGAGAAATGGGCTGTGAGATTTTGTGTAAAATGTTTTCATAAGACTGTTTAATTAGATTTTGCTATCACAAGATAATAATTTTTCTTGCCTTTTTGAACAAGAATGTATTTTTCGTTAAGAAGAAAGGACTCATTGACTGATAATTCTTCGGTTGCTTTCTGTTTGTTCAACTGAACTCCGCCTTCTTTGAGCATACGGCGGGCTTCGCCGTTGGAAGAAAAGATACCGGTGCGGGATGATAGAAAATCGACCATACTGATGCCGGATACAAGGTAAGAAGATGCAATTTCGCATTGGGGAACTCCTTCAAATACCGAAAGCAGGGTTTCTTCCGATAAATTTTTCAGGGATTCATTGGTGCCTTTGCCGAAAAGGATCTCGCTGGCTTCCAGGGCCGACTGGTAGTCCTGCTCAGAATGAACCCTTACTGTTATATCTTTTGCGAGGGATTTCTGCAACACTCTCAGATGAGGAGCCTGCTGATGTTCGGCAACAATGGAATTCACCTCTTCGCTGTTCAATAAAGTGAACTTTTTAATGTACTGGGCTGCATCCTCATCCGAAGTATTAAGCCAGAACTGGTAAAATTTGTAGGGGCTGGTTTTTTTAGGGTCAAGCCATACATTTCCGCTTTCGGTCTTGCCGAATTTGCCTCCGTCGGTTTTGGTGATAAGGGGGCATGTGATGGCATAAGCTTCTCCGGCAAGTTTGCGCCGAATGAGTTCGGTGCCTGTAACAATATTACCCCATTGGTCGGAACCACCCATCTGGAGTTTAACATTCTTATGCTCGAAGAGCCAGCAAAAATCATAACCCTGAACTAGCTGGTAACTGAATTCGGTAAAAGAAATACCGGTACCCGAGTTCATGCGGTTTTTCACTGAGTCTTTGGCAATCATGTAGTTGACAGTGATATGCTTTCCAACATCACGAAGAAAATGAAGGAAAGAAAAATCTTTTGTCCAGTCGTAATTGTTAACCATCTCGGCTGAGTTCAAACCGCAGCTGAAGTCGAGGAATTTCTCGAGTTGTTTACGAATGCATTCCTGGTTATGCCTGAGAATGTTTTCATCAAGGAGGTTCCTTTCTTCGGATTTCCCTGAAGGATCGCCAATCATCCCGGTGGCTCCCCCAACCAATGCAAAGGGTTTATGCCCTGCCTTCTGAAGGTGAACCAGCATCATTATGGAAGCGAGATTGCCGATATGCAGAGAATCGGAGGTAGGATCATAACCTATGTAGGCTGAAGTTATGCCTTTTGCAAGTTCTTCTTCAGTGCCCGGACTTATATCGTGGATCATGCCCCTCCACCTCAGTTCTTCAATAAAATTCATTCTGAAGTAATTTAAGGCAAAGGTAAGAAATAGTGATCATTGATCATTGATCCGTTATCATCAGGTAAGATGAACAAATTTATTGATCTGTCCTGAAAGATGCTATTTTACAAATAACCGGTAATACAACAAGGGTAATATTAGCAGTGTAAGGAACACCCATGGAAACCAATCAGCCACCCCCTGCCCGGCATGGAGGGCGACCCTGACCGTTGAAGCCGAAATATAAAATAAGCCCCAGGTAATGATCATTTTGTTGTACCTGATCAGGCGGACCCTGGAATTGAACTGGGTCTGGGTATTCACCCTTTTAAGGAACCTGGAACTTCGGATAAGCGGGCTGAGTCTCTCCTTTAATGGCAGAATCAGGTGTATAAACAAAGTTATTGCCGGGATTATCCATATCTGGTAACGACTGCCAAGACCCCGGGGAATGCCTTCAGCATTATACTGAACCGGTATCATCCCTGGCAGTTTCGGGAAATAATACACTATAAAGGCTAACATGGAAACCAGTCCGACCACCGAAACAACTTCCATCAGCCAATCCTGGGGTGTCATTTCAGGCCAGGTAAACTGCTGGTCGCTGACCAGTTTATTTTGCAGTGTGGATAAATTCAACCATTTCATCAATAAACATTTTATCGACCGGGAGATCGGGATTCATATATATTTTGTTCACCTGTTCTTCTTTATCCATGGTATCCGTATCTTTTAATACATGATTCATCCGGTGTATGACTGCAACCCTGGCCTGTTCATTTCCCTTTGCCAGGAGCATTGCATCATCGACAGAAACCTGAATATCCATGTCTCCCTGTAAGATAAGTACAGGAATTGCGAGTTTTTTAATTTCCGACTGTGGATTATACCTGAACCATGAGATAAGGTACGGCTGTATGCCTGGCCTGAAGAATGACTGCAGGGATTTCGGTAAATTCGAAACAGTATCCCCATTTTTCAGTTTATCCAGTATCGGAAAAATCTGATCTTTTTCCGACTGCGGTAAGCTTGCAAACTGTTCTTTCAGGATCTCATCGGCAGGCCTTCCCGATCCTGAAATTGAAACATAAGCATTCACTTTGACTCTCTCACAGGCGATCATCCCTATCAGTGAGCCTTCACTGTGCCCGGCGACAAAAATCTTTGTGAAACGCTTATCCTTCGACAGCATCTCAATCCATCCTTTAGCATCCGAAATGTAGTTTTCAATGGAAAGGTCTCTTTCCCTGGTTGCTGCTGCAGCACTCCCTGCAATGCCCCGTTTATCATAACGTACGGATGCAATCCCATTCTTCAGCAGTTCTTCAGCAAGTAATTTGTAGCAATTGCTGCTGTTTTTCAGTGCAGGAGGAGAGTTGCCGTCCCTGTCGGTAGGCCCGGAGCCTGCTATAATCAGAACCACAGGACTTCCGGTGGCATTCACAGGTAGCGTGAGAGTGCCACGAATATCGCCTTTAGCTGTTTTGAGAATTATGTCCGATTCATACGGGTTGACAGGTTCAATCCGTGATTTTAATTTTATCTTTCCCAGGGTCAGAAGGAACTTTCTTTGTCCCTGAATCCAGAAACCCCTGATCGAATCATGGTTTTTGTCCAGGGTTCCCTGGAATTGTATCCCAAGGGTCTTTGCATTCAGTGAAAGGTCGCTTCCGGTTAATGAAACTTCATCGAACTTCAGGTCCATTGCATGCTGGTCGGGACTATCGAAACTTGCAGTAAATTTCCCTTCATTTTTCTGGATGTGGAATACCAGTTTCAGCCTCACTCCCTGAACGCTTAAATAGCCGGCCCAATTGCCGGCTATCTCCTGCGCGTTCAGGTTGCCTGCTATGAGCATAAGAAAGTATAAAAACGTAATTTTCTTCATCACTTAATGTTTTTGTCCTTGTCTGAAGGATGCCGTTTGACATCCTTCAGCGCTTTCTCGATGATCCATTCAATCTGCCCGTTCACCGAACGGAATTCCTGGGCGGCCCACTTTTCAAGTGAATTATAGACCTCCGGGTTGAGGCGTAAGACAAAAGTTTTCTTCTCAGGCATTACCTACTACTGATAAAGAGTTCCTGTGTTGACAACCGGGGTGGTGTCCTTGTCGGAACAAAGAACAACCATGAGATTACTTACCATAGATGCTTTTTTATCCTCATCCAGTTGAATGATACGCTTCTTACTCAGTGCGTTAAGAGCCAGTTCAACCATGCTTACAGCCCCTTCAACGATCTTTGTCCTGGCAGCCACAACTGCGGTAGCCTGCTGACGGCGGAGCATTGCTCCGGCTATTTCAGAGGAATATGCGAGATACGAGATCCTTGCTTCCATGACTTTGATCCCTGCCATTGCAAGACGTTCCGCCAGTTCTCTCTCGAGAGCCTGGTGCACTTCTTCACCGCCTGCGCGAAGGCTGATATCCTGCTGCTCATCATCAAAATTGTCATAAGCATAATGCCCTGCAAGCTTACGTGTGGCCGATTCACTCTGGATATCCACAAAACGCGAATAATCGTCTACCTCGAAGGCTGCCTTGAAGGTATCTTTAACCTGCCATACCAGGACAATACCTATCATAATCGGATTGCCAAGCTTATCGTTGACCTTGATGGGCTCCCGGTTGAGATTCCTCGCCCTGAGGGTGATCTTCTTCCTGATATAAAACGGATTGACAAAAAAGAACCCGTTCTTTTTCACTGTCCCTTTGTATTCCCCGAATAATACCAGGACCATGGATTCGTTCGGGTTGATAACGATAAGCCCCTTGGCCAGAAAAATCACTACAAGGAACAGAATGCCGGCAATGATAATTGGGACCGGGTTCTCATTGGAGTTGACCATCAGTGAAATGGCCACAATAAGGAGTACGATGATTATCAGTACGCTTACGTAACCTGATAACATGATTTTTTTTTCTTTTTCCATAATATCAAAATAATATTAAAATGAATTTGCAATAATACTAAATTTCAATGACCGAAGTCAAGTTTTTTTGAAAATAAATATTTTTTACCCGATTCAATCGTTTATATTTATCTGAAATTATGCCGGATGAAGATACTGATCGCTGTTTTATTTTCATTTATCCTTTTACCGGTTCATGCCCAGGTTGGCAATGAACTGAAAGCCGCGGATGTAATTGCAATGAATGCACCTGATTCCTGCCAGGCTTCGGTTGCCGCACTCGGCAGGTATTTTTCATCGGCCTTTAAAAAACCGGCTTTCAGGGCCAGGGCCATCTATACCTGGACGGCAATGAACATTTCGTACGACGTTTCAAACAAGGGCAGGATCAATGCAGCAACTCCATTCGGCGAACTGGTGGAGCAGACCATGAAGACCCGTTTTGCCATTTGCCAGGGATATGCGTCGGTATTCAAAGCCCTTTGCGATGCCTGCGGGATCACCGCCTACCTTGTCCAGGGTTACACCAGGCAGAATGGCAACATCACCGAAATGAGCCATGCCTGGGTCATCGCCTTCATAGACTCTTCATTTTTCGGTTTTGATCCGACCTGGGGAGCCGGATATATTACGAAAGGGCGTTACACCAGGTATTACAATGAGCAGTATTTTATGATGAAGCCCGAGGTTCTGATCCGTGACCACATGCCTTTTGATCCTATGTGGGAATGCCTTAATTATCCAATAACGAACCAGGATTTCAGCAAAGGGAAAACAGTTCCTGAAAACAGCGGTGTTTTATTCGCCTATGCCGACAGTATAAGGGTTTACAACAGCCTGGAATCCAAAGAGCAGTGTTCTGCAGCATTGCGCAGGCTGGAAGCTGCCGGGATCATCAACAACCCCTTGTTCGACTGGTCAAAATATCTAAGGGATTGTATCTCGAACGAAAAGCACAACGATGCTGCAACAGTGACAAATAAAAAAGTTAGGTTGTTCAACGATGCTGTTTCTGCTTACAACAACTGCATTTCGGCTTTTAACATTTATGCTGATTTCTGGAACAGGGGATTTAATCCGCCGAAGCCTGATCCTGTGATCGTCGACATGCTTAACCTTTGTTACAGTTATCTTGATTCATGCAAAAACAACCTCTGGCAGGTTGATGAAAATGATACGGAAATGAAGCAGAGTGTGAAACAGTTACAGCAGGCCGTGGATGAGACAAAGGAAAACCTGGATAAGCAGAAAGTCTTTCTGAAGATCTATTTCAACACCGACCCCATATCTCGTCCCCAGTTGTTCAGGAATTATAACGCAGCAGGGTTTCCCGTGAAAAAATCATCAGGTGTAAAAAATAATAATTAGTGCGGGGATAATGATACCTATCAATGCAAGCACGGCACCTCTCCATTTGATCCCGTTCCTGCCCCTGAGTACGAACAACCCGGAGATTGCAAGGAGAACCATGGCAACAGCATAAGCATCGGAAAACCAGGTAAACCATTTTTTAATGCTGTTATAATGCAGCAGGTTGAATTCCTTGAGGATATACCTAGGGGTTTTCGTTTCAAGTTCGGCTTTACCGGTAGTGAGGTCGACATACATGCTGCCGTTATCGAAAAAGATGTCAATATACCCGTTCCCGGTGATGAAGCTTTTAAAATGTTTTTCCTCATGAACCTGTTCAAGGACTCTCAGAGCATAAGCTTTGTCGGCGACGGCGTTGGACGGAAGTGCTACGGTCATCTGCTCGTATTTCTTACTGTAATCGGGGTGGACAAAATCGCCCGACTTGAAATGGTTCAGTATGATGCCAGATAGAGCATAAATGATGGTCATCCCGAAGAAAAAATATCCGAGATCACGGTGGATCGCGTTGTTCCACCGTCTCAAAGTTTTTCGTTCCATGTTATTTTATAACAGAAAAGGAGATTGCTTCGATTGAATAGAAAGAAAGATGGTCTTTCCCGCTTTTTTTAAGGTCGTCGCGGAGTGAATTGATTTGATCCAGAGTTTCTTTTGCTCCCTGGTCTTCGTGGCCTTTGGTGGCGGTGTGAAGCCCCGTGGTATGATCTGCGGCATCCTTTTTCACCTGGGCTTCCCATTCATTGAGATATTTTGCGTCGACACGCTCTTCTTTGAGGACCCCCAGCAATTTCACCCGGCTCCCGATCAGGCTTTCGTCGAATTTAGCAATGTTGGCGCCGGTCGTAACTTCCACTGTAATACTGTCACTGCCATCGGCCAGGAACATCCGTTTCCCTCCATGCTTGCAGGTATGCAGTACGGTGCCTTCAATGCGAACAGGCTTATCAACATGTTTGCCGGCCGAGTCAATGAAAGATTTTACTGCCATCGTAACGGTATCGGCTTTAGGGGTTTCTGCGACTTTGGGTCCCTGGTTGCAGGAGGCTGCAATGAAAACACAAGGGAGAATGAACAGGAAGAGTTTCTTTATCATTACTTTGTGAGTTTGTTTGAAGGGCAAATGTCCTGATTATTTGGCAGAAATCAAAATCTTGCCGTACTTTGAGCGCCGGTTTTGCGCAGGATGCAGTCCGCAGTCAAAAAACAAATTCTATGATTTTAGTTACAGGAGGGACCGGGCTTCTTGGGTCCCATTTACTTTATGACCTTGTGAGTTCAGGGAAACCCGTGAGGGCTATCAAAAGGAAATCGAGCAATACCGGAATGGTAAAGAAGGTATTTTCATATTATTCTGATCATGTGGATGAGCTTTTCGGCAGGATCGAATGGGTGGAGGCTGATATCATGGATTTCGTTTCCATGGATGATGCACTGGAAGGGATTGATATCGTGTACCACGCAGGTGCAGTCGTGTCTTTTTATCCAAAGGACCACAAGGCCATGCTCACTGTGAATACTGAAGGGACTGCAAACCTTGTCAATCTCTGCATCGCAAGGAAAATCAAGAAATTCTGTTATGTGAGTTCGGTTGCGGTGCTCGGAAGGGCGGTTAATGACGGGGTTTCGGATGAAACGACGTACTGGCAGCCTTCGAAGAAAAATTCAGTTTACGGGCAGAGCAAGTACGGTGCAGAGCGCGAGATATGGAGGGGAATTGAAGAAGGCCTGAATGCTTTTATCATAAATCCTTCGGTCATTCTCGGACCGGGATTCTGGGGTGGAGGCAATTCGGGGCTGTTCTCATTGGTGTGGAAAGGGCTTAAATATTATACCCGGGGCATCAATGGTTTCGTGGATGTAAGGGATGTTGCCAAAACTATGGTTCTGCTCATGGAGAGCGATATCTCCAAAGAAAGGTTCATTGTTTCTTCCGAAAACTGTTCTTATCAGCAGGTATTTGAATACATGGCGAAATACCTTGGCAAACCGGCGCCCTCTATAAATGTTCCGAACGCCATGACAGGTATTGCCTGGAGGGTGGAAGCTGTGCGCAGTTTCTTCATGAGGACGCTACCCGAGGTCACAAAGGAAATGGCAATGACGACCACCATGGTCTATACTTATTCCAACGAAAAGATAAGGAAAGCCCTGGGGTTTGAGTTCAGACCGGTTGAAGAGTCAATAAAAGATTTCTCGGAATTTTTTCTGAAAGACCATTTGAATATCGAATAGTGAACATTGAATTATGAATGTTGAAGAGTCTTTGAATACTCGAATACTCGAATACTCGAATAACGAATGATGAATTTTGAAGTGCTCATGACTCATCACCATTTCGCTACTTCGCTACTTCGCTACTTCACTATTTTACTGGGGTATATTATTCTTATAGTGGTAGTACCTGCTGATGATATCATCGACAAAGCCTTCCATGGTATAATCTGAAGTTACATCACCAAGGGTGTCATTTTTCGCATAAGGATCCTTTTTTGAGCGCCTGAGGAGATAATATTCAACATTGCCATCCCAGCGGTTCGGGTCTTTCCCGTATTTCTGGGCTTTTTCACGGGCAAGGAGAACACGCCCTATCCCGATATTATACGCTGCGAGGATAAATTTAATCCTGTCTTTCGGATTTGTTATCTCATCGGGTAGCTGTTCATCAAGATGTTTAATATAACGCACTCCTGCGGCCAGCTGTTGTACAGGTGAAGCAATGCTGTCCATTCCCATTTTAATTGCGGTTTCGGGCATAAGCTGCATAAGTCCTGATGCGCTTTTTGAAGAGACCTGCCCCACACGGAAATTTGATTCTTCATAGACCAGGGAAGCAAGCAGGCGCCAGTCCCAGTGTATCCTGAGGCTAAGCTCGCGGATCTCTTTGTCGTAAGGTGAGATTTTATCACCCCTGAGGGTTACATAATCACTCCTCATATTGATCACAATCTTCTGGTTGGCAAAGTACTCCAGGTAGGTCTTTTTATATTCCCCTGATTTTTTAAATTCAGCCAGCCAGTCGTTAAGTTTCATCAGCAGGGTGTCGGAGTTATGATTTACGCCCCAGGCAAATGCATACAAGGGAAACACCACGACCGTGGCATCCAGGTTCTGGTAATAATTCTTATAAACCCTGGCGGTGTTTTCAGGGCAGAGCATGTAGGTTATGCTTCCTTCGGAGACTTTCCTGATCATTCCTTCCTGCGAAATATCAGGATCCTCGACAAGGGTGGGGAGTTTGGCCGTTTGTTTAAGAAAGGACCGGTAATATGGCGACATGAATTCATTTCTCCTGGCATGAACAGTATCACCAACGGCAAAATCTTCAAGGGTCTTGATGAATTTCGGCGTATGGACTTTCCGCTGCAGCAGGATCAGCCGGGTTTCCCCGAAAATATTCGTATAATGGACCATTCTTCTGCCTTCGGAAGAAACCGGGAGGTTTAGTGCGATCACATCTGCAACGTTGTAATAAAGGTACCTGTAAAGCTGCGATATGTCTTCGGAGGCAATGATCTTCAGAGGGACTCCCAGGGTTCCTGCAAAAGACTCCAGGAGTTCGAGCTGGAATCCGACGGGTTCCCCGCGGTAAAGAAAATAATTCAGGGTATTGCGGTCGGTGAGTGCGAGTAAGTAGCCTCTTTCACGGATACGTTTGATTGCATCCTTTTTCTCCTCTACACGGTAGTATATTTTCCAGGTAATATAGGACGCAATGGCAATTAACACCAGTCCCATCAGGATGATCCTGAACCTGTAAATAATTTTGCTAAACTTGACCAATATATTATTAAGCTACTTTCCGGTATCTCCCTACAGCCAGGCTGACCATTACGATGGCATAAACGACCAGTGAATAGAAGTGCGGGCTTATGTCGGCAAAAGTGGATCCTTTCAGAAGCACCATTCTCATGATCTTTATAAAATACATCAGGGGGTTAAGCCTGTCGATCTGCTGGGCCCAGCCGGGCATGCTCTCGATAGAGGTGAATAACCCGCTCATCAGTATGAAAACCACCATAAAAAAGAACGAAACCAGCATTGCCTGCTGCTGGGTGCTGGTGATAGTCGAAATCAGCAAACCCAAAGACAAAATTACAAAAAGATAAACTCCGCCCGACAGGAAGATCAGCCATAGATTGCCGAGCAGGGGGATGTCAAAGAGCAACTTGCCCACAGCCAGTCCGAAAGCCAGTTCAAAAAGGGCAATGATCCAGAACGGAGTGAGCTTTCCGGCGATGAACTGTATCTTGCGGATCGGGGTCACATTGATCTGTTCTATGGTGCCTATTTCTTTTTCACGCACTATGTTCATCCCCGAAAGCAAGAGGCCGATGATGGTGACAAGCAGGACAAGTATACCCGGGACCATATAGGTTTTATAGTTCAGTTTCGGGTTGTACCAGTAACTGTAATCGGTCTGTATGTTTTTTAATCCCGCCATCTGGCCGGGGCTCAGCCAGTCCTGCATCAGTTCACGGTTAAAATCGATAAGGATGGAACTACAGTATGCACTGCTTAAGCCTGCAACACTCTGGTTTATGGCGTCGATCACAAACTGCACCTTGCCCTGGTTCTCTTTCACCAGATGCCTCTCAAACCCGCTGGGGATCCTGATAATGACATCCACCTTGCCTTTCTGCATAAGATCGCGCGCCTCTTCGAAGGAAAAAGTGGTCTGTACAACCCGGTAAAACGGCGAGCCTTCATATTTGCTGATGAGCTTTCTCGAGGATGTGCTGAGGTCAAGATCGACAACGCTGACATTGATGTTCTTCATCTCGAAAGTCGCTGCATTGACCAGGATCAGGAGCTGGACTATGGGTACAACGAAAATGATGGGAAGCATCCCCTTGTTGCGGAAGATCTGCAGGAATTCTTTCTGTATGATGAAGAGCAGTGTTCTCATAAGAATTTTTCAGGCCAGCCTGACCTTGAATTTTTTAATACTCAGGAGGATGAAAAAAGCAGTAAATCCTGCCATTATCGCAGTTTCAAAAACGATATAGCTGAAGCCGTTGCCTTTCAGCATTATGCTCTTGATGATGGTAATGAAATATTTCGGAGGCATGAGCCGGCAGAACCACTGCAGAGCCACGGGCATATTCTCGACAGGGAAAATGAACCCGCTGAGAAGGATTGTCGGAAGCATAAGTGCAACCAGTGAAAGCATCATGGCGATTTGCTGGCTGCTGGTGATGGTTGAGATCAGTATCCCCAGTGAAAGGGCCATGCATATGTAGAGAAAACTTTCGAAAAGGAGCAGGGCAACGTTGCCCACAACAGGGACCCCGAACACCGTGTTCCCGATTATTATTATGATGCATGCATCGATAAATGCAAGGAATACATATGGAAAGACCTTCCCGATAATGATCTGGAAAGGTTTCAGGGGTGAGACCAGCAGAAGTTCCATAGTGCCAAGCTCTTTTTCCCTTGTGATCGAAAGGGAGGTCATCAGTGCCGAGATCAGCATTAGAAGCATGGCCATCAGCCCGGGCACGAACATGTAAACGCCTTTCATCTGCCCGTTGTACATCATTCTCACCTCGGGGGTGATCTGCATAGGGATCTTTTCGGCATTCAGCGAAACAAGGTAGTTCGACAATATTCCCTGGATATAGTTTACGAGGATGTTGGCGGTGTTCGGATCTGAAGCGTCGCCTATGATCTGTACCCTGGCATTCCCTGTCTTGTCGAGGTTTTTTGCAAAATCAGGTGCGAAAACCAGCACCAACTGCACGTTCCCTTTCCTGAAAACCTGCTCAATCTCGCTGCTGGAGCTCAGGTTCTTGTCGAGGATGAAATAGCCAGACGAGAGCACTTTTTCGCTTATTCTCCGGGTGACCTCGTCTTTCGACTGGTCAAGGATGGCTATCCTTGCATCCTTGATCTCATTGGTTATAACATAACCGAATAAAAGAAGCTGGATGGCCGGAAGGAGGAACAGTATCAGCAGGGTGCGGTAATCCCTGAAGATATGGTAGAATTCCTTAATGACAAAACCCAGAAAGCGTTTCATTCAACCTCTTTTTTTGAAGCCCATGTATAATAGAAACGGAAAGCTGAGATCAGCAGGGGCAGTGCCATCCCGATGTAAAAGGTAAAGAGCCATTCACGGTTAACCACATCGAATTTTCTCAGCAGTATACCTGTGGTGATCATCATCATCATCATGATATACGACCTGAAGTTAAAAAAGGAGAAAGCGCAGGGGTAGGGGATGCTGAGGCCTTTGATGCGTTTTATATGCTTATGCGCGATCTTCGCGAACAGGAGGATATAAAAAGGAATCCCGATAGCGATACCTATCAGTATATTCAGCCAGAGATGAGGTGAATGTTTCAGTTCATAATCCAGGCCCCTCCACATCAATATACCCCCCGCAGTTGTCCAGGCAAGTCCTGCAATAAACAAGAGGTTATGCCTGCTTACCGAGGGTTTTAATTTTTGAGATAACGACATATCAGTTCACTTTCACTCTCGCGAGTTTTAAAAACACTTCATTCATTGATCCCGCCCCGTAATCCTTCTTCAGTTTTTCGGGGGTGTCAAGGGCAGCAATTTTCCCGTCGACCATGATGGAAACCCTGTCGCAGTATTCCGCCTCATCCATATAATGAGTCGTAACGAACACGGTGATCCCTTCATGGGATGCCTCAAATATCATATCCCAGAACTGCCGGCGGGTCACAGGGTCCACGCCCCCGGTCGGCTCATCCAGGAACACTATCTTGGGATTATGGATTATTGCAACCGAGAAAGCCATTTTTTGCTTCCAGCCCAGGGGGATATCGCGTATAAGCTTGTCCCGGGCATCCTTCATGTCAAGCTTCTCCATCAGATCCCTGGATCTCTCTTCTATCACATTTCTCCTTAAACCGTAGATCCCGGCATAAAAACGGATGTTCTCAAACACCGTCAGGTCGTCGTACAGGGAAAATTTCTGGCTCATGTAGCCGATGTTCCGCTTGATTTTTTCCCTTTCCCTGTAAATATCGAAACCGCCCACCATGAGATGGCCCGAAGTCGGATAAGAAAGCCCGCAAAGTATCTTGATGGCGGTGGTCTTTCCTGCGCCGTTTGCACCGAGGAAGCCGAAGATCTCACCTTTCTTCACTTCGAAGCTCAGGTGGTCATTGGCCACGAAGGACCCGAACTTTTTTACAAGGTCCTTAACGATGATTATATTTTCTGCTTCCGGTTTGTACATTATAAAATAAGTAGCGAAGTAGCGAAGTAGCGAAATAGCGAAATCAGTTGGACCGCTTCCATAATTATTTGATCATTAATTCCATGAAACAATCTTCGATATTTGCCACTGCAGGGCTTACAAGAATTCCTGTATGCCCTTTATTTTCAAGATAACGGTGGATGGCATTCTCTTCAATACCTTCATTTTTGAAGGAAATATGGGCTGCCTGCCCGAATGCAAACACCGAATGAATTCCAGGGAACATCCTTAGGTCGTTCAGCATTCTGAAAATATCATCAGACTTCACAGAATATAATTTCCAGGGATAAGTTTTGATGACTTCGGATGGGGAGCTGATAGTCATCAGCTTACCGTCCTGTATCAGGGCAACCTGGTCGCATAAACCGGCTTCATCCATATAAGGAGTTGCTACGAGTATAGTTATTCCACTGTTTTTCAGTCGTTTAAGCATGTCCCAGAATTCAAGCCTTGAAACTGCGTCAACACCGGTTGTGGGTTCATCGAGTATCAGGACCGAAGGCTTATGGATGAGGGCGCACGACAAGGCCAGCTTTTGCTTCATCCCGCCTGAAAGCTTGCCCGCCTTGCGTTTTTTAAACGGTTCAATCTGGGCATAGATATCCCTGATCAGGTCATAGTTTTCGGAGACTGTCGTCCCGAAAACGGTGGCATAGAAATTAAGGTTTTCCTCCACGCTGAGATCGGAGTAAAGTGAAAATTTCCCCGGCATATAACCGATATCCTGCCTTATTTTCCTGTAATCTTTTACCACGTCCAGTCCGTTCACCAGGGCTTTCCCTGTATCGGGCAGAAGCAGGGTGGTAAGGATACGGAACAAGGTCGTTTTACCCGCTCCGTCAGGACCGATAAAGCCAAACAGTTCGCCCTTGCTTACGTTGAAGGAAATATCATCAAGCGCTTTGGCATGGGCGAAGTTTTTGGAGATATGTTCTACTTGAATGGCTGACATCGATATTCGATATTCATTTTATTGTACCAGCACCGACTTGGTCCAGAAAGTATTCCTTCCAAGTAATGAAATTCCGACATACCCCCTGATTTTCAGCTTATTCGGCGATTCAAACTTGATGTAGCATTTGTAGGTCTTTCCGTTTTTGGGATCATAAATGGTTCCTCCCGACCATTCTTCTTTGCCGTCAAAGGAAAAATCCTTCATGTTCACCAGCCCGATCAGCAGAGTTGATTTCAGTTTGGCGTCAGGGTTTTCCTTATCCGTCCGGGGCTGATGGGTGATGGAATCCAATGGGGTTCTTAGCCAGACCAGTTTCCCGAAATATTTATCACCTTCTTTATACAAAAGGATCTTTCCCGTAGCTTCCTGGTTCAGCCATACACCCAGGATGTCGTCGGCTTTATGTGCCTGGGCTGATAATTTCAATGCCGGTGTAACCAGCATGATAAACAGAAATGCAGTAGTGATGATGTTTCTCATAAATTATGGTTTTTGGTTTGATGGATTCATAAATCTTATTTCCCCGGGCATGCCGATTTTCATGGAACCGTCATTTTTTACCCTTATTTTAACTGCATAGACCAGGTTGACTCTTTCTTCCTTTGTCTGAATGGTCTTGGGCGTGAACTCGGCCGAGGGAGATATCCAGGAAACAATACCCTGAACCGTAGTATTTGTTTTTTCGTCCTTATCGTAGGCCACATCAATAACAGCACCCAGTTTGATATAGGGAAGTTGTGATCCGCCTACATAAGCCCTTAAATTTATTTCGGTCAGGTCGGCGATCTTATACAAAGGCTTCCCGTAAGTTGCCACCTCGTCTTTTTCGGCATACTTTGTAAGGACCGTTCCTTTGATGGGATTGATGATCTTTGAACGGTTTATGGATTCACTGAGCTGGGCGATCTGTTGAGTAATTGAAGATACCTGGCTTGCAATCCCTCCGAACTGTATTTTCAGTGAAGCGATCTGTTTGTCGATCAGGTTTAGGCTGGCATGGACATCGTCCATTTGCTTCTGTGTCGCTGCACCATCTTTAAGAAGGTTTTCAATCCTGTGCTTATCAACCATGGCATTCTCCCTGCCCTGTTCCTGCACTGCGATCTGGGAGGCCACATCATCTTTCCTGGAAGCAGTGGCATCGCGGGTTTCAATTGACTGTTTCCGTTTCAGGCAGAGGTCGGTGGTGTCGATGTAGCCGACTACTGATCCTGAATCAAGGACCTGACCTTCTTCAACTTTAAACATCATGATCTGGCCGGTAGCCTGGGAGGAAACCATGACCTCTGTTGCCTCGAAGGTTCCGTAAGCATCTGGCTTGTTTTTGTCGCTGTTGCATGAAGCAACTGATATGGCTGCAAAAAGCACCGGAAGGTATCGTTTCATATTCGCGGTATTTCTGGTTAAAATTACAATTTACCTGTGTTGTACAAATAACTGATCTTTGCTTTGATAAGCTGGATCTTGTGGATTTCCATGCCCATTCTCGCCTGGGTTTCGTCGTTAACCCGCAGGATAAAATCACTTGAGGTAATCACCCCGTTACTGAGTTGCGAGGAGGCTGCTTTAGTAATGCCTGCCCTGAGTAGGACAAGTTCCCCGTCCCTGAGGATGAGGTCCGACAACCTGCTGATATCCGTCATGTTCTTCTGGGTTGAAACACGCAGGTTTTTATCGAAAGTCTCCTGCTGGTTCTTCAGAATACTTCCCTGGAGTTCATAGATCTTTTTCTCGTTCCTGTTGGCATTCCAGTTCCATGGGTTCCAGGTTACCCTGGCACCTACCATCAGCATGGGAGCGATATCGCTCGAAAGAAAATTATAACCCGGCACCCCCAAACCAAATTGCCCGAAAGCCCACAGTTTTGGATTCCATTTGGTAGTGACCATGTTTTTCATCAGGTTGGTCCTGTCGATCTGTACCCCGTAAAGTTCATATTCTATACGCTTGTTCTCATAACTCATGCCTGGAATTGTGATGGATGGGATACTGAAGGCGGATTTTTCGTCCAGGGGCAGTGTAATGAGTTCCGAGAGCATTTTGATGTTTGCCAGGCGGTCCATGTTTAAATCAAAAATATTCTGTTCAAGCTTAATGATCTCTGCGCTGATCAGGTCGGCATCCATTTTAAGCCCGGCCCCGTTCTTAAGTCTTGCATCAACCTCCTTTTTCTTGGATTCAAGCTGTTTATGGGTTTCGTTGAGAAGGCCAATATTTTGCTGGTCAAGTAAAATGCTGAAATAAAACTGGTTAACCTGGTCTTTAAGAAGGTAAAGGCTGGCATCTACATTCTTTTTATCGACGTTCAGGTTGTATTGTTCAAGCTTTTTCTGGTAATGGGTAACGTTCCCGTCGTAAATGGATTCATTAACGTCAAGTGTGATCTTGTACTGGTCCTTGGGGATTTCGGGACCGACGACTTTCGGATACCCGTTGGGCAGGTTTATAGTCATCTCGGTGACCTGATTCTGCCAGGATGCAGTTCCGTTGACATTGATGGAGGGCAGGTAATTCTTGTTGAGATTCTTTGTCCTCAGGTCGCTTGATTTATCAAGGAGCTGGGATTGCCTGGCCAGGGGATAGGTCTTCTGTACCTGCTGATAACAGAATTCCAGGGTGATGGTATCCTGGGCTGTAAGCGGTTTTATTCCCGTGCAGAAGATAAAAAGCATGGGCAATAAATAAGAGGTCTTAAACCATGGTTCTGTCAGTTTCATATCCTTTTAAGGCATTTTCGATAAAAGTAGGAACTATTTTTTTTCTCTGTTCATAAAATACTGCCATACGCTCGTCGGGTATCGCAAAGATAGACTGAATTAGCGGCCTGGCTATAACAGGGAAGATCACCAATCCAAGTATGTTAACATAGATATGCAGGGGGTCGATGTCAAGGCCCATCTCCTCCTTTAATTGTTTCCGTATCGTCTCGAGCAGGATTTCGGGTGTAACATTCTGTTTCAGTATGACTTCCCTTATCCTTTCGGGCTTGTCCTGGAGAGCGTTGATGACGAACTGAACTATGTAGGAATGACCTGAAATAAAATTGAAGTAAAAATTGACAAAGATCCCGATCTTCGACATCAGGGTCATTTCCGAAAGGAAAATCTCTGTCATTTTATTGGCAAGCTGGGAGAAGGTTTCGGTAAACACTTTTTCGAATAAAGCATCCTTGCTCCTGAAATAGTAATGCAATAGTGACTTGTTTATACCTGCGAGATCAGCTATCTCCTGCATCCTTGCCCCGCTTAGACCTTTCTTGTGAAAGACCTCTCTTGCCGCAGCAAGAATCTTGTCTTCAGTATTTTGACTATTGTCCATGTGGTTTAACTAAATGGATTAAAAGAATAGTTTAACCGGATGGTCAAAAATAATACATTTTTTATCAGATCCAACAAGGGAAAAAAAATATTTACGATTAGACGATTTTTGAGTTACGATTAAAATGTAAGATTGACGACTTACGATTAAAATATTAGACTCGTAGATCGTAAATCAATAAATTCAATCGGAATTCGTAAATCCTTTAATCGTAACTAAGGTTGACCAGGAGTAACTCTCTTATTTAGGGATTTTGATCTTTTGTCCCTGTTTGAGATAGGAAGCGTTATTGATATTGTTCAGCTTTTTGATCTGGGCCACGGTGGTGTTGTACTGGTCGGCAAGATCCCAGAGGTTGTCGCCCGACTGTATGGTATAATAAAAATAATGGTTGCCGGTTTCAGGGGATTTTGATGATGCCGGGGATGACTTGCTTCCATTTGCTGAAGCTGAACCTGTTTTTGAAGAGCCTCCCTGTAACTTTAATTTTTGTCCTGCCACAACTTTGGAAGTGTTGAGGTTATTCCAGGCGGTAAGTTCACCTACGGTTACATGATATTTAATTGCAATAATTCCGAGAGATTCACCGCTTTTAACAATATGGGTTTTAGGTGTGCTGACTTCCCGTTCAGGCTCAGTGGCAGTTATTTTCGTAGTATCTTTATGTACAGGGGCAACTTTAGTTGAATCAGATTTAGAGGCAATAAGTTGTTTGTGCAAAAGTGAATCAGGGATTTTAGGAGCTGAACCCGGAACATAAACAAAGATCTTCTGTTTGGGTTTAACTGAATTCTTTTTTATGTTGTTGAGAGACTTGAGTTCTGGGATGGTCATATGGAACTTCTTTGCAATGCTGACCATTGTCTCACCTTTTTTAACTGTATATTGTGTTGTTTCCCTGTAACTGGCATAGATTGAGGCCAGGCTGGCGTCCTCCGAAAGGGCTTTCTTAGTCTTGAAAGCATAAACCGCTGCTTCATTATTGATAAAGTCGCCTACGTATTTTTTCCTGAGCCTTAATTTATATGGCATTTCAGGAGTGGCCGGGATAACACCTCTTTTATATGCAGGGTTGAGAAAGGCTATTTCATCCCATGGGATCCGCATCATTTCGGAAAGCTGGTCGAAAGTAAGCGGATGTTTCACAGTCACAGTATCCACTTCATAAAATAAAATCCCGGGATCAACAGGATAGATCTTGTGTTCATTGGCGTACGCAAGAACATAACTTGCTGCAATAAAAGCAGGGACATACGACCTTGTTTCTTTCGGCAGGTAGCGGGCGATAGCCCAGAAATTCTTGAGTCCGCCTGAGCGCCTGATGGCTTTATTCACATTGCCTGCCCCCGAATTATAGGCTGCAAGAGCAAGAGACCAGTTGCCATAGATGTCGTAAAGATCCTGCAGGTGTTCGCAAGCGGCGATGGTGGCTTTATATGGATCGTACCGGTCATCCACATAAGAACTCACCTTAAGACCATAAACTTTGCCGGTACCATACATGAACTGCCATAAGCCTTTTGCTCCGGCTTTTGAGTTGGCAATAGGGTTAAGAGCCGATTCGATCACTGCCAGGTATTTTAACTCAAGCGGCATGTTGAAACGGTCAAGCTGTTCTTCAAAAAGCGGAAAATAGATTTCGGAAAGGCCCAGGATACGGGCAGTTAATTTTCTTTTCCTGACTGCATAAAGCTCGATAAACTTTTTGACCTCATTGTTATAGACGTACTCGAAAGGAGAATTTTCGTTCATGACTGCAATCCTCGCAGCATATACAGAATCAGAAAAAGTCGGGTAATCCGTCTCATTAAAACTGCTCCAGGCAGGGTATTTTTGCTCCAGTGGAGAATGTGCATCGCTAAAAACCTTGAGTGTTGCAAGGCTGTCGAGCATGGACATAACTGCATCATCCTCAATTAATTTTACCTTTTTTGAAACGGTGTCGTGACGGATTGTGTCCTGGGAAAAAAGCAGATCAGGGATTATCAGCAAAGTGACAAGAAGAAAAAGCAGGCCGAAAACCCTCATGAGATATTTAAATAATTAATTATGAATGAAGAGATTGCAAATATACCCTTTTTTCAAAAATCCTCGACATGAATCGTCACTTCGGAATTAACAAGGTATTGTTTTATATCCGCTTCAATCCTGTCACAAAGTTCATGAGCTTCCTTTACAGTAAGGTTCTCATCCAGGTTCAGGTGAAAATCGACGTAACTGAAGTTCCCGGCTTTCCTGGTTCGCAGATTGTGATATTTAATGTTTTCCTTACAATAGGAGTCAATTATGGTCCTGATCTTTTTGATTTCCTCTATTTCCAGTGATTCGTCGAGCAGGGGTTTATATGCTTTCATCAGCAGGGAATAAGATTCCTTCAGTATAAGCATGCTGACCAGGATAGCTACGATTGGGTCTAAAATATGGTATCCCGTGATCCAGATCAGACCCAGGCCTGCAGCAACTCCCAACGAAGTGTAAATATCGGTTTTAAGATGAAGGGCATCAGCCTCCAGTGCGATGGAACCGGTTGATTTGGCAACTTTGTACAGGTACCATGAAACTCCTGAATTAACAAAGGCAGAAATGCACATTACTGCGAATCCAAGACCTATTGTTTCAATTTCGGTTGGTTTAATGAGCTTATGCACTGCTTCGAAAATGATCCAGATAGCTGCAACAAATATTAACAGGGCTTCGGTCACCCCCGAGATATTTTCTATCTTCCAGTGCCCGTAAGGGTGACGGTCATCGGCGGGCCTGTCGGAAACCCTCACGGAAATAAAGGCAATGATGGCAGCAAGAAGGTCCATGAAAGAATGGATGGCTTCAGAAATAATGGATACTGAGCCGCTGATAATACCTGCAGTAAGTTTTAATGCAATGAGCAGGGTGTTTGATAACACAGACAAACTTGCAGCCTTTGTTTTCTTGCTCATTTCTTCATTATTTCAGGCAAAGGTAATCATTCATGACGAAGGTTAAATTGTTAAATTTGTAACACAAAGAATTGCCGGTATGAAAACATCATTTAAGTTCCTTGCCATATTTATCTGTGTTCTGTTTGTGACGAGGATGTCAATTGCCCAGGATACAACCAGAAAACCAGCCTTGAGGCTCACCCATGAGATGTCGCCTGAGGAAGCCCTGCACAAAAGCGAGATAGGCAAGACCTTTGTTGAAACCAACCCTCCGGCCGGGCCTATCAGGAATGTAGAAGAGTTCGGCAGGATGCAGGGAGCCCTTGTAAGGTACCCCTTCGGCATCCCGCTGCCACTGATTAAGGAAATGGCTGCAAACGTCACCCTTACAACCATAGTGGCCAGCGCTGCACAACAAAGCACTGTTCTGGCTTTGTATGTTAATAATGGAGTTGATACAAGCCATTGCAATTTCCTGATCGCTCCTACCGACAGTTACTGGACCAGGGATTACGGCCCATGGTTTGAATCAGACAGTTCCAATACCATCGGGATCATCGATTTTCCATATAACCGTCCCAGGCCCAACGATGATGAGATCCCCAAACGGGTTGCCGAGATGCTCGGAATCCAATGGTACGGCATGAACCTTATTTCCACAGGAGGCGATTATATGACCGACGGTTTCGGAATATCAGCTTCCACAGAACTGATATGGAATGAGAACCCTGCTCTTTCTCATGACCAGGTCGCACAGAAAGTTCATGATTACCTGGGGATTGAGAATTACCAGGTCGTGCCTGACCCGAATGTGAATACATCAATAGACCATATTGACTGCTGGGGGAAGTTCCTGGCACCGGATAAAATCCTTATTAGAAAAACCAATCCTTCGAATGCTTGTTATGCGGCTCTTGAAGCTGCAGCTTCTTACTGGGCCTCACAGACCTGTTCCTACGGATACAATTACAGGGTATACCGGGTTATGACACCCAATGATGAGCCTTACTCCAATTCGGTGATCCTGAACAACAAGGTACTGGTCCCGTTTATGAACTCCAGCTGGGACGACAGCGCCAAGGTTGCGTATGAGGCTGCCATGCCGGGATACACTGTTTATGGATTCATCGGGCAGTCTTCCACCCCTTGGATATCGACCGATGCTCTTCACTGCCGTGTAATGGGGATTGCAGATATCGGCTTGCTGTACATCAAACATATTCCTTTATCCGGCACCCAACCCTGCGACATGAATTATGTGATAAACGCCGATCTTATTGCCTGCAGTGGCTCCCCAGTTAAAACCGATTCCGTTCTCATCTGGTACAAGGTCAATAGCGGAACCTACCATGCAGTCCACATGACAAACACTTCGGCCAACCATTATACAGGCATCATCCCAAAGCAGACCGCCGGCAGTACTGTAAAGTATTACCTGTTTGCCGCTGACCAGTCGGGCCGCAGGGAAACTGCACCTTTTATCGGAGCTGCCGATCCGTTTACATTTACTACCGACTACACAAATATTATACCTGTGCCGGATACCCTGTGGTTTATCACCGCTGCTGATGCATTCGGAGGGAAAGTTACACATCTGCATAATTACATGGCATCTGCTGTTGTGCTGCAGGATGTTGAGCTGATCAGCGGCCACTGGCCGATGTGGTACGTCGATTCTATTACCACCCGCAACTTCCCTTATACAGTAAACCCGGGAGATTCGGTTTACGTAAGGGTTAAGGTGGATATACCCACAGATCGCAACACGGATTCCTTTATCCTTGACAGTCTGCATTATACCACCTCCCTGGGGCCAAAGCTTGTAATATTGATGTTCAATCCCCAGATACTCGGAGGGATCAGCGAGCCCAGGAAAGGCAGTTTGCGGGGATATAATTATCCTAACCCCTTTACATCCGAAACCACTATATCGTTCATGCTTCCTGCCAGGGGAAACACTTACCTCGGTATTTATGACCTTAATGGAAAACTCGTCAGGCTTGTATTTTCAGGATCTTTAGACGAGGGGGCCCATGCCTTCACTTGGGATGGCACTGATAATACGGGAAATAAGGCTGCACCAGGGATATACCTGTTCAGGCTTACAACCGATAAAGAAGTTTCAGTTAAACGGATGATCCTTATTCGCTGATCTTTTTTTCCTGCCTCATCTGTGGGAAGAAAAGCACATCCTGTATGGATGCCTGGTTGGTCATGATCATCGTGAGACGGTCAATCCCTATACCCAGACCTGAAGTAGGAGGCATGGCGAATTCAAGGGAACGGAGGAAATCCTCATCCAGTACCATAGATTCGTCGTCTCCGCGTTTTCCAAGTTCCAGCTGGTCTTCGAAGCGTTTCCTCTGATCGATGGGATCGTTGAGTTCTGAGAATGCATTACAAAGCTCCTTGCCGTTGCAGATTGCTTCGAAACGTTCAACAAGCCCGTCTTTGCTGCGGTGTTTCTTTGCCAGGGGCGACATTTCAATGGGATAGTCGGTGATAAAGGTCGGCTGGACCAGGTTGGGCTCGCATTTCTCACCGAAGATCTGGTCAATGATCTTTCCTTTGGCCATGGTCTTGTCGACAGGCACATCAAGCTGTTTCGCAATGGCGATCAGCTCGTCTTCCGATTTGCCGTCGATATCGATTCCGGTATAATGTTTTATCACTTCAAACATAGTGAAGCGTTTCCAGGGCCGTTTGAAATCTATGATCTTTTCACCAACCGGGATCTCTGTTTTCCCATGCAGGTCAAGAGCGATCTTTTCCACCATTTCCTCCACGAGGTCCATCATCCAATCATAATCCTTATAAGCTACATAGAGCTCCATCTGGGTAAACTCAGGGTTATGGAAACGGTCCATCCCTTCGTTGCGGAAGTCCTTGGAGAATTCATAGACCCCGTCAAATCCGCCAACGATAAGCCTTTTGAGGTAAAGTTCGTTGGCAATACGAAGGTACAGGGTCATGTCGAGGGAGTTGTGATGGGTCTTGAACGGCCGGGCAGCAGCGCCGCCGTAAAGTGGCTGAAGGACAGGTGTTTCAACTTCCAGGTATGATTTTGCATTCAGGAACTGACGCATGGAATTCACCAGCTGTGCCCGTTTGACAAACACATCCCTCACCTGGGGATTGACGATCATGTCTACATAACGCTGCCGGTATCTTTGCTCGGGATCGGTAAAAGCATCAAACAATTCCCCGTCCTTTTCCTTGACGATGGGCAGAACCCTAAGGGATTTGGAAAGAAGTTTCAGGCTTCTCACATGGATGGAGATCTCTCCCATCTGGGTGACGAATACATACCCTGTAACACCGATGATATCGCCTATGTCGAGAAGCTTCTTAAATACCGTGTTGTAAAGGGTCTTGTCTTCACCAGTGCAGATCTCATCGCGTTTTATATACATCTGGATGCGTCCCGTAGAATCCTGGAGTTCCGAGAAAGAGGCGGCGCCCATGATCCTCCGGGTCATGATACGGCCTGCGATACTCACCTCCTGGTACATGGTATTGTCGGCAGGATAATTTTGCCTGATTTCGGCTGCGGTCACATTGACCGGGAATGTTTCGGGCGGGTATGGATTGATCCCGAGCCTGAAAAGTTCATTTAATGAATCACGCCTGATTTGTTCCTGCTCGGTAAGAGTAACTTGCATAGGTTGGAATTTTCGGCAAAGATACGGATTTACGATTGGACGATCTTAGATTTACGAATGAATATAAGATTGACGATCGACGGATAAAAAATTAAACTCGTAACTCGTAAATCCGTAAGTTCAATCGTGAATCGTAAATCCATCAATCGTAAATCACACCAGGATTTCTCCCTCAGTCAGGAAGGCGGTTGCAGAGGGCTTCTACGACAGCACAGAATGGAGGATGTGATGAGAGTTCATGGGTTTGAATCCGGGGAGATGGATGTGGTAATAGATGAGAAGGGAATCCATAAAAGATCTCCTGATCGCAGGTTTGAAATGCAACGCCGACTGCTTTTCCAGGGGGGTGGTAATAAGAGACTGGAACATGCTGCCGTATTCTGGCATAATATAAGAGTCTTTTTCAGGGATTAAAGACTGGAACTGGCTTTCCCTGAGGTTAAAGACCGGTTTGTTTTCCGTGTATCCCGACTGGGGCCTTATCCCGAGGAAATCTGTGAGCTCGGCAGTAAAAACCAGGGGGAAGCAGTTCAGGTTATCCTCAGTGGAATCAAGCAAAAGACATGACTTCCACATAAAATTGAAAAGTTCGGTATTTGATTCTTCTTCACGTATAGCCTTATACAGAAGTTCATTCATGTAAAGGGCGATGGAACTTTTCCTGATATCGAAAGGGATGCTCATATATGGCTGGAACAACCTCACATCCCTGGCAATATGCAGTCCTGCATTTTCTTTGATATATGCCACCACTTCAAGTAATGTCAGGGACTGGAACAGGCCTGCTTTTGTTTTTGACTTCGGACTGCGGACCCCTTTGAACAGGTAAGATTGAAGGCCCGCAGCTTCGGTATAAATGCGGACGATGATACTGGTCTCTGAGTATTTTAAAGAGTGAAGAACGATGCCTTTTGTGTTTACAAGCATCAGTTGATTACGAGGATTTTGGTTACAACTTTCTCACTTCCGCTTTCATTGGAAGCAAATACCAGGTATACGCCGGTACGAACCTTTTTCCCTTCCAGGGTACTGCCATTCCAAACTGCCTGTCCGCCTTCCGCCTTGCCTGTAAAAACCAGCCTTCCGCTGATATCAGTGATACGGATCTGGGCATTGCTGATAAGACCTGTCACAGCAATATATCCCTGGTAACCCTCACGTACCGGGTTGGGATAGGCATAGACATTACCGAATGAATCGCTGCCTTCAGTGGCGGTGCCTTTAAATGAGATGACACCTTTGTCGGTGCCGAAGTACACTTCGCCGGTGACAGAGTTTATAGCTATGGAAGTCACCCTGTTGGAAAGCAGGGGACAGTTTTCGGTAGTAAAATGGTAGATCTGTTTGGTGCCATCGGCTGAGAAAAGGTAAGCGCCTCCCCTGTCGGTCCCCATCCATTTGCGGTTGGCCCCGTCCACGGCAATAGCATTCACCTGCTCGCTTTCAAGAAGGTACTGGGTGTATTGTCCCTGCTGGACAAGAGGGCGCTGGCAGTCGGAAGGATTGGCTGTAAAAAGATCATCGGGTGAGAAAAAAACACCGACCCCGGCTTCAGTTCCAACCCATATTTCACCGTTTTTATCTTCGGCAAATGAAAATACAGTGTTCCCCGGCAGGTTACCGTAACCCTTGGATGCGTTAAGTTTTTTTGCCTGGTCATCGTTGGGATTATCGGGTGTACCGTTATCGGTGAACACCAGTATTGAATTCGCATTCAGGGTGCCGTAACGCATCTGCATCCACACCTGGTCGTAGCGGGTGGCAATGATCTGGCCAAGGTCCGTCTCATTGTTGGCAACGATATTAAAACCAGTCCACTGGCTCCCCCTTTTCAGGGAAAGGCATTGGTTTGTATGCGAACATACTATCCACTGGTAACCATGGGCGTCAAATGCCGAACCACCCACGCGGATAAGCCCTGTATCCCCTGCCGAATGATGATGCAGGGTGCTGTTTGATTCAGTATATCTCCTTGTTAATGTGCCATCGTAAAATTCAAGAAGACCATAACCCCAGGTAGCGGCATATATCCTTTTCGGATCGGAAGGATCGGGAGTAACTGAAACTATGTTGTTGTAATTGTACAAGGGGGTATTATTTGCTCCCGAGATGTTTTGCCAGTTTGAATCATCAAAATGGTAGACCTGGGCAGGTCTGTCGGGAAGCGGTACAAAGGATTGGTCATATCCTCCCGGTGCAATATATAAGTTGTTGCCAAGCGAACTCATGCTGAATGCATTGGCAGTAAGCGGTCCGCTTAGATTATAAGTTATTATCTGGTCCGAATTCAATGCATTACGCACAAGCCCGGAAAAGGAATCACCTATCCAGATGGTCTGGTTCCTGTCACAAATGGCGGCCAGAGGAAAAGCCCCGGCGCCAGGATAACCGATGATGGATTTTAGTTTGGCATAACTCTGGTCATACACGTCAACAGAATATTTATTTGACACCAGCAGAACATTATACATGCTGTTCAGGTTCATAATCGGAAGGGTGCCGCTTCCGGTATTCCAGGATGCCCAGTGGCCGTCGTATGTGTACAGCGTATCGTTGCCGCTTGTCCGTTGTTTGTTGACCACCAGTTTACCCGAAAAATAAGTTATGGTATTATACATCAGGGTTGTATCCATTCGCCTGTCTTTCTTCCATACTGCAAAATTTGCCAGGTTTGGATCCTTATACCATGCTTTGTAGATGCCTTTTTCGGTACCTGCCCAGAGGGTATCATTATTATCCTTGATCAGGCACATGACATTCACCTGGGTGCCACCATTGCCGATATAATATGTTTCCTTGATCTCCTGTTTTGCCAGATCAAGCACCACGATCCCGAAACCGCACTGCAGGTATGCAAAGTTACCCAGGCAGTATATGCTGTTTATGGTTTTATTCCCGAGAATGGTCTTTCGGTAAATATCTGAAATATTGACGATGCTGTTATTCACGATCAGGTCAATATTCGCATCGGAGTATGCAATCACCAGTGTTTTTGTAGCTGTATTATAAGCGATGCAGTTGATGCCGATATCCGAAAGCCCCTGTATCTTGGTTATCCTGGTAACACTGTTATCCTCCTTATCATAGTAAAGCAAGGCATAAAGAGTCGATGCATAAATCCGGTTATCAACTTCTGCAACAGAATTGCAAAAGTTATACGGGAGTTCGTCTCTCCACTGGCCGATCGGGATCTGCGGACTTTGCGCAAAAAGGGATGCAGGATGCAGAATGCAGGATAGTAAAAAGAGTCTGAATATTTTCATAGAACAGGGATATGGATCAATACATTAAACCGTGGTTTAAAAGTAACTGATTTTTTGCTGAATTATTGCAGAAATAGAAGGAATTCAGAGGATCATACCTGCTGCAACTGTTTCATTGGTAGCTTCGTCGATCAGGATGAGGCTGCCGGTATTCCGGTTAAAAGAATACGGATCGATGAACAGGGGTTTGGTTGTGCGAAGATGGACCTTGCCTATCTCGTTCATGGCCAGGCTTGTACGTCCTGGTATTTGTTCCAGGGTATTAATATTAAGTACAAAATCAATAGCATTGATCACACATTTCACATCCCTGGTGTTATGTTTCAGTGCATACTTCCCGTTAAGCTGCATAGGCCTGGGGTTCATCCAGCAGACCATCAGATCGATTTCGGAGCTCATCGCGGGAAGGGCATCGGCCCCTGCTATCATATCCCCCCGGCTGATATCGATATCATCGGCCAGCAGGAGGGTCACCGACATGGGAGGGAAAGCTTCTTCTACAGGGCCATTGAAAGTATCAATACTAAGGATTTTCGTCTTTATCCCTGCCGGCATCACCATTACTTCATCTCCCGGATGGAAGATCCCGCCTGCAATCCTTCCCGCATAACCCCGGTAGTCATGGTATTTATCCATTTCGGGCCTGATCACATACTGAACCGGGAAACGTCTGCGGGTGAGATCATTATCATTAGTAATAGGGATGGTTTCAAGGGTTTCAAGAAGCGTGGTATCAGTGTACCATTCCATGTTCACGGATGGTTTAACTACGTTATCCCCATTAAGGGCGCTAATAGGGATGAATCTCAGGTCTTCGCCGGGCAGAACCTTTGCAACAAAGGCGTTGAAATCGGCTTTAATAGTCTCAAACACTTCCCGGCTGTAATCCAAAAGATCCATTTTATTAATGCAGACAATGATATGGGGGATCCCAAGCAGGTATGCTATGTAAGCGTGGCGGTAGGTTTGCTCGATCACCCCGTTGCGGGCATCTATCAGGATGATGGCGGCATTGGCAGTGGAAGCACCCGTTACCATGTTCCTGGTATACTGTATATGGCCGGGAGTGTCGGCAATAATAAACTTACGGTTGGGGGTGGCAAAATACCGGTAAGCCACATCAATGGTGATCCCCTGCTCGCGTTCAGCCCTGAGGCCGTCGGTGAATAATGCCAGGTTCAGGTGTTCGCTGCCTTTCTGGACGCTGGCACGCTTTACTGCATCCAGCTGGTCCTCGAAGAGCGATTTACTATCATACAGCAAACGGCCGATCAGGGTGCTTTTACCGTCATCAACGCTGCCTGCCGTGGTAAAACGGAGAAGCTGCATGTTAAGGTAGCCCTTGCTGGAGAATTCAGTATCTATCACGTTTGTCATAACTTGATTTACGATTGCTCGATTTATGAGTTACGATTGAATTGTGTGAGTTACGATTTACGAGTTAAAACATTAATTGTCAATCATCAAACGAAAAATTCATTCTGAAATCGTCAATCGTCCAATCGTAACTCAAAAATATCCTTCCTTTTTCCTGTCCTCCATTGCGGCATCGGACCTCTTGTCGTCGTAACGTCCACCCCGTTCGGTTACCCTTGTTGCAGCAATCTCCAGGATGATATCCTCTAAGTTATCCGCAGTGGATAATACTAATCCTGTACAGGAAAGATCCCCTACGGTGCGGCAGCGGACACGCAGCGTTTCAGCTTTTTCACCGGGTTTCATGGCCATGAATGGCGCAGTGGCAAGCCATATCCCGTCGCGGAAGAAAACCTCCCTTTCGTGGGTGAAATAAAGGCTGGGGAGTTCTATATTTTCCTGGAGAATGTACTGCCATACATCCATTTCGGTCCAGTTGCTGATGGGAAACACCCTGAAGTGCTCGCCCATTCTCTTTTTCCCGTTGAAGGTATTCCAGAGTTCCGGTCTCTGGTTTTTGGGATCCCACTGCCCGAACTCGTCCCGGTGTGAAAAGAACCTTTCCTTTGCCCTTGCTTTTTCTTCGTCCCTGCGCCCGCCGCCTATAGCCGCATCAAATTTATTCTTCTCGATGGTGTCGAGAAGTGTAACTGTTTGAAGTACATTGCGGCTTGCATTGATACCTTTTTCTTCAACCACCCTGCCGGTGTCAATGGATTCCTGGACGGAACCGACAATCAGGCGGGCATTCAGTTTTTCAACCAGTTCATCGCGGAATGTGATGGCTTCTTCGAAATTATGTCCGGTATCGATATGCACCAGGGGGAAAGGGATTGAAGCAGGGTAGAATGCTTTCCTTGAAAGATGCACCAGAACGATGGAGTCCTTGCCGCCTGAAAAAAGCAAAGCCGGCCTCTCGAACTGGGCGGCAACTTCCCTTAAAATGTAAATGGCTTCCGACTCAAGCTCCTCGAGATGCGTTAAATTGTAGGTTTTCATTACTTCACTACAGCATTAAGCTTTGCCGAAAATTTTCTGAAGAGTGCTTTTCTTCTTTTTCGAAGATTCTTTGTCGTCGGAATAATACCCGTATCCGTAACCATAGCCGTATCCGTAACCATAGCCGTATCCGTAGCCATAGCCATAACCGTAACCATAGCCGTACCCGTAACCATAGGAACTGCGGGTGAGCTTGACGTCGTTAACAAGGATGGCAAGACCCGGGATGTTGCGTTTCTCCATATCCTTGATGATGCTGGCAAAGATCTTCTTGTTGGTATAATTCTGCCTGACGAGGAAGAGGTTTGCATCGGCATGTTTCATGAGAAGGAAAGCATCCGTAACCAGCCCAACGGGAGGAGTGTCAATGATGATATAGTCATAAATTTCTTTCAGCCTCGTGAACATTTCGGAACATTTGGCCGAAGCGATAAGCTCGGCAGGGTTGGGAGGAACAGGGCCGGCCATTATGATGTCGAGGTTTTCAATACCCGAGAACTGTATGATATCCTCGATCTTGCTTTTATTGATCAGGTAGGAAGATATACCTTCGGCATTCGTAAGCCCGAAATCCTGGTAGATCTTGGGTTTGCGGAGGTCAAAGCCTACCAGCAGTGTCTTTTTACCATACATTGCATAGATGGAGGCGAGGTTGATGGACGTGAAGGTCTTTCCTGCACTCACCATATCGGCGGTGACAAGCACGGTGATCTTTTCCTTGCCCTGGAGCAGGAACTGAAGGTTGGTACGGACCGAGCGGAATGACTCGGCAATAGTCGATTTGGGTGAGTCGATGACCACCACCTCGCTTTTCTTGTCCGAATGGATGATATGCCCTACGATAGGGAGTTTGGTAATCCTTTCAATGTCCTCCCTTTCCATGATCTTATCATTGAAATAATCCTTCCCTAGGATATAGATGATGGGAAGGATGATGCCGAGGATAAGGGCAATGATATAATTCAGGCTTTTCTTGGGGAAGACGGGGCTTGTACCACCCATTGCAGCATCCACCACTTCATTGTCGGAGAGGTTTGAAGCCTGGGTGATCTGGGCTTCCGAGCGTTTCTGCATCAGGTAAGTATATATGGCATCGGTTAACTTGAACCTGCGTTCAATACCAAAAAGTACACGCTGGGTTTCGGGCAGGGTGCTGATCTTTGAAGTGTACTGGGCCACACGGTCGTTAATCTCCTTAAGTGCAATATTATTAGTGTTGATAGCGCTTTTTATATTCTCAACCAGGGCGTTTTTTATCGTGGAGATCTGCTGGTCGATGGAAAGCAGGGTGGGGTTTTTCCCTTTTGAGTACTGTGAAATTTCGGTACGCTTGGTATACAGATCAGTAAGCTTCATGGTAAGATCGTTGAGCATGGGATTCTCTACGCCCATGGAGGCGGGGACCACCAGCTCATCCAGTTTCTGGTTTCTCTCAAGGTATTGGGCAAGATTGCTCAGGTACTTTGATTGTACCAGCAAAACGGCTTTCTCATCCTGCAGTTCCATCATTTTCTCAAAAACCTGTTTGCTTACGTCATCCAGGTTCATGATTTCTTTATTCGTACGGAAAACTTCAAGAGCCTTTTCGGTAGAATGAAGGGTGTCGCTGATACCTTGGAGCTCGTTGTCAATGAACTTAATAGTACGCCCTGCAACAAGATTCTTACGTTCCAGGTCCTTGGTAAGGTATTCCCTTCCAGCGCATCTAAAAAATCGGCCAGTTTATTTACGTTGCCGCCTTTGAGTTTTATTTCAACAATGGAGGCCTCTTTATTGATAGGTTCAATGCTGAAGCCCTTATACTGGGTCACCAGGGATTCGTAATCATTGATCTGGAAAAAGAAAGTACGGGTCAGGTCCTTCTCCTGGTTGAACATGGGAGTGAGAAGCAGCCTGAAGCGGAAATTATTACCCTGCACCCATTTCCCGAACTCAAAGGTTTCATCAACTGCAACCCTTTCTTTACGTCCAGGTACTTTGTCTTTTTTTGAGAAATTATAAAACTTGATGTCTTCCTCTTTGGCTTCTAACCGGTATTTGTCTTTGGAGGCGATGGAAATGTTAAAGCGCATATTGACAGGCTGGGGGTAAACCGTGTCAATTTCAACGGTAAACGGACTGTCTTTATAGATCTCCTTGCTGATGAAATTTTCCTCGCTGAAATAAGAGATCTCGAAACCTATCTTTGCAATAGTGCGGTAAGTCAGGGTATAAGATGACAAAACCCCGATCTCGTTCTGGAGGTTCTGCATATTGTTGAGACCTCCCAGCCCCATAATGCTCTGGGCGCTGAGTTTATTTTCCGATTTGTCCTTTATGAGGATTGAAGTCTTGACTTCATAAACAGGACTGGTGTATTTGTTGAAAATAAATGCAATGATCAGGGCAATGAATACCGTGATGGCAAAGAAGTACCAATACCGGTAAAATTTGAAAAGCAGAACTTTATAGTCAACCGACTGTTGCTGCTCTTGCTGGAAGTCCTGTGGATTATTATCGTTCACGAAAGAAGGATTTACTGATTAAAAGGTCTTTATATAAGCAACTAAAAGGAGGCCTGTGGATATACCTGCTATGACAATAGCCCAGGGGAACTGTGTTCCAAGACCCCAGCGCTTGTAACCCAGGGGCGGCACATAAATGATATCGTTCGGCTGCAGGTAAAACTGGTCTGATTTCAGAAAGGAATCGGAAGTCATATCGAGTTTATACACCCTTGAACCGCCAGGAGTCATTCGGATGAGGGCGACTCGCTTCCTGGCACCGAATTCGGTAATGTCATTGGCCAGGGAGATAGCCTCAAAAAAATTGATCTTGTCCTGGTAAATGGTAAACTCCCCGGGGCGGGCAACTTCACCAAGAATGGTGATTTTAAAATTGACCATTTTCACCACCACCACGGTTTCCTTAAGGTACTCGTTGATAATTTTCTGAAGTACGTCTTTGACTTCGGTTACAGTAAGATCTTTGATCATCACTTTTCCGACAACCGGAAAATCAATATACCCGTCGGGACTAACCGAATAGGAATTCAGGTAAATGCTGGCGTCGTTCGCGTAATCGTTATAGTTGCTCGACGACGACTGCTTGTTGAAAAACATATTACTTTTTTCATCAAGTGTGAACAGTTTGATATACACATTATCCCTTGGCTGTATCCTGTAATCGGGCGGGTGTTTGTGCGCATAAATGCTTGCAGTGTCCTTCTCCTGTTGTTTCTGGAGGTATAGAATTTTTTTCTGGGGAACGCAGGAAGAAAAAACAAGGATAATTACAAGGAAAAGAAAAGCTGATTTTGTAAGCAGTTTCAGGTATTGCTTCATAGATGCCTTAAATTGAGTGTGCAAAATTAAGCATTTTCAGGCAAATCTAATAAAATGGGAGAAACATCCTAAAATTTTCATGACAAAATTGAATGCGGATGAAGGAGCGTAAAGAATTAATACGCAGATATTCAGCAAGTAAGACAGCTAAACGGCATCCCCTATCAAGGTGGCTGAAGTGACCCTTTTTACCTTGACATTTACGTATTCTCCCCGATTTTGAACAGTAACAGGAAAAACAAGGACCTTGTTCTGGGAGTTCCTTCCAAAGTATTGTGTGTTTGAACGCTTTGAAATACCTTCAATAAGGACCTCGAATGTTTCACCCAGGTCCCTGTGGTTGCTTGAGGATGAAAGTTCCTGCTGAAGTTCAATGATCTCCCTCAGCCTTCTTTCTTTTATGTCGGCAGGCACGTTATCATCGTACTGATCGGCTGCAATAGTTTGAGGTCTCTCGGAATATTTGAACATGAAAGCATAATCAAATGCAGCTTCTTTCATCAGTTCAAGGGTTTGCCTGTGGTCTTCTTCAGTTTCGTCACAGAACCCGGTGATGATGTCGGTCGAAATAGTGCAGTCGGGGATCTGGCTCCTGATGGCTTTTATTTTCTCCAGATATTCTTCCCTGGTGTATTTCCGGTTCATCTTATCAAGTACTGTATTGCTTCCGCTCTGTACAGGCAGGTGGATGGCTTTGCAGATGTTGGGATGTGATGCAATTGTCCCTATCAGTTCAGCGCTAAGGTCCTTAGGATGCGAAGTGGCAAACCTGACCCTTAACCTGATGTCGAGAGCTGCTATCTTTTCAAGAAGGAGAGGAAAGTTAACAGTTTCACCTCCATCCTTCCACTGATAGGAGTTCACATTTTGCCCGAGAAGTGTCACTTCACGGTAACCCTGAAGGAAAATGTCTTTTGCTTCACGGATCACTGATTGCGGATCACGGCTTCGTTCCTGCCCCCTTGCGTAAGGGACAACACAGTAAGAGCAGAAATTTTCACAGCCCCTCATAATGGATATGAAAGCAGAAACCCCGTTAGTTTCGAGTCTCACAGGACTGATATCAGCATAAGTCTCATCCGAAGACAAAATAGTATCAATGGCTTTTTGCCCCGACTCAGCCTGGGCCAGCAAAGCAGGCAGGTGACGGTAGGAATCGGGTCCCGCGATCAGGTCAAGAAGTTGCTCCTCCTCCATCAGTGCTGTTTTGGTCCGTTCTGCCATGCATCCTAAAAGGCCGATGGTAAGGCCGGGATTTTTCTTTTTCAGTGAACGGAAATAATGCAGGCGTTTCCTCACCCTGTCCTCGGCATGTTCACGTATTGAACATGTATTCAACAGGATTATATCGGCATTGAGCAGCTCATCGGAAGCCTCGAAGCCTTGAGAGGTAAGGATAGAGGCAACGATCTCACTGTCAGAGAAATTCATCTGGCAGCCGTAAGTTTCTATATGGAATTTTCGAATTTTATTTTCTTTCATGTATCACCTTTCGCATGATGGCGGATTAAGGATTAAAATGGGCACAAAGGTACGTATTATGTTAATTGTCGTACTTTTGTACCCGGATTGGAATAATGCAATCCGTTGCTATTATGACAAAAAATTTAGTGATTGTTGAGTCTCCCGCGAAAGCGAAAACCATTGGAGGATTCCTTGGAAATGATTTCATTGTAAGGTCCTGTATGGGCCATGTTGCTGATCTTTCGAAAAAAGACCTTGGGGTAGATGTTGAAAAGGGTTTCGAGCCAAAATACATTGTCTCTCCCGAGAAAAAGAAAATTGTAGGTGAGCTGAAAAAACTGGCACAGGAGAGTGAAATGGTTTGGCTGGCTTCCGATGAAGACCGCGAGGGTGAAGCCATTGCCTGGCACCTTATGGAAACGCTTGGATTAAAGAAAAATAACACCCAACGTATTGCTTTCCATGAAATCACCAAGAGTGCAATACTGGAAGCCATTGATAATCCCCGTGAACTGGATATGAACCTGGTCAATGCCCAGCAGGCAAGGCGGATCTTAGACAGGCTTGTAGGTTTTGAACTTTCGCCCCTCCTCTGGAAAAAGATAAAACCATCCTTATCTGCAGGAAGGGTTCAGTCTGTTGCAGTAAGGTTGATCGTTGAACGTGAAGAAGAGATAAAAAATTTCCAGTCTGTTTCATCCTACCGCATCACCGGTGATTTTATGGTCCACGACGGGAAAAAACTTAAAACGGTCAGTGCCGAGCTGAACAAGAGGTTCCAGTCAAAGGAAGACGCCCTGGAATTTCTCAACCAATGCATGGATGTTCAGTATACTGTTGATGAAGTTGAAACCAGGCCGGCCAGGAAATCCCCGGCGCCTCCTTTTACCACATCAACCCTTCAGCAGGAAGCCTCGCGCAAGCTTGGTTTTTCGGTTGCCAATACCATGCGCATTGCACAGGAATTGTATGAATCGGGGAAGATCACCTATATGAGGACCGACTCGGTGAACCTTTCTGATATGGCAATTGGCATGGCCAGGAAAGAAGTTACCGAAACTTACGGTGAAGAATATGTGAAAACGAGGAAATATGCGACCAAGACCAAAGGGGCCCAGGAAGCACATGAAGCCATTCGTCCGACATACCTGAGCAATAAATCAATTGAAGCCGATCGTTCGGGCAAGAGATTATACGACCTCATATGGAAGCGTACTATTGCTTCCCAGATGGCCGATGCTGAGCTTGAGAAGACCAATGTAAACATAGGGATTTCCGGAAAATCAGAGAAATTCATTGCCAGGGGAGAAGTGATCAGGTTCGATGGTTTCCTTAAAGTTTATATGGAATCTTCGGATGACGAAAACGGCGATGACAATGAGGGCGTGCTTCCTCCGATGAAAAAAGGGGAACAGCTGACAATGCGCGAACTCATAGCCCAGCAAAAGTTCACACAGCAGCCATCCCGCTACACGGAAGCAACACTCGTAAAAAAACTTGAAGAACTTGGAATAGGACGCCCTTCAACCTATGCCCCCATCATCTCTACAATCCAGAAAAGAGAATACGTTGTAAAGGAGGACAGGCCAGGGGTTCAAAGGATATATGACTACCTGAGCCTGAAAGATAAAACAGTTACCGCCGAAACGAAAACTGAAACTGTAGGGAATGAAAAGAATAAATTGTTCCCCACGGATATAGGCGCTTTGGTAACCGGTTTCCTGGTCCAGAATTTTGATAACATACTGGATTACAACTTTACGGCAACGGTTGAAGAAGAGTTTGATGAGATTGCCGAAGGCAAACTTGTATGGCAGGATATGATGAAAGAATTCTATTTTCCTTTTCATGAGAGGATAGAAGTAACATTGGGAAGCACTCAAAAAGTCAAGGGAGAAAAACTCCTTGGCACGGATCCTGCAACCGGGCTGAACATTTATGTAAAGATCGGGAGGTTTGGTCCGATGGCGCAACTTGGAGAATCGGATAACAGCGATAAGCCCCGTTTTGCAGCTCTTAAAAAAGGCCAGAGCATCGACACGATAAGCCTTGAAGATACCCTTGACCTTTTCAAGCTTCCCAGGCCGCTTGGCGATTTTGAAGGAACCGAGGTCATAGTTTCCTCCGGGAAATTCGGTCCCTATATCAGGCATAAATCTGCTTTTTATTCATTGCCTGCAACAGATGACCCCCTTACCGTTATCCTTGAGCGCGCTGTTGAGATCATCAGTGTAAAAAGACATGAAGACATTAAAAAAGTGATCAGGGAATATTCCGAAGATGCAGATATCAAAGTGCTGAACGGAAGGTACGGTCCTTACATATCCTTCAAAAAAGAGAATTATAAGATACCCAAAGGAAAGACTGCTGCCGACCTCACCTATGAGGATGTGAAAGCTATAATTGAAGCCAACGAACCGACGAAATCCAAATCCAAATCCAAAAAGAAAAAATAAGGGCCATGGACAGTTCGACCTTTTTTTCACCACTCGATTT
>CAIJYT010000036.1 GCA_903824935.1 uncultured Bacteroidales bacterium | reverse complement strand
TTCAAAAAAAGGCTCTCCAATTCGAACTGAAGGACATAAAATAATCATCCGGGTTTCTTTCCTAAATTTAACTATTTATTCATAATGTTTCTAAATAATTGTTGTATCTTTGCAGCAAGAAACTTAATTAATTAAACATTTGAATTATGGCAGTATTAGTAGGAAAAAAAGCTCCTCATTTTGTAGCTGATGCCGTTGTTAACGGCGGTGAATTTGTAGAAAATTTTTCACTGGATCAGTACCTGGGAAAGAAACATGTTGTATTCTTTTTCTACCCTCTCGATTTTACTTTTGTTTGTCCCACCGAGATCCTGGCTTTCCAGGAGAAGCTCGCCGAATTTGAGAAACGTAATGTTGCAGTCGTTGGTTGCTCCATCGATTCAAAATTTTCACATTGGGCATGGCTGAACACCGAAAAGAAGAACGGCGGGATCAAGGGTGTGAAATTTCCTCTCGTAGCAGACCTTACCAAAACCATTTCGGCCAACTATGATGTTCTCGCAGGAGAATATTTTTATAATGAAGACGGCACTATGGAATTTGAAGGCGGTCCTGTTGCTTTCCGCGGTCTTTTCCTGATCGACAAACAGGGTGTTGTTCGTCACCAGCTGGTTAACGACCTTCCCCTTGGACGCAGCGTGGATGAAGCAATCCGCATGGTTGATGCTCTGCAGTTCTTCGAAGAGAACGGTGAAGTTTGCCCCGCCAACTGGCATAAGGGCGACGAAGGTATGAAGGCCACGTCCGATGGTGTTGCCAGCTACCTTTCAAAACATTGATCAGAGACGGTAGACAAGAGTAAGTCCGGCGCCCGTTGGGCTTCCCGGCAACAGCTTTAACCTGACCGAATTATTGAAAACGGTCCGGCCTATTGCAAAACCTATAGCTGAACCCATCACGACATCCGACAGCCAGTGTTCATTATTATAGATCCTGGACAGAGCGGTGAGTGATGCAAGCGAATAGCAGAGCACAGGTACCCAGACCGTTTTTTTATAGGCCGAAGCGATGACGGTCGCAACCGCGAAAATAGCGGCAGAATGGCCCGAAGGAAATGAAGTGTAGGAAATGGGTGCAATGGGGCCATACCATGCAAACGGATCAGGCGCATCTCCCTGGTTGGGCCTTTCACGGTGAAAAACCTGCTTCAGTATCTGGGTGGCAATTGCAGCATAGGCAAAAGCCTCCACTCCCTTTAGGGCCGTCATCCTTGCCTTTTTATCGTGTATTGCAAAACTCACACCATACATTATTCCAAGTGCAGGCAGGGTGTATAACCCGCTTCCCCAGGGTTCAAGGCCGTATTTGGTTACTGCATCGAGAATGGCCGTTTGATGGCTTTGGGCAAATTGCTGTACAACAAGGTCCTGGGTCACAAGACCGATGGTAAGTCCCGCTACACCGAATGCAACCGCCCACTGGACTTCGTTCCAGCGTCCCGGCGCTATCACGACATCCCTGGCATCGATAAGGCCTGATTTGACGAGTCGGAGATCAATCATCGATGCATTATCATGCAGGGAATCATGAACGGCCTGGGCGCCTGAAGCCAGCGCAATACCAAGGCAGATAAAAATTATAATGAGCTGTCGTCTCACTCTACAATGGCTGTTCCATTTCCTTGGCCTTGTTCCAGTAGATATCCATCTCGGAAAGGCTCATTTGGTGAAGTGATTTCCCCAGTTTCTTTGCACTTTCCTCAAGATACTGAAAACGGCGGATGAACTTCCTGTTGGTCCTTTCAAGCGCATCTTCCGGATTTACATCGATAAACCTGGCATAATTTACAATGGCAAAGAGAAGGTCGCCCAACTCGTCCTCCTGCCTGGCATGGCTTGACTTGTTCTGCACATTCTCACGAAGCTCCCGCAGCTCTTCCTGAACCTTTTCCCATACCTGTTCAGGGTTTTCCCAGTCAAACCCTACCCCGCTGGCCTTTTCCTGTATCCTGTATGCTTTTACCACTGCTGGCAGCGACTTCGGAACCCCGGAAAGAACCGATTTGTTGCCTTTTTCGGTAAGCTTTATCTTTTCCCAGTTGTCGTGGACTTCCTTTGCATCTTTCACCACCACATCACCGAAAATATGTGGATGACGGTTGATGAGCTTTTCAATAATGTTATTCAGCACATCGGTTATATCGAAAGCCCCTGTTTCTGAAGCTATCCTGGAATAAAATACCAGATGGAGCATGAGGTCTCCCAATTCCTTTTTAACGGACTCCATGTCTTTCTCAATAATGGAATCCGATAATTCATAGGTCTCTTCTATAGTGAGGTATCTGAGGCTTTCAAGGGTCTGCTTTTTATCCCAGGGACATTTGGTCCTGAGCTCGTCCATAATCTCGAGCAAGCGGGCAAAAGCGGCTGTCTTTTCCTGCATTATTGATCTTTTTGCAAAAATAAGCATTTTGGCGATAGCGGCTGAACTCCAATGTTCCATAATTTTGCGGATGAAGCGAATATTAAAATGACGAAGTACTCCAGTCGAAACATTTCAGGACTTTACCACAGGATGATCATACTCCTTTTGATCGTTCTCTGCTTCCCTGCAAGACCCTTCGCCCAGTTCGAACATAAATTGTTTACTTCAAATCTCATCCTTGAAGCTAAGGCGGATTACGGGTTCCTGTATGCACAGCACCTGGAGCTGGAGATCTTCAACGCCCACTTCCCCGCTTTTGAGTTCAGCATTCAGCAGCAGACCTACGGCAGGCAAAAATGGGAAAGAGCATATAACTACCCGATCACCGGCATGACATTTCTCTATACTCCGCTGGGGAATAATCCCATCCTCGGGAGCGCATTTGCTCTTATGCCTTTCATCAACTTCCCCTTATACAGGCATAAGAACTTTACTTTTGGCTTCCGTTTTTCTCTGGGAGTGGGATACCTCACAAAGAAATTCGACAGGCTCAATAATTACAAGGATATTGCAATAGGTTCACATATCAATGCAGCCATCAACCTGATGTTTGAAGCCAGGTACAGGCTGAATGAGTACCTCACCATAACCGGGGGTATCAGCTTTCAGCATTTCTCGAATGGCTCTCTCAAGACTCCGAACTATGGCCTGAATGCCCCCCTCGTCAGCCTCGGACTTGCCTGCAGACCTGTCAGGGACAATAAAGACATAAGTGACCGTTATATTGCCCCCACCGAGCCTTTCTCAACCACCATCAGGAAGTCAATGGAGTTCGACATCGGCGGGGCCCTGGGATATAAAAACATGACCTCACAGCTGGGAAGCAACTTTATGGTCTACCACTTTTTTGAGAATACCTTCTTCCCTGTCAGCAGGAAAAGTAAATTCGGTTTCGGGCTCGATCTATCCTATGATGAATCGCATAAAAAGATCCTTGAACTAAACGGGACCCCTGCAGGAAGTCCTGTACAAATCATGAGACCAGGTATTAACGCGGCTTATGAGCTGATGCTCGGAAAGCTCGGTTTTATCATGAATCTGGGCTACTACCTTTCGGGGAAAGAGCAAAGCAATGGGCCTTTGTATGAAAAAATTTGTTTCCAGTACGTTTTCGCCAAAAATTTCTTCGCCCATGTCCTGCTGAAAGTACATTTCGGAAGAGCAGATTATATCGGATGGGGAGTTGGTTATACCTTTGATGTTTTCTATGGCAAAAAAACGATTAAATAGGAACACTGTATTCCTTTTCCTGCTTATCACTGCAGCAGGTCTGACCGGGCTTGCATCCTGCAATAAGGGAGGCGTCTGCGTAAGCAATTCGGGCACGGTGATCACTCAGGAAAGGCCTGTTTCTCCTTTTGACAGTATTGACCTGGCTGATAATGTGAATCTTATACTTATCCAGGATACCGTTGAAAAGATCACTGTCGAAGCAGGCAGCAATGTCATCGGAGGGATCACAACAGAGATCCTGAACCGGCAACTGACGATTCGCAATCTCAATTCCTGCAACTGGCTGAGAAGTTATGACAAACCTCTTAACGTCCATGTTTCGGTAAAAAAATTATGGAAACTGTATTATAACGGGGCAGGTAATGTAAGTTCCGCAAACACACTCAAAGGCGATTCGGTCAAGCTGGAGGTATGGGGAGGCTGCGGGTCCATTGACCTCGACCTCAATTACACCCAGGGATGGTTCGGTATGTTCATGGGGACTACCGATTTCAATCTTCACGGAAGATGCGACATAACTTCTTTTTACCTGAATAACATGGGATTATGCCAGGCGAAAGGTATGGTGTCGAGATACTGCTCGGTAGTCAGCAGGGGAAGCAACGACTGCTATGTCAATGTAAATGTCTCAATCTGGGCGGTTATCGAGAATATAGGCAGCGTGTATTATACCGGCAACCCTGCCGACATCGGGGGCAGGATCACAGGGACAGGGGTTCTCGAACCGTTCTACCCTTAATAAGCGCGGGCAAACACCACCCTCTGCTCCGAAGGTTTTCCTGAAAAGACGCAGCGCCCGTTTTCCTTTGCATTGTTCAGTGGTATCACCCTTATAGTGGCTTTTGTGGCTTCCTTGATCTTTTCTTCAGTCTCGGCTGTGCCATCCCAGTGAGCAAGAATGAACCCTCCCTTATTTTCAATTGTGTCGACGAATTCATCCCAGGTATTGACAGTGAAGGTGTTCTGTTCCCTGAATGACAAGGCCCTGTCGTATAGGTTCTTCTGTATCTGATCAAGAAGATGCACCACTTTATCTTCTATATCAGTGATCTGCAGGGTTTCCTTCTCAAGGGTATCCCGGCGGGCTATCTCAACGGTCCTGTTCTCAATGTCGCGGGGGCCTATCGTAATCCTTAACGGCACTCCCTTGAACTCATATTCTGCAAATTTCCATCCGGGCTTATGGGTATCCCGGCTATCGTATTTGACTGTGACACCTTTTTTTTCAAGAGCTTTTTTAATCGGGTCAACTACTGTGGAAATCAGGTTCAGCTGTTCTTCATTTTTAAATACAGGGACAATCGCCACCTGTATCGGCGCCAGCCTCGGAGGCAGCACCAGCCCGTTATCGTCGGAATGAGCCATCACCAGGGCTCCCATCAGTCGGGTTGAAACTCCCCATGAAGTAGCCCATACATATTCAAGCTGGTTTTCCTTCGTCAAGTACTTAACATCGAATGCCTTGGCAAAATTCTGTCCCAGGAAATGTGAAGTACCGGCCTGCAACGCTTTACCATCCTGCATTAAAGCTTCAATTGCATAGGTTTCAATTGCGCCTGCAAACCTTTCCCCCGGTGATTTTACCCCCTTCAGAACAGGGATGGCCATCCAGTTCTCGGCAAAATCAGCATAAACACCCAGCATGGTTTCTGCTTCCCTTACGGCCTCCTCTTGCGTTGCATGCGCCGTATGGCCTTCCTGCCAGAGAAACTCAGCAGTGCGAAGGAACAAACGGGTGCGCATTTCCCAGCGTACTACGTTAGCCCACTGGTTGTACAATATCGGAAGGTCCCTGTATGATTTTATCCAGTTCCTGTATGTATCCCAGATAATGGTTTCCGAAGTCGGGCGAATGATCAGTTCTTCTTCAAGTTTCGCATCCTCATCAACAACGATGCCTTTACCGTCGGGAGAGTTCTTCAGGCGGTAATGAGTAACTACGGCGCACTCTTTTGCAAACCCTTCCACATGACTGGCCTCTTTGCTGAAAAAGGATTTCGGGATGAAAATGGGAAAATACACATTTGAATGCCCTGTGTCCTTGAACTTCTTGTCCAGGACAGCCTGAATTTTTTCCCAGATGGCATAACCGTACGGTTTTATAACCATACAACCTCTTACTGCTGAATTTTCGGCCAAATCGGCCTTGATTACCAGATCATTATACCATTGGGAATAATTTTCTGCACGGGATGGAAAATCTTTAGCCATTAATAGTTTGGTATGATATTTGCTGTTTTTACTATGTCTTATATTTAGGCAAAAATACGTAAAATTGAATTATAAAGGAACCAAAACCATGAAAAGAGCAGCATTTATCGCAGTGATCATCAGCCTTCTGATGAGTGCCTGCAAAACTCAGCAGCAGGCAGTTTCGGTAAATAACGACGATGTTTATTCCACTCCTTCGAGGCAAAAAAGCAAACCGGCAATCCCACCTTCGGCCAACCAGGATCTTACATCGGCCCTGGCTGCAGACCAAACAGCGGTGGCCCACGACAGTCTTAAAGCAAAAGCTGCGACTCTCGATTACAGCGATGTTTCGTATTCCGACAGGATACAGAAATTTCAGCATCCCCAGAGCAATACTAGCTATTACAGCGGCACTTCTGCTGATTCCACCGCACCTTGCTGCAGCAATGTCAATATAAACCTCGGTTACGGAGGAGGTTATAACGACTGGGGGCCATCATTCTCCTTCGGTTTTGGTTTCGGATACGGAATGGGCTACGGATGGGGTTATCCGTATTATTGGGATTACCCCTACTGGTGGTACTACCCGTATTATGGCCCTTATTGGGGAGGGTATTATCCATATTATAATGAAGGTGGATATTACAATTCCTATTACGGCCCGAGGCAGAGTGTTACAAGGAACACTGCCACTTCACCTGATGGCCGGGGAAGACCTGCCAATACTCCTGCAAGCAGGGGCCAGGGGAATGTTACAACAACCGCAGGCACAAGAGGGGTCCCGCCTTCATCGGTACGCGCAACCAGCCAGAATACACTTCCGACCCGTTCCACTGACCCTGTTTCAACACAGCGTAAACCCGCTTCAGGCCAGGAACGTTACCATTATTCGCGTCCTCACGGCGAACGCCAGGGAACCTACACCAGGAATACCGGACAAGGCAGTGTAACCCGTGAAACCAGGCAGCAACCGGCTCCAAGGTACACACAACAAGGTTCGGTCCCTGCACAGCGTCAAACCCAGGTTCAGAATTACACACCGGGCAATTACAAGCAGGCCCGTTCAAGCCAGGAATACATAAACCCCAGGATTCAGGCACAGAAGGCTGCAAGCCGGGCTACATCATCTTACGGTAACCGCAGCGGAGGATATTCCACATCCGGCAACGGGAGAACAGCAACGGGAGCAGGCAATTCTTCAGGCTCGACAAGAAGTTTCTCACCTTCAGGCGGTTTTACTCCCAGTCATTCATTCTCGCCCTCGGGCGGCTCACGTTCAGGAGGCAGCGGCTACAGCGGGGGCGGTGGTGGTGGCGCACGTTCAGGCGGCGGTGGCGGTAGCAGTGGCGGTGGTGGAGGCGGTCATTCCGGCGGAGGCGGCGGAGGCGGAAGAAGGTAATTCATTCGTATCATTCCTTTACTAAAAATACTACAACCATGAAAAAGCTGATAGTGATAACCATATCAATTTTCATCGCAAGTGCAGCCTTCTCCCAAACCGCTGCTGATGTACTCAGGTACTCAAGAATATATTATAGCGGAACAGCAAGGTTCGTGGGTACAGGAGGAGCCTTCGGCGCTGTTGGTGCAGATTTTTCGGCCCTCTCGGTGAACCCTGCAGGCATAGGCCTATACCAGGGTTCTGAATTCTCAATGACCATCGCCCCCTCCGTTGAAGGTGTGAGAACCAACTATCTAAACCAGATGAACACAACCAATGTGGTTAACGTGGGAATGGGGAGCATAGGCTTCGTTTTCACATTCAAACCCCCTGTTAAAACCGGCTCATTCTTCAACTTTAATGTCGGAATAGGAATGAACCGTGAAAATGACTTCAATTCTTCATTCTCCATCTCAGGCCCCAATCATTCAAGCTCAATTCTGAATGTTTATACCGACAAATTAAACAAATACGGTGGCAGTCCTTCAGATTACCCCTTCGAAATCGGACCTGCATATGATGCATCGCTGATATATTACGACAGCACTGCAAGAAAATATACAAGTGACCAGCCCCGCGGTGGAGCCTACCAGTCCAAGCAGGTTACAACCTATGGATCCATCAATGAATTTGACATCACTATGGGAGGGAATATAGGTGATAAGTTATATTTCGGGTTGACCTTCGGCGTGCCTTTTATCCGCTATTATGAAAATTCCACATACTCCGAGAAGGATAACGGGGACTCTATACCATATTTCAGATCCATGTATTATGATTACCACCTTGAAACACACGGAACCGGTTTCGTTATCAAGGGAGGCGTTATCTACCGCCCTGTTAACTGGATGCGTATAGGGGTGGCCATTCACTCTCCCACCTGGTATCCAAACATGTACGACCACTGGTACTCAACAACCACTGCCAATTACGACTCAGTTCTGAACAATAATACCCAGAATTCACCTGTTGGAGATTATTACTACTACATGCGCACCCCCTTCAGGGCTATAGGCAGCCTGGCATTTATTATCGGGAATTACGGTCTTATCACCGGTGAATATGAATATGTGAACTATTCACAGGCTAAGTTAAATTCATCAGGCTATGCATATTCCGATATAAATAATGAAATTAAAAGCAGCTTTCAGTCGTGGGGCAATATCCGCGTTGGTACCGAATGGAGGATATACGACTTCAGGGTCAGAGCCGGGGCTGCCTATTACAGCAATCCTTACACCCAGTCGGGGATTGGCGGGGCACGTTATACACTTTCGGGCGGACTAGGTTACAGGATCAAACATTTCTATACAGATGTAACCTACCAGTGGGCGCAAACCAAGGAAGAATATTACCTTTATAATTATGCAGGGATGGTTCCATCGACCAATACCCTCACAACAAGTACAGTCCTGACAACTATCGGCTTCAGGTTCTAAGGTCGCCCTGATTTAATCCTGTTTAATCCAGCCTTGGCCTTTTGGCTAAGGCTGTTTTTATAATCTGCCGGCTTGCAGGCCAGGCAAACATGGTATGCGCTGTCGGCCCTTACCAGGTCTCCCCTGTTTTCATAAATAAGGCCCATCTGCAGAGCCGAGGCTGCTGCAAAATACCAGGGCTCGCGTTTCCCTCTCTGGATGGTAAGTTTATAATAGGACAATGCCTTGTCGGGATTCCCCGATTCGTGGTAGACCCTGCCCAAACGGTAAGAATATTCCACAAAATCCTTCTTGGTAAAAAGGAAGGTTTTTGTGGGCCGGTTCAGCAATTCGTCAAGGGCCCTGCTGTAATATCCCCCATCAAAAAGAAGTCTTGACTTCAGCAGTACCAGGTTGGGCAACTGTTTTGACTGGGCTTCACGAATAGCCTGCCGGTCTTCCTCCCCGCCTGCGTTTCCTGAGTTCAACACTTTCGCCATGGCTTTTTCGTACCCGCTGGTGTCACCGCTTATGAACTCCAGCCAGCCTACTTTCTGCCATGCCGACTGTACATAATTTATCCCCCTGAAATGATAGGTGAAATACAAGAAATTGCTCATTGCGGAGGTATCCAATTTGTTCATCCTGGCCACGCCTTCCATGAAATCAAGGTAGTAAAAAGAAAACGAATAGGTATCCCGAGTCCTTTGCCTTAGAAGGTCAAGTGCCTGCTCATTCAAACCGTTTTTCATCAGGATGTTGGCCGTGGCAAACGTAATAAGAGGACTTTGTTGCTTGTTGTTCTGCTGAAAAATTTCAAAGATCTTCAAGGCTTCGCTTTTGTTTTTTGTAAGGTTTGTGCTAACCATGGCCAGGTATAACAGGGCCTGGGGCCGGTACTGGCTGTAAAGGACATCAGGCCCGCTATAATCGGCCACCGATCTGAGCTCCCTCAAACCCTGGCTTACCGATCCGTCCACCCCCATCAGGTTGGCGATCCACTTATAACTGTCGGGAACTATGCCTCCGATCACATGGGTGATCCCAAGGCCGATGTAATTCGGTATAAAATCAGGATAATTCTTTTCATTTTCGGTAAAGTAATGATGCGCCTTGCGAATCCTCAGAGCAGCCTGGGTGTAGTCACCGAATTTCATCTCGACCGAAGCCAGCTGAAGATTAGCCTCTCCCAGGCAGAAATTGAAAAGCGGGGATGTTTTATACCCTTCTTCCAGCACCTCAATCCTGGCAAGGAACAAGGGTTTTATCCTGTCGTACTGCTTCCGTTCTTCGCCTATGAAAAGAGTAAGGAAATCAATGTAGTTCTCGAGGTAGACAGGGACAAGGTTTGAAGGGTCAGATGTTTTTTCGGCCGCAATGAGCTGCCGGGCATCGGCAAAATGCAGATTAATTATCGACTGGTATGCCTTTTGGCAATTCTGGGAATATTGAAACTGGGCGGATAAAGAAAGTGAGGAAAACAAAAAGGCCCAGCTTAGAAGCAAAATCTTGCTCAACCGGGCCTTTGGTCTTTTATGATGGGTGAACATCAACGCACTGTTTTCACAATTTCATCGTCAACAAGGATTCTTCCGCAATATTCACAAACAATGATCTTTTTATGCATCCTGATATCGAGCTGATGCTGGGGAGGTATTTTATTGAAACATCCGCCACAGGCATCGCGTTCTATCTGTACCACGGCCAGTCCGTTCCTTGCATTTTTACGGATCCTAGTGTAAGCTGTCAGCAGCCTTTCCTCTATATATTTCCTGTTCTTTTCGGAATTCGTGATCAGGTCCTGCTCTTCCTTTTCGGTTTCTGCAATAATATCATCAAGCTCATTCTTCTTAATCTCCAAATCGGTCTTACGGTCGGAAAGCAATTTCTGGTACCTGTCTATCTCTTCCTTCTTCAGTTCGAGAGAAGCCTGGAATTCCTTGATGCGCTTCTCGGCAAGCTGGATCTCAAGATTCTGGAATTCAATTTCTTTTGTAAGCGAGTCGTATTCCCTGTTGTTCCTGACATTCATCTGCTGATCTTCATATTTCTTGATCAGGGTATGACAATCCTTGATGAAAGTCTTTTTCTCGGTTATCGATTTATCAACAGCAACAGTTTCAAGTATGTAATTATCAACACGGGTTTCCAAACCGGCGATCTCATCCTCAAGGTCCTGTACTTCCAATGGCAGCTCACCCCTGATAATCCTTATCTTGTCTACCTGTGAATCAACCTGCTGCAGGCTGTATAAAGCGATAAGTCTCTTTTCAATAGAAACCTCACCTTTATCATCACCGCTTTCGGGCTTTTGTTTCGGCTGCGCTTTGGGGGCGGGTTTTTCTTCCTTTGCCGGCACTGCCTTCTTTTTGGTTTCTTTCTTTTCGGGTTCCTTTGGTGCGGGTGTTTCCTTTACGGCCGGCTTCTTTACCATCTTCGAAGGTTTTGAAGTTGCTATAGGTTCTCCTTTTGTCTTTGCCATATCAAACGTTATAAATAATTAACAGGATTAGTATTCAATCCTGAAGAAAGGACTGCAAAGGTAGGAAATTTTTCAATCAATTTCCCAGTAAGAAGGTCTTTTATCCATTGCTCACTTTCATAATGCCCTATATCCGCCAGGAAGATACGGCCGGAAGCATCTAAGAAATCATGGTATTTGACATCAGCCGTGAGAAAGGCGTCCGCCCCGGCCATAATAGCTTCATTTAGAAGAAATGCACCTGATCCGCTGCAGACTGCAACACGGCTTATTTTATTCTTCTCATGAACTGAGTGCCGGATCATCCTGATTTTCAGCTTTTTTTTAACCGATTCAAGAAATTCTTCTGCCTTCAGGGGTACATCAAGCTCGCCAATCATCCCCGCACCGCATAATGAAGAGGGATTCGATAAAGGGTAAATGTCATATGCAACCTCTTCATAGGGATGTGAGCCAAGCAGAGCCTGAACAAGCCTGGTTTTGATGTGGTTAGGGAAGATGACCTCAATCCTTGTCTCATCTTCAAAATGGATGGAGTTTTTTTCTCCCACATAGGGGTTGGCATCATCAGAGGCCCTGAAACTCCCCTGCCCGTTAACGTTGTAACTGCAAAGATCATATTTGCCAATAACCCCGGCGCCTGCGTCAAACAATGCCTGCCTGACCCTGCCCGCGAGGTCAAGGGGGCAGAAAGTAACCAGTTTTGAAAGCATCCCGTTTTTTTCACTCAGTATCCTGCCACGAGACAGGCCCAGTTTCCTGCATAAAAAATCGTTCAACCCGTCTTTAGCATTATCAAGGTTTGTGTGGATGGCATATACCGCGATATCCTGCCTTATGATCCTGACAAGGAGTTCTGATTCGGTCTTCCAGGGCTGGATTTTCTTCAATCCCCTGAATATAAATGGATGATGGGAAATGATCAGGTTACAACCTTTGCTCACGGCCTCATCAATGACGGCAACGGTAAGGTCAAGGCAGATCAGGGCTGCGGTGATCTCCTGTTCCGGTTCGCCGAACAGAAGTCCTGAATTATCATAATCCTCCTGGAACGCAAGCGGTGCAAAGCTCTCAAGGAAGCCAGTAAGCTCTTTTAAACGCATGGTATTTGTTTTAAAGCTCAAAATTAAGAAATCCAACGATTTATGCGGGGTTTCGTGTTAGTAAGTTGTTTAAAAGTTTTCGCTTCATGGCGGATAAACATCTTCAATATTTTCAATATTTGAACTTTCTAAATACCCTGGCCGGCCAAGCATGCAAACATCCAGAATTTTTATCGTTGACAGGAATCCAATCCATAATAGCCTGATCAAATATCATTTGGATATCAACAAGATAGGCCAGGTTTCAAATTTCCCCAACGGGCAGGAGTGTCTGTACCGGCTTGAGAAAAATACCGTACCCGATGTGATCATCACCGATTACGATATCGGGAATTACACGGGGTTTGACTTCCTCAGAAAGATCATTGACACGTACCCCGAAGTCAGGGTGGTCTATTTTTCATCCCTTGCCGATCCTGTTCTGGCCATGAAACTGCTCGATGCCGGAGCATCTGATTTCCTTGTCAAGACAAGCAAACTGGAAAACGGGATTTCCGAATTACTTAAAAACCTTAAGTATATTCTCAAAGAGGTTATTCAATAATTTTTCCGTCTCCATAGCATTGCGTTTTTTTTCTTAATTTTCGGCATTGAAAATTATGCAGCTATTCCAATACATATTATATCCTTTTTCCCTGCTTTACGGCTTCGTGATGCAGCTCAGAAACCTGCTGTTTGACATGGGGATATTGCCATCGGCCAGGTTTAGCAAAGCGGTTATTTCAGTTGGAAACCTGTCCATGGGAGGCACAGGCAAGACTCCTCATATTGAATATCTGATCCGGCTCCTGTCACCTTCCTCCTTCGTTGCAACCCTGAGCCGGGGCTATGGCCGTGACACCAAAGGCTTTATAATAGGTTCGAAAAAATCGAATGTCAATCATATTGGTGATGAGCCCCTTCAGCTGATCCGGAAATTCGACAATATCAGGGTAGCTGTGGATGAGAATCGCAAGAGGGGGATAACCAACCTCCTGGAGAAATTCAAAGAACTTGACGTGATCCTGCTTGATGATGCCTTCCAGAACAGGTACGTCAGGCCCGGGCTTTCAATACTTCTTACTTCCCAGAGCAGGCTGTATTCCGAAGACCATGTTATTCCCTCGGGAACCTTAAGAGAATTCCGTAAAGGAGCAAAAAGAGCCGATATCATCATCGTCACCAAGACCCCTAAAATATTTTCCCCTATCTCAAGAAGAAGGATGTTCGACGACCTTGCACCCAGTAAGCATCAGATGGTTTACTTTACTTATATCTCTCACGGAGAACCCGTTCCACTTACAGAACCCTTGCCTTTTCCTGTAAAACTCGTAAGCGTGCTCCTGCTGACAGGTATTGCCGATCACAGTTCCCTGCAGGAACATATTGAACGGCTTTGTTCAGATGTCATCCTGATGAGTTACAGCGACCATCATGCTTTCACCACTAAGGATATTGAAGACATTGAAACCAGGTTCAACAACATACCCACCCAGAAGAAAGTCATAATAACAACCGAAAAAGATGCCATGAGGCTCAGAACAACCGAGCTTTCCCCCCGGCTTAAGCATCTTCCGGTATTCTACATTCCCATCAGTATTGATTTTCACGGTAAGGACAAAGAGCATTTCGAAAAGCAGGTGACCGGCTATGTAAGCAGTTACAAAACAAAGATTTGAAATAGCTAACTTTGCAGCCTTTATGAGGCTTTTTACAATCACCGTTTTTCTAATTTTTCTTTTTTCCTGTTCTTCGGACAGGCGGAAAGCGCAGAATAAAGTGCTCCCTTCCGCAACTGTAAAAACCATGTTGGATGAGGGAAAAAAGAAGTCGGCAGGCGGCAGTCAGCAGTCGGCAGAAAGAAGTCGGCAGGCGGCATTCGGCAGTCGGCAGGCGGTAGGCGGCAGTCAGCAGTCAGCAGTCAGCAAAAAGAAGAAGAAAGATCGCAGCGGGCCGGTGACAGTGGTGATGGTGACCCGTTACAATGCCGATTCGGTGCATATAAGCAATATTGAAAAACTCAGGGCTTCAGGGATTGCAATGGACCTTTCGGAGCCCTTGAACAAGGATCTCCTCTGGCAGAAGGGAGGTGACACGCTTTTTTGCTCAGCGATTACCCTTAGCCGTGACAGGCTTCTGAAGATTGGCTTCGACAACGACATTTTTGATTATACCGACCAGTTTTACACCAACGGATTACGCATTGAATATGTTGCTCCTGCCATCAGCGACAACCCTGTAAAGCATATCCTGCTTCCATACTGGGGTAAGGCAAAAAATTATTACGGGCTCTCGGTTGTTCAGAACCTGTACACCCCCTCCACCACCAAGGTCGACGGCATTTTATACGGCGACAGGCCATACGCCGCTTACCTGTATTTCGGGAGTTTCAAAATTACAAATGATGAGGTGCATCACTTCAGGCAGACTTCCGAGCTTGACCTGGGAGTGATAGGAAAGCAGTCGCTGGGAGAAGCAGTACAGTATCTCTTTCATAAATATGTGCCTTACAACAATGAACCCCTGGGCTGGGAAAACCAGGTCAGCACCGATGCGGTGATCAGCTACAGGGTTACTCTCGAAAAAGGGATCATCAATACAAAACATCTTCAACTGATACTTACTGCGGATGGCGTGCTCGGAACCTTATACGATAATTTCGCGGGAGGGGCAAGCCTGAGGATAGGCTGGTTCAACGATTTTTTCTCCGACCTGGGTGTACAGAAAAAGCGTGATCTCAAAGCTGCCGGAAAAAGGGTAACCCAATATTATTTCACGATTGGAGGAGGTGCCCGGTTTGTAGCTTATGATGCTACCCTCGAGGGAGGAATGGTCAACCACAACAGCCCTTATACAATACCAGCCTCCTCCATTTCCAACCTGGCAACCCAGTCATCGTTAGGTTTTACTGTGACCTGCGGAGCTCTTGGGCTTGAGCTGCAGCAGGTAGTCCTGAGTCCTGAATTCAGCCACAAGTGGTGGCATGCCTGGGGGCATATAGGCTTATTCTTTGCTTTGTGATTGTTGAAAACTAATTATCACGGGAACAGCCGACAGCTTTATGTTTCATAGTATTTTTGGCGGTTCAAATAACGAGGGGCAACCTGAATTGAAGTATGGCAGATGGAAAGGTAAACAAGGACGAACAGAGGGGATTGCGAAGGAAAAGCAATACCTCACCCGTTCCCAATATGTTTTTTGAACATGGGAAAGTCCCACCCCAGGCCGTTGACCTTGAAGAAGCGGTGCTTGGTGCGATGATGCTTGAAAACGACAAGCTCGCCGAGGTTATTGAGATCCTGAAGCCTGAGGTATTTTACAAGGAACAGCATCAGAAGATTTATGGAGCTATTGTAAGGCTTTACGGGAACCAGCAGCCGGTTGACATCCTTACGGTGACCGAAGACCTCAGGCAGACGGGGGAACTCGAGATCGTGGGAGGTGCCTATTATATCACCAATCTCACCAACAGGGTTGCATCTGCCGCGAATATTGAATTCCATTCAAGGATAATACTTCAGAAATTTATTCAGAGGGAGCTTATCAGGATATCTTCTGACATCATCAAAGATGCTTATGAAGATTCCAGCGATGTTTTCGACCTTCTTGACAAAGCAGAGACCGGCTTGTTTTCGATCAGTGAGAGCAGCATAGGAAAGACCTATATGGATATGCAGGCCATCATCAAGCAGGCTATTGCAGAGATCACTGCGGCCAAGGACCATGAAGGATCCCTCAGGGGAGTTGGTTCCGGGTTTACTGAGCTTGACCGCATTACCGCCGGATGGCAGAAATCGGACCTGATCATAATTGCATCCCGTCCGGGTATGGGTAAAACTGCGTTCGCCCTGACCATGGCCAGGAATGCTGCAGTGGATTTCAAAAAGCCTGTAGCGGTTTTTTCTCTTGAAATGTCGGCTGTGTCCCTGGTAACCCGTCTGATCTCATCCGAAACCGAGATCCCCCAGGAAAAACTCCGTAAAGGGACTATGGAAGAATATGAGTGGAACCAGCTGAATTCCAAGATTGGCAGCCTTCTTGAAGCACCAATTTACCTTGATGACACCGCAGGTCTCTCGATTTTCGACCTGCGCGCCAAATCAAGAAGGCTCAAGGCAAGGCACGACATCCAGCTCATCGTCGTGGATTATCTGCAGCTGATGCAGGGAAGCCATGAGTCCAAGGGAAACAGGGAACAGGAAATCAGCAGTATTTCAAGAGGCCTGAAGATCCTTGCCAAGGAACTTGACGTTCCGGTAATTGCACTTTCGCAGCTCAGCCGTGCGCCGGAGAAGCGCTCTGCAGCAGCAAAACCTATACTTTCAGACCTTCGTGAATCAGGTTCCATCGAGCAGGATGCCGATATGGTCATGTTCATTTACCGTCCCGAGTATTATAAGATCGATGTGGATGAGCACGGGGAGTCAACATCCGGCATTGCCGAAGTGAGTATTGCAAAGAACCGTAACGGCCCGCTTAAAGATATTCCTTTGAGGTTCATTTCCAAGTATGCCAAGTTTGTCGATTCAGAGAAGGAGTACCTTCCGGTGAATACTATTTCGGCCAACACATCGTTTGATGGTTCAGTGCGCACACGTACCATCATGTCGAAAATGGATGACCATGACCAGCCCGATATGCCGTTTTAAAAACAGGCTGATAATCTTAGCTTTTCTTCTCTTATCATGCTTCCCAGCCAGGTCGGCTTACCTGCTATTGCCTATGGACGAATTCCAGAAGAACCACCTGAAAGCATATGGCGTTGCCTTCTGGGTTCTGCAGAAAGAGGTGGAGGTGGACTGGCTTCTGAATTACCGGGGTGGAAGTTTCCTCATACAGTACAACAAGCTTATAGAAGATGAATGCAATATCAGGGGTGTAACATACCTGGCCCTGGCCGATGCCCAGGTTGATGCAGTGTTACAGGAAATTGCTGATCCCCAGGTCAATATGGAAAGGATCAAGCTGCATAAAGCGCCTAAGATCGCAGTTTATTCCCCTAAGAACAAAAGGCCATGGGACGATGCCGTCACCCTTGTCCTGACCTATGCCGAGATCCCCTATAAAATTATATATGATGAGGAAGTGCTTGCAGGGCTTCTGCCTCTGTACGACTGGCTTCATATGCATCATGAAGACTTCACCGGGCAATACGGCAAATTCTGGGCAGCCTATAAGAATTTCCCATGGTACCAGGAAGACGTTCAGCTCCAGGAGGAAACTGCAAAAAAACTCGGCTATGCCAAGGTTTCACAGATGAAGCTGGCGGTGGCTCAGAAAATAAGGGATTTTGTTGCAGGTGGAGGCTACCTTTTTTCAATGTGTTCCGCACCCGACAGTTACGACGTGGCCCTTTCGGCCGAGGGTGTCGACATCTGCGATGTCATGTTCGACGGCGATCCCATGGACCCTGTAGCGGATTCGAAGCTGGATTATTCGAAATGCTTTGCTTTCCAGGACTTCAGCCTGGTTCATAACCCGTATCAGTACGAAATATCATCCATAGACGTCACCGAAACAAGGCCAAAGAACCTGAACTGGAACAACGACTTTTTCTCGCTTTTCGAATTCTCGGCAAAATGGGATCCCGTGCCCACCATGCTTTGCCAGGATCATGAGACACTGATACATGGATTCATGGGACAAACCACTGCATTCAACGAAAAATACGTAAGGCCAAGCGTTCTTATCCTTGGTGAAAACAAGTCACTGAACGAAGCAAGGTATATTCACGGGGATTACGGCAAGGGAACCTGGACTTTCCTGGGGGGGCACGACCCCGAAGACTACCAGCATCTTGTTGGCGACCCTCCTACCGACCTCAACCTGCATCCAAACTCCCCCGGATACCGGCTGATATTGAATAATGTATTATTTCCTGCTGCAAAAAAAGAGAAGAGAAAGACCTGAGATCCGTCAGTAGCTTAATTTCTTTTTGATGATCCACCACTCAAATACAGAGCCTTCAAAATTGTAAGTGACCCTGTTATTGCACTTATCCCCGTTTACGTATTCAATGGTCCCGGTGGGAACATCTGCTGACGGGACTGATAATTGCATTACTCCCCGCCTTATCCAGGGACAATAAATATCGTTCACCAGCGGGGTACTGACCTGTAACGAAAAGGGATATGTACTTGAAGATCTTCCATTTGCCGTGCCAGTAATGGTAAAAGAAGCAAGGCTGTCGGGCTGCATTTTAAGTACGGGAGGCAGGTGATAAACCAGTGCAGAATACCATAGAGTGGAATGAACCGAATCCTTTACGATAACAAGGCTGTCGATGGTTGAGTCATAACCTCCGTTTCCCCCCAGCATCATACCTGAATTGTAAAGATGGTCAGTGCCGATGAATTTGCGGGTATCCTCTGAATAATTCTGGAATACCACTGTGGCTGCGGTTCCTGATGTAAAGAAATCACCTGTCAGATTGACAACGATATTCCCGTTCCTGGTCACGCTGTCGGCACAATATTTATTCTGATAAAAAAAGGTGAACCTCTTTGATGAACTGCTGTATGAGACCAGTGCCTTGTCGATGGTTCCCACCCCAGTGTGAATGATATTCGAGTCAAGGTTTGCCTTGAGCAGGAGGTTGAAGGTATGGAGCAGTCCTCTTTCGGTAAACACAACATCATTGGCTGTGTTAAGATCAGGGCCAAGGTCTTTTGCAGTGTTCTTCTTACATCCGGCGGCAGCCGAAAGCAATAAAATTGCAAAGAGCAGCAGCCATGCAGCTTTAGGACCTCCGTGTACGGATTTTATCATTGTTTTCGCTCAAGGTTCTCATACGAGTATGAGAATCCAAGACTTTCATCTTCACTGAAATCTTCCCGCGATATAAGATCCCACTCTTCAAAATTGATGGCGGGGAAGAAAACGTCGCCTTCAAACGATTTATGAACCCGGGTCAGATACAGGCGGCCGGCCAGGGGCAGGAACTGCCTGTACACCGAAGCTCCACCGATCACAAAATTCTCCTCAGCCCTGTCACATTTTGCCACAGCATCATCTATTGAATAAGCCATCACGCAGCCTTCGAGGACTTCACCCGGGATGTCACTGATCACTACACTTCTTCGGTTAGGAAGGGGGCGTTTGGGGAGGGAATAGTAAGTTCTTTTTCCCATTATAATGGTATGACCGCTGGTGATTTGTTTAAAACGTTTCAGATCCTCAGGGATATGCCAAAGGAGATCATTATCCTTACCTATGGCCAGGTTTTCGGCTATTGCAACAATGATAGACAGCATAAAACAAAGTTAAACAGAAATTTCACCCTTGATATGAGGGTGTGACTGGTAATCACTAACGGTAAAGTCTTCAAACCTGAAGTTAAGGATATTGTTCACCTCAGGATTAATCTGCATTTTTGGTAAGGGAAACGTTGAGCGGGTAAGCTGAAGTTTCACCTGTTCAAGGTGGTTAAGGTAGATATGGGCATCACCCAGGGTATGCACGAACTCGCCGGGCTTAAGACCTGTGACCTGGGCCATCATCATGAGCAGCAGCGCATAGGAAGAAATGTTAAAAGGCACTCCGAGAAAGATGTCGCAGGAGCGCTGGTACATCTGGCAGGAGAGTTTACCGTTGGCCACATAGAACTGGAACATCAGGTGGCAGGGAGGCAGGGCCATGATGTCAAGTTCGCCGACATTCCATGCGCTGACAATATGCCTGCGCGAATCGGGATTTTTCTTAATAGATTCAACCACCTGTGTAATCTGGTCGATATGGGTTCCGTCGTGCTTTGGCCAGAAACGCCATTGATACCCATAGATATGACCCAACTCACCATCGGGCCCTGCCCATTCATCCCAGATGGACACCTTGTTTTCATGAAGGTATTTCACATTGGTGGCACCCTGCAGGAACCAAAGCAGTTCATGGATGATGGATCTCAGGTGAAGTTTTTTTGTGGTCATCATAGGAAAACCTTCTGCCAGGTCAAATCTCATCTGGTACCCGAAAACACTTAGTGTGCCTGTGCCTGTGCGGTCTTCTTTCCTGACCCCTGTCCTGAGGACAAAATCAAGAAGATCAAGATATTGTTTCATATTTACTTCCTGGGCTTGTTACGGCGGTTCAGTTCATCACGGATTCGGGAAGCTTTTTCATACTCCTCATTTTCTACCGCAGCTTGCAGATTTTCTTTAAGTTCATCTTCTGACAAACCCGAAAATTCCTGTTTCGGGGACATCTTCTGCCTGGTTTCAGTGTTCACAGCTGCAGGAGGTTCGGTATCCTCCTCAACCATAATAGAAGCAGCTTTCATGATATCTTCATAGGTATAGATAGGACAGTTGAAACGAAGAGCAAGTGCAATCGCATCCGAAGTGCGGGAATCCACCTCCTCAATCCGGCTTCCATCAGTGCAGACCAACTGGGCATAAAAAACCCCCTCGTGAAATTTGTTGATCACGATCTCGCTCACTTCAATACTGAAAGCATCAGCAAAATATTTAAACAGATCATGGGTAAGGGGACGGGGTGTTTTTATTTTTTCAAGTTCTATCGCAATCGCCTGGGCTTCGAAACTCCCGATGATTATCGGCAGCCTTCGTTTGCCGTTCTTCTCCCCGAGGATCAGGGCATAAGCCCCCGTCTGGGACTGGCTGTAAGACATACCGATGAATACTTCAACGATGGTGATAGCAAGCAGTATCCAGAACATCTTCCAGATACCTTTTACCTTTGCCTTGCTTTCAGCTGAGTCCACATCGTGAT
>CAIJYT010000035.1 GCA_903824935.1 uncultured Bacteroidales bacterium | reverse complement strand
CACGGTTCACGGTTCACGATCAAAAGTACTGAATTTCTCACCTCCCCGATATTTTCCTGAAATTCTCAGAAACATTTGGTATAATCGAAAGAAATACTTAATTTTGCAGCCCGATTTTAGTACCCTAAAAGATACGTTAATTTAAGCAGCAGAAAATGAATTTAACACCTGAAGTAAAGAAGCAAGCATTTAAAGAGCACGGTAAATCCGAGTTTGACACAGGTTCGGCAGAGGCCCAGATTGCCTTGTTCACCATGAAGATCCAGCATCTCACCGAACATCTTAAAATAAACAAAAAAGACATGGCTACCGAAAGATCATTAGTAGGTCTTGTAGGAAAACGCCGCCGCCTCCTCGACTACCTGAAACAGAAAGAGATCAGCCGCTACAGGGCTATCATCAAGAAACTGAATATCCGTAAGTAATTTCTTTTCTTGCGGAATTGTAAAAGAGGCAATACACATTGCCTCTTTTACTATCTGAAAGACTGTAAGAATTTCATCCCGGGCTTGCAGCTTCCTTTTACAATCCAGAAAATCCGGGACTATACAAACAAGATAAATTCCAGATGAATCCTATTACAAAAACTTTCCAGCTTCCCGACGGACGAGAGGTAAGCATTGAAACCGGTCGCCTTGCAAAGCAGGCCGACGGTTCTGTCGTTGTCAGGCTGGGCGATACTATGTTACTGGCCACTGTGGTAGCCAGGCAGGAAGCAGGCGAAAATATTGATTTCATGCCGCTCTCAGTTGAATACCGCGAAAAATATGCAGCCTCAGGACGTTTTCCCGGCGGTTTTTTTAAACGCGAAACCAGGCCTTCCGATTACGAAGTACTTATTTCACGCCTTGTCGACCGGGTCCTCCGACCCTTATTCCCCGACAATTTCCATGCAGAAGTACAGGTGATCATCACCCTGATTTCTGCCGATAAAAACATAATGCCTGATGCACTTGCAGGCCTGGCTGCTTCAGCAGCTCTTGCAGTCAGTGACATTCCTTTCCTTGGCCCAATCTCGGAAGTCCGGGTTGCCAGGATCAATGGCCAGTTCACCATTAACCCGAACATTTCAGAACTTGCCAATGCCGATATCGACATGATGGTCGGCGCTTCCATCGACAACATCATGATGGTTGAAGGCGAGATGAAAGAAGTCTCCGAAGCCGACATGGTCGAAGCCCTCCGTTTTGCCCACGAAGCAATTAAAGTACAATGCCAGGCACAGATCGAACTTGCCTCCCAGATAGAATCCTCCAAGGTAAAGCGTGTATACTGCCACGAAGTTAACGATGCAGAATACAAGGAAAAGATGCATGCCGCCTGCTATGACAAAATCTACGCTATGGCAGCAAAGGGTATTTCCGACAAGCACGAGCGCAAAATCATCCTTGAATCTGTTAAGGCAGAATTTGTTTCCGCCCTGACCGAAGAAGAAAAGGCAAAGTATGCTCCAATGACAGGCCGCTACTATCATTCGATTGAGAAGGAAGCTATCAGGAATGCAACGCTGGATACACGTTTACGTGTTGACGGCCGCAAACTTGACCAGATCCGCAATATATGGACCTCTGTGGATTACCTGCCTGCAGCCCACGGCTCGGCAATCTTCACAAGAGGAGAAACCCAGTCGCTCACCTCAGTCACCCTTGGCACAAAGCTCGATGAACAGGTTATTGATGGTGCAGTCCTCGAAGGCAAGACCAACTTTATGCTTCATTACAACTTCCCTCCTTTTGCAACAAAGGAAGTTAAGCCCATACGCGGTATCGGAAGAAGAGAAATAGGCCATGGCAACCTGGCTCTCAGAGCCCTCAAACCTATCCTCCCGACCGACAGCGACAGCCTTTATACCATCCGTATTGTTTCTGACATCCTTGAATCCAACGGTTCGTCTTCCATGGCTACCGTATGTGCCGGTACCCTGGCACTCATGGATGCAGGCGTGAAGATCAGGAGACCGGTTTCAGGCATAGCAATGGGACTAATTACCGACAGCAAGTCAAAAAAGTATGCTGTCCTTTCGGATATTCTCGGCGACGAAGACCACCTTGGCGACATGGATTTCAAGGTCTGCGGTACTTCCGACGGGATCACCGCCTGCCAGATGGATATCAAGGTCGACGGACTGTCGTACGATATCCTGACAGAAGCTCTTGAACAGGCTAAACGCGGAAGGCTTCATATCCTTGGCGAAATGGCAAAGACCATCACCGAACCCAGGGCCGATTATAAACCTTTCGTTCCCCGTATCACCCAGGTTAAGATTCCGCGTGAATTTATCGGCGCAATAATAGGCCCCGGCGGAAAAATCATCCAGGAAATGCAGCGTGAAACTGGTACTACCATTGTCATCGAAGAAGTCGGCGAATTCGGAGTTATCGATATCGTTGCCGACAACGTCGCAGCAAGGGATGCCGTGCTTGACAAGATCAAACGCATTGTTTCAGTTCCTGAAGTTGGCGAGATATACAAGGGTAAAGTAAAAAACATTCAGCCTTTCGGAGCTTTCATCGAGATACTTCCGAACCAGGACGGCCTCCTCCACATCTCCGAAATTGAGTGGAAACGCCTTGAAAAAGTTGAGGATGCGCTGAAGGTTGGTGATGAAGTCGAAGTGAAGTTGATAGACGTTGACTCCAAGACCGGTAAACTTAAACTTTCCCGTAAAGTGCTTTTGCCAAAACCTGAAGGATACGTTGAACATAAGGAAAGCAGCCGGAGCGGCCCCAGACCCGATCACAGGTCCGATCACAGGTCCGACAGACCCGACAGCCGTTCTGAGCACAGACATCCCAGAAATGACTAAATTGTAACCTTAGGACCAACTTTTCGTAAAATTGACCAATACAGGTTTAACTAAAGGACTTCGCGTATGAGGCAGCTGAAAATCACGAAACAGGT
>CAIJYT010000034.1 GCA_903824935.1 uncultured Bacteroidales bacterium | reverse complement strand
TGGGTGATCCCTACACGTATGCGTCTTTCTTTTTCAGGAGTTGGTTCCATATTGTATTTTTAAAGTAGTGAAATGGCGAAATAGCGAAGTAGCGAAATTTTTTGTTTCTCTATTTCGCTACCTCGCTACTTCGCTATTTATTTTTCTTATCATATACTCAAACAACAGCCTCACGCCAAAGCCGGTTCCGCCTATGCCGCGGTACGAATCCGCTTTATCAAGGAAAGCCGGGCCGGCTATGTCGAGATGTATGTATGGATAATCTGTAAATTTTTCAAGGAACTTGCCCGCGGTGATGGTCCCGGCGTCACCCGGACCGATATTCTTAAGATCGGCCAGCTCTGATTTTATAAGTTCACCGTATTCATCCCACATCGGAAGTTCAACAATTCGTTCATTGGTTCTGAAGCCGCATTCGGCAAGTTCAAGGAACTCTTCAGCCGCCTTGCATTGCATCCCGGCACAGGCGAACTTGCCGATGGCACGAACAGCCGCCCCGGTAAGGGTAGCCATGTCAATCACCAGTTCCGGCTTGTATTTGCGGGCATAACTCAGAGCATCCGCCAGTATCAACCTGCCTTCGGCATCGGTATTAAGGACTTCCACAGTCATCCCGTTATGCATTTTAAGGATGTCACCGGGAACCATCGCTTCGGTGCCGGGACGGTTGTCGGTGGCAGGCATCAGGCCCACCACATAAACCGGCAGCTTAGCTTTGGCAATGGCATATACCGCGAGAGCCGCAGCAGCAGCCCCGCTCATGTCATCCTTCATGTTCAGCATCGAATCACCCGGTTTCAGGTTCATGCCACCGCTGTCGAAAACAATACCCTTGCCAACGAAAACGACAGGTTTCTTATTCACAGCATCTGCAGGCTTCCACTCCATCACAGTAAACGTGGGAGGTTCATGGCTGCCCTTGTTCACGCCGAGTATCCCGCCCATCTGCAAAGCCTCGAGTTTCTTCTTATTCATCACCTCAACCTTCGCCCCGCATTCCGCACCAAGCTTTTCAATCTCTTTCGCAAACACAGTCGCAGTAAGGTAAGACGCCGGCTCGTTGATCAGGTCGCGGCATTTAGCGACAGCATCCAGGAGGATATTCAAATTAAGTAGCGAGGTAGCGAAGTAGCGAGGTAGCGAAATTTCGCTATTTGGCTCGTCACTTAAAGAAACTGAATATATCTCAATCTTCTTTAGCGTATTCTTCTTCTCCCTGTCTGTTTTATATTTCAAAAACTGGTAGTTGCCAAGCGCCATACCTTCCGCAAACGCCAGTGTTTCGTCAGGGTTGTCCTCATGATCGAAGATCACCACCTTCCCAGCCTTTTGGGCATTGAGCATATCCCCAATCTTGTTTCCCGCCTTGCGGCAATCCTCAAGCCGTTTGTAAAGGACTTTCTCATCCTTGATAACATAAACATAGATCCAGTTATCAAGACGGTTATATGGTATGATGTCCTTTTTTAATTCTTTATGCTGCCTGCGGATGTACGAGAGTTCGGATGCAGTAAATACCCCGTCGGGCAAGGTCTTCAGAGAGCTCACCACAAGCACGAGGTTTTCTATCTCCTGTGAGCGGTCAGTAATCGAAATTTTCGGAAGCATGGTTTTATTAACTTTGGAACGATTTTAACAAGCAAAGGTAAGAAATTTCGTGACGAACGTAACGACCGTTACCAGCGAAGCGACGTCACAAGCGAGCGAAGTGAACGCCATCACGACCATCACGACAATAAAAGTAACCGAATGAATGATCTGATCCATAAAGCTCTTGATCTCGAATTCCTCAGCATTGCCCAGGGAGCCAGGCTTTTCCGTGAACTTCCGCTGGCCGATCTTATGTGGATTGCCAATGAACTCAGGAAAAAGCAGCATCCCCACGGTAAAGTCACCTGGATCATCGACCGAAATGTTAACATTACCAACGCCTGCGTTTCGGGATGCAAATTCTGCAACTTTTACAAGCCCGTCAATAACGAAGCCTGCTACATCACCAGTATGGATGAATATGTTCAGAAAATAGATGAGATGAACAGACTTGGCGGGAACCAGCTGCTGCTTCAGGGTGGCATGCATCCACACCTCGGGCTGGATTTTTATACGAATTTGTTTTCCGGATTAAAACAAAAGTACCCTAAGCTGAGGCTTCATGCACTTGGTCCTCCCGAGATCGTCCATCTGTCGAAGATGGAAAAAATCTCTTACCGCGATGTGCTTGAAAAGCTTGTTGCATCTGGTATGGACAGCCTGCCGGGAGCAGGGGCCGAGATACTGGTCGATCGGGTCAGGCGTGAGATCTCACCCGTAAAATGCACTGCCGCCGAATGGCTGGAAGTCATGAAACAGGCACATATTCTGGACCTCACCACCTCAGCCACCATGATGTTCGGGCATATCGAAACGCTTGAAGAAAGGCTGGAACATATGGTGAATATACGGGAGGTTCAATCGCAGAAACCCTCAGGGCATAAGGGCTTTCTTTCATTTATCCCCTGGACCTTCCAGGGCGAGGGAACGGTGCTTGAAAGGAAACTGAAGGTCCGCGGTAATGTGACATCCGAAGAGTACATCCGCATGATAGCTATCAGCCGAATCATGCTTCCCAACATCCCGAACATACAGGCTTCGTGGCTCACCGTCGGCAAAGAGACAGCGCAGCTTTGCCTTCATGCCGGCGCCAATGATTTCGGAAGCATCATGATCGAAGAAAATGTTGTATCATCGGCGGGGGCGCATAATTCAATGAATGCCGAAGGGATACAGCAGGCGATACGCGAGGCAGGGTTTGAGCCTCAGCTGAGAAATCAGGATTTCGCTAGCATATCACATTGTGGCTTGGGTGAAGTGCTTCGCTTTCAATATTAATGCGAACTCCAGGGGTAATATTCATTTTTTCGTCCGGGAGTTGTTGCATTTTTTATGCAATCGATACCCTTATTGCACATTTTATGCAATCCGGGGGTGTTTTGCATTTTTTATGCAATCGATACCCTTATTGCAGATTTTATGCAATCAAGGGGTGTTTTGCACTTTTTATGCAATCGATACCCTTATTGCAGATTTTATGCAATCGGGGGGTGTTTTGCATTTTTTATGCAATCGATACCCTTATTGCAGATTTTATGCAATCGGGGGGTGTTTTGCACTTTTTATGCAATAATCCCCGGTGGCAAAAGTAATATCGAGGCCAGAGCGGTAAGTGATTTATCGATCGGAGTGGTAAGTGATACAGAAACAGGAGAGTAAGTTCTGATGTCAGTCAGTACGGCCAGATTAACATCGCGGCCAAACCATATTGCTGCAGACTCCCGGACATCATGTTTTTTCCCGGTTGGCTGAAATATTTTGTACCTTTATGTTGCAAATAATATTCCTATGGCTGCTGCAACTTACTTTCGCCGGATAATGCTTCTGCTTTTCGCATTCATCCTGTGCTTTTCGCTGAACGCCCAGAATCAGAAAGATCTTGAAAAGATAAACAGCGCGACAAACCGGGCGGCCCTGGTGAAAATGGGCAAACACCTCGCTGAACAATCCGTTATATCAAGGCAACAGGCATTGCAACTGGCAGGCCTTAAAGGCTGGCCAACAGGAAAGGTTTTCGAAAACGGCTCTGTCAATGACCTGAAAGGCCTGGATCCCAGAGGCAAACCAGTATATTTTTCTACAGCAAACCTGAATGCTGCAAAATCTGTTTCCACGAATAAATGCTGGACCGGGGGTTCGTTGGGGCTGAACCTCAACGGCAACGGCATTGTCCTCAGGGAATGGGATGCAGGTGAAGTGAGGCCTGACCACCAGGAACTGATAGGACGTACGGTGATGGGCGACGGAGCCACCAACCTCGTCGACCATTCCACGCATGTGGCAGGAACCATGCTGGCTACGGGGATAGTCGCCGCAGCCCACGGCATGGGTAACCAGGCAACCCTGAGGGCTTTCGACTGGTGGAACGATTACGCCGAGATGGCGTCGGAAGCAGCTGCAGGGGCATTGCTTTCTAACCATTCCTATATCTATCAAACAGGCTGGTATTGGATGGGATCCATATGGTACTGGTTTGGCGATCCAACTATAAGCCAGACTACCGATTATCTTTTCGGTTTCTATATGGCTGATGCCGCAACCGTAGACTCCATAGGATATTATGCACCCTACTACCTGGTATGCAAAGCTGCCGGCAACGACCGCCTGGCAGGTCCGGCCACACAACCCGTAACGCATTATGTATGGGATGGCAGCAACTGGGTCCTTTCAAACACGGTCAGGAACCTCAACGGAGGGCCCAATGGCTATGACTGCGTCTCGGCAGGTTTCGGAGTTAGCAAAAACATACTTACCGTTGGTGCGGTCAACCCCATCCCAAACGGTTATTCATCGCCTTCGGATGTCGTCTTCGCTTCGTTCAGCAGCACCGGTCCTACCGACGACGGCCGTATCAAACCCGATATCGTTGCTGATGGAGTTGGCCTGTATTCAACCCTTTCGGGCAGCCCTACTGCTTACGGCTCGATGAGCGGAACCTCAATGGCGACTCCCAACGCCTGCGGCTCACTCGGTCTTCTGCAGCAACATTACCACAACCTCCACGGCGTTTATATGAGGGCATCCACACTCAGAGGACTGGTGATCCATACTGCGGATGAAGCCGGCACAAATCCCGGTCCTGATTACATGTTCGGCTGGGGACTTCTCAATACCGCAACTGCAGCGAATACCCTGACCCAGAATTGTTCAAACCTGGTCGTTGAAGACACCCTCTTTAACGGTGATACATGGACGATCAACCTCACGGTGACCGGTGCTCATCCTCTCATAGCGACCATTTGCTGGACCGATCCACCGGGAACTCCCCCGGCCCCGGCCTTGAACCCTCCCAACCTCATGCTGGTGAATGACCTTGACTTGCGCATAGACGGCAGCACGTATAAGCCATGGATCCTTGATCCGCAGAATATAACAGCAGCAGCAACCAAGGGAGATAATTTCAGGGATAACGTGGAAAAGATAGTGATACCGAATCCACCGGCAGGTGTACATTCCCTTACCATCACACATAAATACAGCCTCAGCAGCGGCTCACAGATTTTTTCTTTAATTGTGAGCGGCCTCGATGCACCCCTGGCAACAGGTTCGATCGGAAGCAGCCAGACTATCTGCAGCGGAACAGTTCCAGGCCAGCTATACGGGGTCCCGCCTACAGGTTCTGTCCCTCCATATACCTACCAGTGGCAATCATCCGCAAACAATATCAACTTCAGCAACATACAAGGTGCCACCGGCCTCAACTACCAGCCGGGAATACTTACTTCAACGACTTACTACCGCCAGATCCAGAATGCTGCGGGCGGCTGCGGAAGCGTAACAACCAATACCGTCACCATCACTGTGATGCCTCTGCCGGTTCCAACCATCAGCGGTGAGGATTCTGCCTGTGCAGGAGCATCGGGATTGGCTTATATCACTGAGGATGGCATGAATGCGTATAACTGGAGTGTGTCGGCGAATGGCACAATAGCATCCGGACAGGGAACCCACCAGGTACTTGTGAATTGGAACAGCCCGGGAGCTGCATCGGCAAGCGTGAACTATTCTGATATATACGGTTGCAGCGCTTCTTCACCCACCATGAAAAATGTGACGGTTGATGCTATCCCACCCACTCCTGTGATCACCGTTAATGGATTCCTTCTTTCCAGCAATGCACCTGCAGGTAACCAGTGGTACCTCGCCGGCTCAGCAATACCCGGCGCCACTTCCCAGACTTATTATACTACGGCCCCCGGCTGGTACTGGGATATCGTAACACTCAACGGCTGTGTATCCGACACCTCGAATAACCTGATAATATTACTTAAGGTGGATGAGTTATCGTCGAAAGGCTATCGTATTTACCCGGTTCCGTCGAATGGCGGGTTCACTGTCAGCGGTCCGGCAAGCCCCGGCATAGCCACGCTTATCAAGGTATGCAACAGCCTCGGGCAGGTGATCTTCGAAAAATCCCTGGCCGGCCTGGCTAACACTTTTACCGAAACCATTGATCTCGGCCCGGTTCCCGCCGGCATCTATACGATATTACTGCAAACTGCCGAAGGTCCTGTAAGCGGGAAGCTGCTAATCCAGCGGTAGTGCTCGTATATTACACAAGCCGCACCAGCTGTTCAGCGCGAAGTACATTACACAAGCCGCATTAGGTACAAGGAGCGAATTGCTTCTTGTCGGGCCTTGGGAATTGGCTGGTATGAGCGACGCAGTAACGTCAGCGGCGGTGTAATGTACGAGCGATAGCTTATTTCTTTGGTTTCTCCGGGAACTTCAGCAGGCCATTCTTCACCCAGTCGGCATACATCGTACCGATGACTTCATATGCCGCCTGGTCTATATACGAAGGATCATCCACAGAGATCTCCGCAGTCCAGAGCAACGCATTATCCGAATTGGCATACAGGTTCGCAGTAAGATTCACCGTGGATGTCGTAACCCAGTAACCGCCGGTTGTGATCACCGAAGCACCGGGAGCATAATAAGGATATCCCCAGGAATAATAATTATAATAATTGTAATAGAAATCAGGGTATACCGAGGTTGAAGGAGGTACATAATCCTGCTGCTTGTCGGTCCCCTTGTAAGTCACGATGAGGATTCCGTCGGCACCGGCGCTGTCGAACTTCGATTCAAGTTCTTCAAACTTGTGTTTTGTTCCCGGGGGAATGATTGACAAAGCTTCAATCGCCTTGATACCCCTGTTGTTGAGGTAATTAGCGATAGTCTGTTCAAACGGCTTCTGGTACTCGAGCTTGTCGAACATACCCCACACAGCAATTCTCGACACCTGCTGGTGTTCCTTAGGATTTACCCAGCTCGTAAGGGTTACGGGCGAAGAACATCCACCGACAATTAAAAAAAGCGCAAAACCAAGCGCAGCATAGCAAAGTAATTTTCTTTTCATACGTTTATGATTTGATAATTTGGAATTCCTTATTCAAATATAGAAAATTCCGGCGAATTGCCAAAATTATGAATTTAAAAGTGAGGCGGTCCCCTCCATGATCAGGGCCGTGGCCCCACGGTTTTCCTTGATAAAATCTAAACATGCGGCAGAAACCTGTTTGTATTTTGCCTTGTCGGATAACAGCCCGAGAGCAATATCCGAAAACTCATCCGCAGTCCTCACCATAAAAGCCCCTCCCTTTTCGATCAGCGCCTCAGCCTCCCAGAATTTTTCATGCCTGGGACCGAAAAACACAGGCACTCCGAATACCACGGCTTCAAGGATATTATGCAAACCCGAACCGAACGCCCCCCCGATATATGCGAGGTCGGCATACTGATAAAGCTGCGAAAGTATCCCTATCGTATCAATGAGAAGGATACTCGCAGAGCCTGCATTTTCCTCAGTCAGATTTGAATATCTTACCGATGGCATCCCCAGTGAATGTTCCAGCGAACGTATTCTTTGCTCACTCACATCATGGGTCGCAAGAATATACCGTATTGTGGAATCGTTGCTCCTGATCAGGGGAATCAGCACAGCCTCATCTTCGGGCCAGGTGCTACCTCCCATGATGATGCGGGCATCGCCACAGAATTTCTTCACCAGCGGAAATTGCCCGGCATCGGCAGCAGTCGCCGAAACCCTGTCGAAACGAGTGTCGCCCGAGATCGTGACATTCTCGAAACCCAGCGACTGTATCAGCTTCCCCGAAGGTTCGTTCTGAACGAAAAACCAGTGGATGTTCTCGAGCTGCGCCCTGAACCAGCCTGCATACCATTGGAAAAACAGGCTTTCCTGCCTGAACACCGCCGAAACAAAAACAGCCGGTATCCCGCGCTGCTTCAGCTCGTTCAGGAAATTGAACCAGTACTCATATTTGATGAAAAACGCTGCTTTCGGCCTCACAGTATCAACCCAGAACTTCGCATTGGCCACCGTATCGAGCGGAAGGTAAACAACGGCATCTGCATACTTGTATTTACTGCGGATGGCATAGCCCGAAGGACTGAAGAAACTCACTATGATCTTGTACTGCGGATAGCGTTGCAGGAGATCTTCGATCAATGGTCTGCCCTGTTCGAACTCACCAAGACTCGCGCAGTGGAACCAGATGATTTCGTAATGGGCGTAAGGGCGCTCACTTCGTTCGCTGGTGACGGGCGTGACGTCATTACGTTCGTTACGAATCTTCTCAATCTTTTCCCTAAGATCTTTCTTCCAACCCCTCCTCCCGCTGATCCACGCTTGCGCCCGGGGGTTGAACCAGGATGCTATCCATAGTGCAAAATAATAAAGCCTCAGCGAGAAAGTGTAAAGGAAATGCATTTGAATGAATCAAAAGTAATTGAATTCAAAGGTAAGAATTTTGGATTAAGTTATGAGTTACCTGTTATCGGTTGTGTGCAAAAGAACCCATCGCTAATAATAATAAAAATCCTTGGGTTTGCGGGCGTAAACAGGGATGAACCAGCAGGCTTTGAAGCCATAGAACTGGCTCGAATAGGAGGAGTGGTTGTATGCCATCCTGTCGAAATCATACTGCCGCATGCTCTTGGTCCAGGCCTGGATAAACTCAAAGCCCAGGTAAAAATTGAACAGGCGGGTATTGCTCATGAAGAGGTAGCCAAGCGAAGCAGTAACGGCTATCCCGTTATTCATCCTGTCGTAACCCTTTCCGTAATCGCCGTTGATCTGGGGCGTGGTGCCATCGGGGTTGTTTATCCTGATCTTGTCCTGAATGTATCCTGCGCCTATCATCGCGGTGATGCCGCAGTTCCTGTTCGGGGCAAGCGTGGGATAGACAGGGAATATCTTCCCGAATTTCCCGTAAATACTGTATCCGCGTTCGTAATACTGTATACCAGCCATATACCCGTTCTCATCAATCATAAGTCCATCCTTGTCGGATATCATCTTGATCAGCGAATCTGCATTCTTTACCGTACCTCCGAAAAGGAAATTCCCCTCGACACCGAAAAGCCAGTTGGAATGCAGCTTATAAAGAAAACCTCCGCCTATGCTGGAGTTCCCTCCGAATAATTTTGACAGGTCTCCCCCGGGAAGCTGGTATGAATATCCAACATAGAACATGCCCATGTTGATGGAAGTATCTCTTAAACTGATCTGGGCCGATGCGGCGCTGCCCAGCAGACAGAGCGGGATTACAAGATAGAGCAGTCGTTTCAGCATACAAAGGGTATTATAATGCCTCACAAAATTTATTTCGCTACTTATTCGCACCAATGGCTTATTTCATTTGCGTGCTCATTACGGCTTCGCCGAACGCTACTTCGCTACTTTTTTAAAAATTCATCTTTCTTCTTGCTCAGCTCCTCCACCTTCCTGTTGAAATCCTCGACCAGCTCGGCAAAAATTTCCTTCACACTGGTGATCTTGGTTGCCCTGAATGCATTGGTCCCGGCAAAAGCAAATCCACCGTCAAAATTACCTTTTACAGCATTGATCAAAGCCGTGATGATGCAGTACGGACTGCTCGAAATATCACAGGTCTTGATGCATTTGAACGGGCATGAAAACGGGTGCTTTTTACCCGCCCGAACCTTCTCGATAAAGGCATTTACGATAGCCCTGCCCGGCATTCCGACAGGTGATTTAATGATATCGATATCTTTCTCAACAGCATCGATATATGTCTGCTTGAAGGCATTGGAAGCATCGCATTCATTGGTCGTGACAAAGCGCGTAGCCATCTGAACCCCGTCGGCCCCGCAGGCCATGATATCATAAATATCGCTCCCGGTATAAATCCCCCCTGCAGCGATAACCGGTATATTGCAATGATGTTCTTTCTCAACCTCTCTTACCTCGTGCTGCACATCACTTACGAGCTTGCACAGCCTGTAATCATCATCAGTGATCTGCTCCTGCTTGAAACCCAGGTGGCCTCCGGCTTTGGGACCTTCCACCACAAAAGCATCGGGTACATAATTATAAGTGCCTATCCATTTTGAACAGATAAGTTTCGCCGCCCTGCCCGATGAAACAATCGGCACAAGCTTGGTAGTGCTGCCTTTCGTAAGGAATGAGGGAAGGTCAAGGGGCAATCCTGCCCCGCAGAAAAGGATATCGGCCTTTTCCTTAATGGAAGTTCTCACCATATCGGCGAAATTGGTCATAGCGACCATCACGTTCACACCGATAACACCCCGGGATTTCTCACGCGCGATCCGCAGCTCCTCTATAAGGCCCAGAATACTTGCTTCCAGGAAATTCTTTGAAAGATCACGGTAAAGCAAGCCAAGTCCGGCGCTGGAGATAACCCCCACCCCTCCTTCGTTCGCCACCGCAACCGCAAGTCCCGATAGCGACACACCTACTCCCATTCCTCCCTGAATTATGGGGACCTGAATGATGAGATTTCCTATCCTAAGCTGCTTCATGTACTTCGTTTTTCGTGACTCGTGACTCGTGACTCGTGATCCGGTTCACGGTTCACGGTTCACGTTAAAAATGGTAAATCACCCCCACTCCTGCATTAAAAGTAGAAACGGTTCGTTTGATCTCATATTTTGTCGGAGCAGAATAATAGGGCATCTGCACCCATTGCCCGGTAAGCGTATCCATTATATTCCGGTATCCAAGGAGTTCCGATCCGTAAGTTTTTGAAGCCTTGGGAGTGCCCCCGAGATAACCCACCTGTACGTTAACACCCCAGTGCTTGCTGATCCGGTAACCCACGCCCGCAGTCACTGCATACCCGAACCCTGTTGCCGTAAGCGAAACGTTCGAGGTATCTATCGGGCTCTCCACATTGAAATTGGTCGAAGTGGCGACTATGACGCCCAGCAGTGCTTTCACGTTCAGCTCCACCTTGCCGAAATCCCTGATGAAAACCGGTCCGGCCAATAAATAATTATTGAACCAGCCCGAAGTCCCGAGCACGTATTTCGTACCGTAAGGATTGGTGGTTGCTGCAATATCTTTATAACCGTTATGCTGGAGGTCGTACTGAAAAGCCAGGCCGAAACCTGTCTTCCCGAGCCAGTTCAGAGTAAGCGAACCAACCCAGCCGTTTTTCGCGTAGCCCGACTTCTGGGTTTCCTTATCCGTTTTCCCGTAATCCCCCAATGGCATTGAATAATTCATGTTGAACTCAAGTGAGAATATATCTTTCTCTTTCGGTCTCTTCTCCTTTTTCTGTATTTCCTGACTGTGACTGTGGATTGGCAACACCAGGAAAGATACCAGGATCATTGGAAGGAAATACGACACTAACTTCATAACAATAAGGAAATTCTATGTGCAAAGATACGCATTTTTAACGTACTTGGTTCAAAGCCTTGCCGGTTTGATCCAAATGTGTATTTTTGCCTCATAGAAAACTTAAAAAAATCAATTCGTACATCGTACTTCGTACTTCGTACATAACCCCACACCCACATGAAACAACTCCTATCCCGCATCCTGCATCCCGCATCCTGCATCCTCCTGCTCGGCCTGTTCATCGCACAACAGTCCCACGCCTGCACCAACTTCATCGTCACCAAAGGCGCATCCACCGACGGTTCGACAATGATATCGTACTCTGCTGATTCACACCAGCTTTACGGAGAATTATACTTCTGGCCCGCCAAAGACTGGCCCGCCGGAGCTATGTATAATGTAATTGAATGGGATACCCAGAAACCCCTGGGCAAGATCCCCCAGATCAAACATACCTACCAGGTCATCGGCAATATGAACGAGCACCAGGTCGCCATTGGTGAAACCACCTTCGGAGGCCGCGAAGAGCTTCAGCATCAGAAAGATGCCGTTGTCGATTACGGCACTCTCATCTATGTTGGATTACAGCGTTCAAAGACAGCCCGCGAAGCCATCAAGGTCTTCGGCGAACTTACCGCTGCCTACGGCTATGCATCAGAAGGCGAATCTTTCAGCATTTCCGATCCCAACGAAGCCTGGATCCTCGAGATGATAGCCAAGGGCGACGGCCAGAAAGGCGCAGTGTGGGTAGCCGTTCGTATCCCCGACGGATACATATCCGGCCATGCCAACCAGGCAAGAATTACCCAGTTCCCGCTTAACGACCCCGAAAACTGTATCTATTCGAAAGACGTCATCACCTTCGCCCGTGAGAAGAAATACTTCGACGGAAAGGATGAAGAATTCAGTTTTTCAGATACTTACGCACCCGTTACCTTCGGCGGCGCCCGCTTCTGTGAAGCCCGCGTTTGGTCCATGTTCAACCGCTGCAACAAGGATATGGGCAAGTACCAGGATTATGCAATGGGCAAACTCACCACAGGCAAGTGGGGTTACACCACCAACCGCATGCCCCTGTATATCAAGCCCGACCGTAAAATTTCGGCCCAGGATATGCAGAACCTGATGCGCGACCATTACGAAGGCACCAAAATGGATATGAACAACGATATCGGGGCCGGTCCGTTCGCCTGCCCCATCCGCTGGAGGCCCATGACCTGGAAAGTCGATTCGATGAATTATGTTCACGAACGCGCCACTTCAACCATGCAAACCGGCTTCGTCTTCGTTGCCCAGAGCCGCTCCTGGCTGCCCGATCCCATCGGGGGCATCTTCTGGTTCGGCGTTGACGATACCTATACCACAGTATTTAATCCTATTTACTGCGGATGTACCAAGGTGCCGCATTCCTACGCGGTAGGCAACGGCAATATGCTGAAGTGGTCTTCCACTTCAGGCTTCTGGACCTTCAACTTTGTTGCCAACTGGGTTTATACCCGCTGGAGCTATATGATCAAAGACCTCCAGAAAGTGCAGAGCGAACTCGAATCCGGCTTTGCTAAAGAAACTCCCAAAATCGACGCCGACGCTGCAAAACTCTATAAGACCGACAAGGCCAAAGCAATTGCATTGGTAACGAATTATAGTGTGAAGACTGCCGATAACACGGTGGCCCGCTGGAAAGAACTCGGCGAATATCTCATCGTTAAGTATAAGGACGGCAACATCATGAAGGAAGAAAACGGCAAGTTCAAGGACAATGGCTACGGTGTACCCGTAATGCCATCCCAGCCCGGCTATCCCGAATGGTGGCTCAAGGAAATTGTGAGAGAACACGGGGATGTCATCAAGGCACCAGCGGATAAACATTAATGAAGTAGCGAAGTGGCGAAAAGCGTTGGGCGAAGCCCAAATGAGCACACAAATGAAATAAACAATTGGTGCGAATAAATAGCGAAATTAAGTAGCGAAAACTTCTGATAATCTTTTTCGCTACTTCGCTACCTCGCTACTTCGCTACTTATTCTTATATTTGAACCACTAACCAACATCCTAGGACCATGGAAGAGCAAAGTTCCGGCATAAGAAAATACAAGATGTACCTGGCCATCCTCGGGATCCTTATCCTTGTACTGGCGTTCTGGTTGTTTATCCAGAGGTCACAGCTGCTCAAGCTGGTTCACGAGAAAGAGACCGAGAAGAACGAACTTCAACATGAACTCGACTCGGTTGTCGTGGAACACAACAAGATCAAGGTCGAATACGGCGCCCTCAGCGACAGTTTGAAGACCAAGGACAGCCTGATCCTGGCCAACGCCATGGAAATCAAAAAGTTGCTCGACACCCAGTGGGAGTACGACAAGGTCAGGAAGAAACTTGCAACCCTCCAGGTCGTAGCCCAGGGCTATGTGCGCCAGATGGATTCACTCTATACCGTTAACCGCGAACTCACCGCCGAGAACGAAAAGGTGAAAGCCCAGGTGGTAACCGAAAGGAACCGCAACCAGAGCCTGATGAAGGATAAGGAAGACCTCAAGGAAAAGATGAACGAGGCCGCCTTTATCAAAGCCTACGACGTAACGGCATCGGCCTGGAAAGTAAAGGGAGGCGGCAAAGAAACCCAGACCGACAAGGCCTCCCGCACCGAACGACTGAAAGTTTGTTTCACCCTGGGTGAAAACCCCCTGGTCGCCACCGGCCGACGCCCTATCTACGTGCGTATTCAGCGCCCCGACAATGTAGTCGTCCAGAAAACCAAATATGATGTGTTCAATTACAACGGACAGTCACTCCCCTATTCTGTACGCGAAGACGTCAACTATGTCGGCAAAGCCCAGAACCTCTGCGTTGTCTGGAACAAAAAAGATAACGATGTCCCCGCGATGAAAGGGAAATATATCATCTCTGTCTTTGCTGATGACAAGGAAATTGGCGAAGGGTCATTTGAACTTAAATAGCGAAATGGCGAAATAGCGAAATAGCGAAATTAAATAGCGAAATTTTCCAATCTACTTATTTCGCTACCTCGCTACTTCACTACTTCGCTACTTAACATTTCCAAATATATGAAAATCGGAATCCTCACCGCCGGCGGCGACTGCCCCGGGATCAACGCAGCAATCCGCGGCGTCGGCAAGACAGCAATCCTCGAATACGGAATGGAAGTCATCGGAATCTCTGCAGGCTTCCTTGGCCTCATCAACCAGGAATACACCAAACTCGAAGAGAACCAGCTTTCGGGTATCCTCACCGTTGGCGGTACCATACTCGGGACCTCGCGTGAGAACCCCTTCAAAAAATCAGCCACCTTCAATACCATAGACAAGCCCAAACTCATCCGCAAACATTATAATGAACTCGGGCTCGATGCACTCGTTTGCATTGGCGGAAACGGCACCCAGCGCACCGCGGCCCTTCTGGCCGAAGAAGGCCTTAACGTCATCGGCATACCCAAAACCATTGATAATGACGTGTTTGGTACAGATGTCACCTTTGGTTTTGATTCGGCAGTGTGGATTGCCACCGAGGCCATCGACAGGCTTCACAGTACAGCAAACAGCCATAAACGGATCATGGTGATAGAAGTCATGGGCCATCATGCCGGATGGCTTGCCCTTTACTCCGGCATCGCAGGCGGCGGGGATGTCATCCTCATACCCGAAATAGAATATAAGATAGAGGCTGTTGCCAAATGCCTGAAAAAACGCGCTATCAACAAGAAACCATACAGTATTGTTGTTGTGGCCGAAGGAATTCCCAGGCCCAAGGAGATGTCGGCAGCCCAGTATATCGGCAACGGTATCAAGGAGTTAACCGGATTAGAGACCCGCGAAACCATACTTGGTTACATACAGCGCGGAGGCACCCCTTCGCCCATGGACCGCGTTCTTGCCACTCGTTACGGCGCCTTTGCCGTAGAGCTGATCGCCGCAAAAAAATTCGGCCGCATGGTCTCCCTCAAAGGCAGTGAGATCACCTCGGTCCCTCTGAAAGACGTCGGAGGCAAACTCCGCCTCGTCCCCAACAACGACCCCCTCGTCGAAAAAGCCCGCAGGATGGATATCTGCTTCGGGAGTGGTGGATGATGTTTGAAGACGTTATGACGATATGCACTTCGTGTTTTTAGCCCGAAGGGCATATCGCCTTATCGTCACATCGCGAAGCGTATATCCCTCACATTCAGCTGCAGCGAAATATTTCCGTTCCATTCATTTTCCTCGATGTGGTAGCAGATATCGAAGGGGATGCCTTTATCGATAAGGCCGAAATGCTCGCCCTGCTGAAAGGCGATGGCGGGACAGGGCCCTCCCGAGATCTCGGGATGAACCACAGTAAGCCTGATATGATTTTTGCCTACGAGCCGCGAGCCGCCGGCATTGACCACACCGTTGGTTTGGAAGAGAGGCGCCATATTTCCCGGGCCGTACGGAGCAAACTGCTTTAGGATATTGTAAAACCTGGTGTTGACAGCGCTCAGGGGCAGCACCACATCAACCTCCAGTTCAGGCTGGAGGTCCAGGTCTTTCATCCTGGCTGCAACAAACTCCTCGAACTTCTCCCTGAAAAGCTCGAGGTTTTCAGGCTTCAGCGAAAGGCCTGCTGCGTATTTATGTCCTCCGAAATGCTCCAGCAAACCGCTGCAGGCATCCACAGCCTCGTAGATATCAAAATCCTTAACCGAACGCGCCGAACCCGTGATCAGGTCGGGCGACGAAGAAGTCAGAACGATAGTCGGGCGGTAAAAAGTCTCGGTAAGCCTCGAAGCCACGATACCGATTACCCCCTTATGCCAACCCGGCTGGTAAATCACCGTCGATTTGGCATTCCTCAGCTTCTCATCCCGGCTGATCATTGATACCGCCTCGTCAGTGGCGATCTTATCAAGATTCTTACGCTCGGTATTGTAATTATTGATCTGCACGGCGATGGTCTGGGCTTCCTCAAGGGTTTTGGCAATCAGCAGCCTCACCGAATTCTTCCCGCTCTCGATCCGACCCGCTGCGTTGATGCGCGGCCCCAGCGTAAATACCAGGTCAGTCACAGTAAGTTCTTTGTCGTAACAGTTTTTATCGTTATTACGATACGACGATATGCCGTTACGCCCTCCGGGAGCAGCCTCAGATTTTGAGTTGCTTCCTTTCGCCTTATCGTCGTATCGCCTTATCGTCATATCATCTTCACGGACCTTCGCATGCACTCCCGCGTAATGCAGCAGCGCCTCAATTCCGGGCCTGGGCGAGCTGTTGATAAGCTTAAGCCCGAAAAATGCCAGTATCCTGTTCTCACCGGTGATATCCACAATATCCGAAGCAATGCTGATCACCGCCAGGTCGAGGTACTCATGAATTTCCTGAAAAGGTATATTTCTTCTCTGGGCTATCGCCTGGATGAGCTTGAACCCAATGCCACAGCCTGATAATTCTTTATATGGATAAGGACAGTCGGCCCTCTTGGGGTCAAGCACAGCAACGGCCGGAGGCAGTTCCGCACCCGGACGATGGTGATCGCAGATGATGAAATCTATGCCCTTTTCCTTTGCATAAGCAACCTTCTCAACCGCCTTGATACCGCAATCCAGTGCTATGATCAGCTTGAAGCCATTCTCTGCCGCAAAATCAATGCCCTTGATCGAAATTCCGTATCCTTCGGTATAACGGTCAGGAATATAAAAATCGGCAGGGTCATGAAAACGTTTTATAAAACTGTAAACCAGGGCCACCGCCGACGTGCCGTCCACATCATAATCCCCGTAAACGAGTATCTTTTCCTGTGCGGCCATCGCCAGTTCGATACGGTCCACCGCCTTGTCCATATCCTTCATGAGGAAAGGATCGTGAAGCTTGCCAAGACTCGGGCGGAAGAACGCTTTGGCATCCTCGAAAGTGGTTATTCCACGCTGAACCAGCAGCCCCGACAGGTAGCGGTCTGTCCCCAGTAATTCCGACATTTTGCGGATACTTTCGGCATCCCCCTCAGGTTTATTGACCCAGCGCTTTTGCATTCAACAAATGTAGGAAAAATTCGCAAAGAACATGACGGTCGTAACATGTATTACAGGCAAGTCATTATAAAAATTCCGACTCCATCCTGAACTCCCGCTGGTTCTGGTTTAACAGGGCAGCCGCTTCGCCGTAAGGAATGGCCCCCTCCGCTGCCGCCCTGAATACCAACACCTTATAGCGATCACAATCCTCCCTTCCACAAAACCAGCCAAGGTCTTTTTCGGCCGGATTCACCGAAAGTCGCCTGCAATATGTCCTGTATACCATCTCGTTCACCACCCCCAGCTCACTGGCCCGGCGAATGAGCGACTTCACCGGGATGCCATACGTTTCTTTCACCCTGATCAATTCAGGAGTGCTGATAGAATTCCTTCCCCGTCCCAGCTCACTAAAAAATGTTTCCCGGGGAAGCAGGAAGGCATCGCAAAAGCGCCGGCAGATCTGATCCGACCGATAAAGCGAAAGCGTTTTATCAATCCGCAGAAGCAGGTACCCCAGTTCACGTAAAGCAACGAAACGCCTGCGCTCCTGACTAAGAATGCCGTTGATAAGGATCACCGGCAACGGGCCGGGCGCACCTCCGGCAACGACCAGCGGCAAAGGACCCGATACCCCGCTGACGTTGGAATGTTTCGCCGCACCTTCAGCCCATCCCGACACTCCGTTGACGTTGGAATGCTTCGCCGCACCTTCAGCCCATCCCGATACTCCGTCAAAGGAAGCAGCAAGGTTTCTGCAGAAAATTTTTATTCCCTGCTCCTCAAGCAGTCCGGTCACGCTGGGAATGGCGCCGGACCCCATTTTCCACTTAAGC
>CAIJYT010000033.1 GCA_903824935.1 uncultured Bacteroidales bacterium | reverse complement strand
TCACACCTTACCTGGTGCAGGGTGAAAATACGCTGGCCCTGGAGGTTTTCAGGTGGAGTGACGGTTCCTACCTGGAATGCCAGGATATGTGGCGAATGAGTGGGATCAACCGGGATGTTTATCTGTATGCCAGACCTGATATTTACGTCAGGGATTTCTTTGCCCGTGGCGACCTGAAAGATAATTTCATCAACGGGAACCTGGTCTTGGATGTGCTTTTCAATGATCTGGAATCCGCCAAGGCGAAAAAGCAAAGCCTCAGGATAAGCCTGTTCGAATCAGCCAATACTCATAAACAAGTCTTTTCAGAAGTAGTTTCCCTTGCAAATAAACAAGGGAAGGACAGCTTAAGGTTCGAGAAAATAGTCCCCCGGGCGAAAAAATGGACTGCAGAGACGCCTTCAATTTATGTGCTGACCTTGAGCCTGCTTGGCCCTGAAGGGAACTGTATAGAAAGTCTCAGTAGCCATATAGGGTTCAGGACCAGCGAGATAAAAAACGGGCAATTGCTGATTAATGGAGTGGCAGTTAAACTTAAGGGTGTTAATCGTCATGAACACGACCCGGTGAAAGGTCATGTGATTTCCCGCGAACTCATGCTACGGGATGTACAAATGATGAAGCAAAATAACATCAATGCCGTCCGCACCTGTCACTACCCCAATGATGAATACTGGTATGAACTTTGTGATGAATATGGGCTGTATGTGATCGACGAAGCCAATATCGAATCCCACGGCATGGGCTATGACCCCGACCGCACACTGGGCAACAACCCGCTATGGAAAAAGGCACACCTCGACCGCACACTCAGGATGGTGGAACGCGACAAGAATCATCCCTCGGTAATTATCTGGTCATTAGGTAACGAAGCCGGTAACGGGTGCAATTTCTATGCCACTTACGACTGGATAAAGTCGCGTGACCTGAGCCGCCCGGTGCAATACGAACGTGCCGGGCATGAGCGGAATTCGGATATTTTCTGCCCCATGTACGAAAGTGTGCAAAGTTTGTTGGATTACACTTCGAAAAAGCAGGATAAGCCGTTGATACAATGCGAATACGCGCATGCCATGGGGAACAGTACCGGCAACCTGGCGGAATACTGGAATGCTATCGACAACAACGAGCAATTGCAGGGTGGATTCATCTGGGACTGGGTAGACCAGGGGCTTGAAAAATACGATTCAACCGGACGAAAATATTGGGCTTTCGGAGGAGATTACGGTCCAAAAGGTGTTCCCAGTGATGGCAATTTTTGCACCAACGGGCTGGTTTTTGCCGACCGCACTCCCCATCCCGCCCTGTCGGAGGTTAAAAAAGTTTACCAGTACGTCAAATTCACTTCGGTCAACCTGGAAAAACCATCCTTCCGGCTTACCAATAAATATGCCTTCCAGTATCTCGCTCATACCATTCTCCGATGGGAAATAATAGAAAACCTGCTCGTTATCAAAACCGGAACATTCACTACCAACAATATTCCTGCCGGCAGTTACCGTGATTACACCATCAGTTGGAAAGGCCTTACTTCGCGAACGGATGATTACTACCTGAACGTTTACCTCGAAACAACCGACAATCGCCCCTTGCTCGGCAAAGGACACATATTGGCGAGTGAACAGTTCACCCTGAGCACCGGGGAACCCAGGAAAGATTCTTCGCCTGCAAATGTCCTGGCCTTTAAATCTTCCGAAACAGAAAAGGAAATCACGGTAAACAGCAGTACGGATAAAGTAACCTTTAGCAAACTCACAGGCACCATTTCTTCCTATATTCATAATGGACAGCAGCTTATGGTGCAGGGTCCCCTGCCTAATTTCAGGAGAGCACCCACAGATAATGATGTAGGCTGCAGGATGTTCGTTAAATGCAAACCCTGGTATGATGCCAGTGAGAAAAGGATTGTAAAATCGATGACCCTGGATACTTCAGACCTGTTTCATCCCAGGGTGAATGTTAGTTTTGTATTACCTGATGTAAAAAGCGAGTTTATAGCTGTATACTCGTTCAATGGAATGGAAATAAAGGTTGAAAACGCTCTTAGAGTTTCCGAAAACCTGCCCTGGATTCCCAGGTTAGGCATCAACATGAAACTGAATGGTTCCCTAGACCATGTTGACTGGTATGGCCGCGGACCTTTCGAAAATTACCCCGACCGAAAAACAGCCGCATATATCGGATTTTACCATTCAACAACCTACGAAATGTACACGCCTTACGTCAGGCCCCAGGAAAACGGCTATCGCACGGATGTGAAATCCCTCATACTGCACAACAACAAGAATGTTGCTTTACGCATCGAAGGATGCCCTACTTTCGGTTTCAGTGCTCTTCCATACACCTATGATGATCTGAAAGGGTTCGAACATGGAGGTAAACACGGGAATCTTCTTGAAAAACAAACGTTTACCGATATCAACCTTGATTACCTGATGTGCGGAGTCGGGGGCAATGACAGTTGGGGAGCATGGCCCATGGAGAAATACCTTATTCCGGCAAAAGACTACACTTGGTCTTACCGTATGTATCCAATCAGTTACCCGTATTAATTTAGAAACAGGATATTAAACCACCAATAGATGAAACTCGCTGATATTAAAGGATATTCATCAGCATCGGATAGCCCGGCTTTAAATGATGATGCATTTGTCACCCGTTTTGAAAAGATCTCGGTCCGGGTCTTTCCTTCTGCAGCTGCAGGCTCTGTGGAAGTTGCCTCGAAAATTGCTGTCCTGATCAGGGAACGTCAAAAGTCGGGCAAAACAGTGGTACTGGGGCTGGCAACCGGATCAACACCGCTGAAGGTGTATAATGAATTGATCCGGTTTCACAAGGAGGAAGACCTGAGTTTTTCGAATGTAATCACCTTTAACCTGGATGAATACTACCCGCTTGAGCATGATCACCAGCAGAGTTACAACCACTTTATGTGGGACAGGCTCTTCAAACACATTGACATTAAAACTGAAAATATCCATATTCCTTCGGGCAGTATTGAGCAGGATGATGTGGCTGCTTTTTGCCGTGAATACGAAAGGAAGATAAATGAGGCCGGGGGCATTGACATACAACTGCTAGGCATTGGAAGGACCGGTCATATTGGTTTTAACGAACCTGGTTCAGCTTATACTTCGAAAACCCGGCTGGTCACACTCGACCGCATGACGAGAAATGATGCAGCTGATTCATTTAATGGTGAAGAGCATGTGCCTCATTTTGCCATTACCATGGGTGTGGGGACTATAATAGCCGCCAAGGAAGTTTACCTCATGGCCTGGGGTGAAGGGAAAGCTGAAATTATTGCCAAAGCGGTCGAAGGGACGGTAACAGATGTAATTCCTTCGAGTTTTCTCCAAAACCATCTCAACACGACCTTCATCGTGGATCCACCGGCTGCCGTTGAGTTGACCCGCTTTAAATCGCCCTGGCGGGTGGGACAGTGCGAATGGACCGACCGCATGATCCGGAAAGCGGTTTTGTGGCTCTGCACCCAGACGGGGAAACCCTTGCTCAAACTGACTGAGAGAGATTATAACGATTATGGCCTTTCGGACCTGATAAGCACGCATGCCATTTTCAGCAAAATAAACATTAAGGTATTCAACGACCTGCAACATACCATTACGGGCTGGCCCGGCGGGAAGCCGAATGTTGACGATTCGACCCGCCCTGAACGTGCACTGCCATTCCCGAAAAGAGTTGCCCTCTTAAGCCCCCACCCTGACGATGATGTTATTTCGATGGGCGGAACGTTTGCCCGCCTGGTGGAACACGGGCATGACGTGCATGTTGCCTACCAGACATCGGGAAGTATTGCTGTTAGTGATGATGATGCCATACGTTACCTCGACTTTGTTCAGAATTACGAGAAGATTTATGATATTATTGAACCTAAAGCCGAATCCCTTTATGAACTAACATCCGATTTTTACAGGAATAAGAAAAAAGACAGCATAGAACCCTCGGAGCTGCTTGCCGTAAAAGCGGCCATCCGAAGGGGTGAAGCAAAAGCATCGTGCCGGTATATAGGCCTCCCGGAAAAGAATGTACATTTTCTGAACCTTCCTTTTTATGAGACAGGTACCGTTAAAAAAGCACCGGCAGGAGAGTCGGATATCCGGATCATCATGGACTTCCTCCGAACACTCAAGCCGCACCAGATCTATGCAGCCGGCGATCTGAGCGACCCACACGGAACCCACCGGGTATGCATTGATGTGATCATCGAAGCCCTCGAAAGGATGAAAACGGAAGACTGGATGAAAGATTGCCGTGTATGGCTCTACCGCGGGGCATGGCAGGAATGGGATATCGAAATGGTCGATATGGCTGTTCCGCTCAGTCCTGAAGAAGTAGTGATAAAACGAAATGCCATTTTCAGGCACCAGTCGCAAAAAGACGGGGCCATGTTTATGGGAGCTGATAAACGCGAATTCTGGCAAAGAGCCGAAGAACGGAATAAAAATACTGCCCGCCTCTACGACAAACTTGGGATGGCTGAATATGAGGCTAGAGAAGTATTCGTGAGGTCCGAGG
>CAIJYT010000032.1 GCA_903824935.1 uncultured Bacteroidales bacterium | reverse complement strand
TCGACGCCGAAACGGTGATAGGATTTTTAAGGCATTACGGCCTGGATAAGGATTTTAAACTGAACATAGAGGTGAACCATGCCACCCTTGCAGGGCATACTTTCCAGCATGAGCTTCAGTGCGCTGCCGATGCGGGTTTGCTGGGCAGCATAGATGCAAACCGCGGTGATTACCAGAACGGATGGGATACAGACCAGTTCCCCGTCAACCTTTACGACGCAACGGAGGCAATGCTGGTGATCCTTGATGCAGGCGGATTTACTAACGGCGGAATTAATTTCGACGCAAAGATCCGTCGTAATTCAACCGATCCCGAAGATCTCTTCATCGCACATATCACAGCCATGGATACCATGGCCCATGCGCTCATGGCTGCCGACAGGTTACTGAACACCTCCCCTTACAAGTCGTGGAAGAAATCAAGGTATACTACTTTTGACAGCGGCATGGGAACGGATTATGAAGCTGGCAAACTGAAGCTCGAAGACCTCAGGGAATTCGCCCTCGGCCTAGGCGAACCCGAACAGATCAGCGGCAGGCAGGAGAAATTCGAACAACTGCTGCAGATGTATTTTTAACCGTGACCCTCGAATCGAAATTCGTACTTCGTATTTATTCGTAAATCGTAAATCAATAACTTCAATCGTAAATCGTAAATCGTCCAATCGTAAATCCTTTCATCATGTACTCCTCCTACAGGTTAAAACCATACGTCGCCCTGCTGACTATCGTGGCAACCCTCGGCGGCCTCCTGTTCGGCTACGATACAGCAGTGGTCAACGGTGCTGAAAAATCCCTTGTTGAACATTTCTTATCGAGAGCATTGAATCCCCCGGAGTTTTCCTATGCTTTCAGACTGATCGGGCAGTATCGCATCCTTGTAACTTTTGTTTTTTACCTTGTGGTGATTATCATCTCAGGGCAGATCATACGCCTGCTGGGACTGAAAAAAGGAGGAATTATAAGCCTGATCCTGCTTGCGATCCTCACTGTTTATATCGTGACCTACCTTGGCCGGCCCATGCCCATGGAAGGCGACAGCATGGCCATCAAAGGATTCCTTGATTCGGTGAAAGGTTTCGTGGTGGCCAGCGCCCTTATAGGATGCATTATAGGCGGAGCTCTTGCAGGCTTTGTTTCAAAATCCCTGGGGAGAAAAAAAGGACTGATATTGTCGGCCCTGGCATTTACAGTTTCGGCTGTGGGTGCCTGGAGACCCGAATTATTCAATTTTTTCGGTACGCTCGATGTTTACTCCTTCGTTGCTTACCGCATCATCGGCGGCATCGGGGTAGGGCTTGCATCAATGCTCTCACCAATGTATATTGCCGAGATAGCGCCTGCAGGTGTAAGGGGAAAGCTGGTTTCCTGGAACCAGTTTGCCATCATTTTTGGCATGCTGATCATTTACTTCGTGAACTGGTTCATTGCACGGAATGGCGATGAGACCTGGCTTATCAACGAAGGCTGGAGGTGGATGTTCTTTTCCGGACTAATTCCTTCGGGTATATTCCTTTTCCTGCTCTTTTTTGTACCCGAAACCCCCAGGTTCCTGGTGATGAAAGGCAGGGAAGCCAAAGCACTTAATGTACTAAAGAAAATATCAGGAGAAGGCGACGCAGGCAGGATTCTTGAAGAGATCCGTGAAACCCTTCGTGAATCAAGGGCTCCCTGGCTTTCTTATGGTTTCTTTGTGATCTTTATAGGGATCATGCTCTCGGTCTTTCAGCAGTTTGTGGGGATCAACGTGGTACTTTATTATGCCGGCAACATATTCAGGAACATGGGAGCCAGCACCGATTCATCCCTGTTACAGACTATTATCGTGGGTATGATCAACCTGCTTTTTACGGTGGTTGCGATCCTGTCGGTGGATCGTTTCGGCCGCAAACCCCTGATGATCCTCGGGGCTCTCTGCATGGGGGTGAGCATGACCTGCCTGGGATTTACATTTTACTTTGGACAACCCGGCCTGCTTGCCCTGGTATTTATGCTCACCTATACTGCAGGCTTTGCCATGAGCTGGGGCCCGGTAACCTGGGTCCTGCTTTCGGAGATCTTCCCGAATTCAATCCGCGGGGCCATGTCTATCGCTGTGGCAGCCCAATGGATTGCAAATCTCCTTATTTCATGGACCTTCCCCATCCTTAACGATAATTCCTGGCTCACTGCCATTTTCAATCACGGGTTCTCTTACTGGATATATGGCCTCATGGGATTCCTCGCCGCAGTGTTCGTATGGAAACTCGTCCCCGAAACCAAAGGCCGCACCCTCGAAGAAATAGAAAAGATCTGGAAGAAATGAATTTCGAATATCGAACATTGAATGTTGAATGTTGAAGTACTCAGGGCTTCTTGCTAATCACCAGTCTCTATTCGCTGATTGCTATTTCGCTACCTCTCTGCTTCGCTATTTCCTTAGATCCATCCCTGGATCCAATAATACCCCAAAGCAAAGACCTCCCTCAGGATGAGCTCCTCGTAATGCAGCTGGGTCCAGAACTGGTAGCGGAGTGTAATGTTGTTGCCGATATCAGGGACCCATCGGCGCCCCCCGAGCCTGCGACCGGTGAATGACAGGTCGGATTCAATCGCCTCTTCAAACGCCGGAACGCCATCCACCTTCATAAACCCGGCTTTCCTGAAGGTAAGGACCGCGCGGTACAGATGCTCGGGAGAGGTGACAATCAAGAGAGACTTGAATATTGAATATTGAACATTGAATTTTGAATTTCGATCTGGTTCAACATTCGATATTCGATATTCGATATTCGAAATTATTTGTAAAATATTAAGCGCCTCAGCTCGTGTATTCGTCCCGGAGTCCTCAAGCAGTATGCGTTCAGGGGCTATACCTCGTATGACAAGTTCTTTTTTCATGCCGTTGATTGAACTCAGGCTGTCACGAACGTTTCCCGGAAGGGCGACGATGACTTTTGCGCGTGTGAAATAATTCGCCGTCTTTGCGGCATACCAGCAGCGCATCAGGCCCGACTCGCTCGGCATCCCTCCTCCTCCGAGCACTACGATATATTCAGGCGGCCGGTTCACACCTGCTTTTGAAACACTCAGGTTGTACCACATCCAGAAAGGCCCCGGGGTAAAGGCAAGAATTACAATTACTGTGAAAATCCCGCCCAGGCTTATCATGAATATTTTCATAAATTTCTTCATCCGGCCATCATGATGATTCAGGTTCATCAAAGATAAAAACTTCCTCGATGGTCAAGCTGAAAACATGGGAAATATCATATGCAAGCCTGAGGGAAGGATTGTATTTATTCTTTTCAAGGAAGACGATCGTTTCCCTTCTCACGCCAACCCGCCTTGCCAGTTGGTCCTGGGTGATGTCAAGCCTGAGACGCAGTTCCCTGATCCGGTTATTCATCCCTCAGCCCCCTGATCCTGATCACTACGATGGATATGATATAAACCCCTATCATGATCAGTATCCCCGTCTCCATGATTTCTGCAGGAGGCTTGCTCAGGCGCCTGTTGGCTATCATCAAGCCGATCCAGCACCAGACGGAGATGTGAAATGCGAGGGATGAGGCTTTCCTGTATATCTTTTTCAGGAGTTCATCCTTGATCGGATCTCCTTTAAAGGCGGACCATAAATTTGAAGCTCCCTGGTAGAGCCCGAATCCTGAAATTATGATGAGAAGTATGCCTTGCGCCCAGTCTGTCCATGAGGATCTTATGACCAGCGGGCTGAATACCATATGTATTCCGTCGCACAGCAATAATATGCCGAATAATACAAGAAAAAAAGATCTTTTCATAATTCAGATGTTAAATATTTCTAACGCAAAGTTAGATATTTCTAACATCCAAAGTCAAGTCTTTTTGAAAATATTATTTCGCCATTTCGCTATTTCGCTATTTTACTTGTAACTACTGCAGAAACTTCAGGAACTGCTATTCTCTCCTGCAGCATAGTATCCCTGTCACGTATAGTGACGGTGTTGTCCTGCAGCGTCTGGTGGTCTATAGTGATGCAGAAAGGGGTTCCCAGTGCATCCATGCGGCGGTAACGGCGGCCGATGGTATCTTTCTCTTCGTAGAAACAACGGTGATCATACATCAGCTTATCCATGATCTCCCTGGCTTTTTCGGGAAGTCCGTCCTTCTTGATAAGCGGAAGAACAGCAACCTTGATGGGCGCAAGCTTTGCAGGGATTCCGAGCACCACGCGCTCAGACCCATCCTCGAGTTTTTCCTCGCGGTAAGCATGACTGAGAACAGCCAGGAAAGTGCGGTCAAGGCCTATGGATGTTTCAACCACATAAGGAACGTATCCCTCATTCATTTCGGTGTCGAAGTACTGTATCTTTTTACCAGAGAATTTTTGATGCGCCGAAAGATCGAAATCAGTGCGGCTGTGAATCCCTTCGATTTCCTTGAAACCGATCGGGAATTCAAATTCTATGTCGGCTGCGGCATTGGCATAATGGGCCAGCTTCTCATGATTATGGAAACGGTATTTACTTGAAGGCATTCCCAGTGAAAGATGCCATTTCAGGCGTTCTTCCTTCCAGTATTCATACCATTTAAGCTCTTCTCCCGGCCTCACAAAAAACTGTATTTCCATCTGTTCGAATTCCCTCATGCGGAACAGGAATTGCCGTGCAACGATCTCATTGCGGAAAGCTTTTCCTGTCTGGGCAATCCCGAAGGGGATCTTCATGCGGGCTGTTTTCTGAACATTGAGGAAATTGACGAAGATCCCCTGGGCGGTTTCAGGGCGAAGGTAGATCTCGTTGGCATCCTCGTTCACCGATCCCATCTGGGTTGAGAACATCAGGTTGAACTGCCTTACTTCCGTCCAGTTCCTCGTCCCGGAGATCGGGCAAACGATACCAAGTTCTTCGATCAGGGTTTTTACATCGGCAAGATCATTGCGGTCAAGAGCCGGGTAGAAACGGTTTTTTATGGCATCGATCTTATCCAGGTTTTCCTTTACCCTGGGATTCGTCTCCCTGAACATCTTCTCGTCAAAGGTCTCTCCAAACCTGCCCTTTGCTTTTTCGACTTCTTTGTTGATCTTATCCTCTATCTTTTGGATATGATCCTCGATAAGCACATCGGCACGGTAACGCTTTTTGGAATCCTTGTTGTCGATCATAGGATCGTTGAATGCATCCACATGCCCGGAAGCCTTCCATACCGTGGGATGCATGAAAATGGCTGCATCAATGCCCACGATATTTTCATGGTATTGGACCATGGACTTCCACCAGTATTCCCTGATATTGTTCTTCAGTTCAACCCCGAAAGGACCGTAATCATATACTGCACTTAAACCGTCGTATAATTCACTTGACTGAAATACAAAACCGTATTCCTTGGCATGGGAGATGATTTTTTTAAACAGTTCTTCGTTGCTGGCCATTATTCAGATTTTGGGCTGCAAAGGTAGGAAAAATCGATTATCCGTAAGGAGAAGGGAGCTACGAAGGGCTGCAATGGCTGGAAAAATCGTTAGACTGTGAGGAGTAGTACGATCCGGAACCAACCCGGCATGGCCTTATTTCTTCTGCTGTGCCTGCCTGAATGCTTCGCCCAGCCTTTCAAGTCCCTTTGAACAATCGCGGCCGGGAATGTAAGCTTCGATAAATATAAGTTTGTCTTTCTCTGTGGCAGCTTGTTTCACTGCCTCATCGAGTTCTTCTTCTGTTGTAACCCTGAATCCTATGCTAAAGGATGAGTTATCGAAGACCTCAGCCAGTCTGGAATACTTCCACATCTGGATATCGTTGTAATATCCGTCCTGGTGCAGCCGGCGCTCAATCAGGTAGCCGTCATTGTTAATGAGCACTATTATCGCCGGGCGACGTTCCCTGATAAGGGTTGAAACTTCCTGTGCGGTCATCTGGAAAGCGCCGTCACCGGTAAGGACGACGGGCCTTTTTTGCGGTCTTGCAAGCGAAACTCCCAGGGCTGCCGGGGTGCAATACCCGATCGAGCAATAATAACTCTGTACGATGAAGTTCTCTGCTTCCTCGATATGAAATGCCGGTGCGGCACAGAATGCATCGCCTGGTTCCGCAAGCAGGATCATGCTGTCGTCGAGGTTATAGTTCAGACATTCGTAGAGGCGTTTCGCAGTCAGTGTAGATGAAGCTTCAGGAATAAACGGTTGTTTGGGCCGGTAGGATTCTGCAGGGTGGGAAGCAAGGTAAGAACGGGGTTTTATGGCTCCGGCAAGTCCTCTGATAAAATCTCCAAGCTGTATCTGTTCATAAAAGTGATTGCCAATACGCACTTTACCACCTCCCGCTGTGATCATCCTCCGGTTATCCAGGTTCATGCTGAAAAGCCCGGTATCCAGGTCCGTGATCCATACTCCGATGGATAAAAGGCAGTCGGAGCCTTCAACCTGGTTGCGCACCGTTTCCCTGCTCCAGCCGCCCTGGTACATACCTGTGAACTGCGGATGAAGTTCGGGTAGTACTGATTTACTGCCAAGCATGGTTGCAAAAGGGACCTCGCTGGCCTCAACCAGGTGAAGCGCTTCGGCTCCAAGGCCAAACCTAAGTAATTCCACACCGGCAAGGATCATCGGATGATCCGATTTATTAAACATTCCGGCTGCCTCCCTGATGCAATCAAAAAGATTTTCCTGGTTTGACAGGGACGTTCCGGCTGTAAGTGCCCCCCCCGGTTTTCTGCAACTTGCATTTACCATATCGGCAGGAAGCTCAAGGTAGGCCGGGAGCTTACTGGTGATGCAATTCCTCAGAACCCTGTCAATCTCTTCAGGAGCTGTGTTGGAATCTGTAAGGATGGCGGCATCGCAGGTGACTTTTTTGAAAATATCCAGCTGCAGGTAGTAATTTGAAACGAGATGGTGAACCAGGGCGCCTGACTCCCTGCGTTTGGCCGGTGGGGCCCCGTTGATGACGATCAGAGGGACTTGCTCTGCAAAAGCCCCGGCTACAGCATTTAAAATACTCATGCTCCCTACGCCATAAGTCACCACTGCCGCACCTGCCCCGTTCAGTCGGGCATAACCGTCGGCCGCGTACCCTGCATTCAGTTCATTGCATGTCCCGACCCATTTTATCGGGCTTTCAATGACCCTGTCGAGGAAATCCAGAACGTAATCCCCTGGCACCCCAAACATATGCTTTATACCAATCTCCTGCAAGCGCTGAAGGATGTATTGTGAAACTGTGCAATTCCCGTTCATAATGTCTGCTTTAAAAAATAAGAACCTGATCGAATTTTTTCTAATACGAAGTTAAGCATTAATCTGAACAACTTATCTTTGAAACATCAACGAATTTGTAAGCATATCATGAAAACCAACCGCCGTAATTTTTTAAGAACCGCAGCAGCAGGGATTGCCGCTGCCTCACTTGCCGATTTCAAGAGCTTTGCTTCCAGCCCGAATTCCATTCGTCTTCCTTCCCCCGAAAGAAAAGGCAGGAGTGTTATGGGCCTGGCTTGCGAACCACTGAAAACAGTCCGCATAGGGCTGGTCGGGCTTGGCATGAGGGGAATGGATACCCTTGGGAGATTATTGTATGTGGATGGCGTTGAGGTGACTGCAATCTGTGATGTGATCCCCGAAAGGGTGGTACAGGGTAAGAAAGTTGTGACTGATGCCGGCAGGAAAGAACCGGTTGGCTATTCCAATGGGGAAGAAGACTGGATGAACCTCTGCAAGCGCAGCGATGTCGACCTTGTTTACAGTTGCACACCCTGGTTATTGCATACTCCTGTCTCGGTCTATGCGATGAAGCAGGGCAAGCATACCGCCACCGAAGTCCCTGCTGCCACCTCGCTTGAAGAATGCTGGGAACTCGTGAATACAGCCGAAGAAACGCAGAGACATTGTATGATGCTTGAAAATTGCTGTTATGACTTTTTTGAACTGAATACCCTGAATATGGCGCGGCAGGAGGTCTTTGGTGAGATCATGCATGCCGAAGGAGCTTACATCCATGATCTGCGCTGGCTGAAGTTCGACAAGGAACAAGGCTCTGCCGGCATGTGGAGGCTTAAGTTCAGCAGGGACCATAACGGGAACCCTTATCCAACCCACGGCCTTGGCCCCGTTGCCCAGATCTTCGGCATCAACCGCGGTGACCGCATGGATTACCTCAATTCCATATCCACCAACCAGGTCGGCATGAGCCTTTACGCAAAGGAAAAACTCGGACCCGACAGCCCGGAGGCTCGCCAGACCTACCTGCTCGGGGATATGAACACGACCGTCATCCGCACACTTAAAGGAAAAACAATCATGTTGCAGCATGATACGACAAGTCCCCGCCCATACAGCCGCATCCATATGGTAGTAGGCACCAAAGGCATGGCGCGAAAATATCCCGAGCAACAGATCGCGCTGGAGCCAAAGGCACATGAATGGCTCTCAAAAGAGGATTTTGATAAGATGATGGCGGATTACGAGCACCCGCTTTCGAAACAGATCGGGGAAAAAGCGAAAAAAGTAGGCGGGCATGGCGGCATGGATTTTATCATGGACTCCCGCCTGAGCTACTGCCTGCGTAAAGGCCTGCCCCTCGACCAGGATGTGTATGACGCAGCCACCTGGTCATCCATAGTCGAACTCAGCAATATCTCCGTAAATAACCGCGGGAATTCTGTAGATGTGCCCGATTTTACCAGGGGTGCATGGGTTGATACTAAGCCGTTGGGGATAGTAACCATAGAGTAAATGGTGAAATGGTGAAATGGTGAAAAATTATTGTCATGATTTGTAATTTCACCTGATATTTCAACGGTTTCCCCGATTTTGCTTGGCAGGTCCCGTATTTGTCGTTATTTTTACTTTCCCTAAAAAAATTTCAGCATGAGAACATTGATTTTCGCCTTCGTCCTTGCATTGCCGATTTCGGCAATCTGCCAGTTGCAGTTTCATCCACCTGTAACAGAGAAAAAGCCTGTGACCGATACCTTGCACGGCTACTTCCTTACCGTGCATAAAACGGACAAACTGACCACCCTTTAACGCTCGAACCTGACCACCCGATTTCCGGTGCAAACTGACC
>CAIJYT010000031.1 GCA_903824935.1 uncultured Bacteroidales bacterium | reverse complement strand
CTGGAAGGAAAGGGACCAGGTGCTCGACTATATATTCAAGCGTTACGGGCATGAACATACCGCCCTGCTGGGAGCCATGTCGACCTTCCGCGACCGCTCCATCATCCGTGAACTGGGAAAGGTGCATGGACTCCCCAAGCAGGAGATGGACCTCTTTATCAAGCATCCCGGGGATGCCATCCACAAGAACCATATCATAAAGAAGATCAATGAACTGGGGGAGATGATGGCTGATTTTCCGAACATGCGCACCATTCATTCAGGAGGGGTGCTGGTCTCGGAGCAGCCTATCACCTGCTTCACGGCCCTGGACCTGCCGCCTAAGGGCTTTCCCACTACGCAGTTCGACATGTACGTGGCCGAAGATATAGGTTTCGAGAAGCTTGACATCCTGAGCCAGAGGGGAATAGGCCATATCTACGAAACGGTGTCGATAGTGAGGAAAAATAAGAATGTAAGCGTGGATGTGCACAGGATCAATGAGTTCAAGGTGGATGATGGGGTGAAAAACCTACTGAAGGTGGGGAAGACCATAGGCTGTTTCTACGTGGAAAGTCCTGCTATGCGCGGATTGCTTAAGAAGCTGCATTGCGACAACTACCGCAGCCTGGTGGCGGCAAGTTCCATCATCAGGCCGGGGGTGGCAAGGTCGGGGATGATGAGGGAGTATATCTTGAGGTTCCATAACCCTGGCAAGTTCAAGTATATACACCCCGTCATGGAGGAGCAGTTGAAGGAGACCTACGGGGTGATGGTGTACCAGGAGGATGTGCTGAAGATCTGCCATCATTTCGCGGGCCTTGACCTGGCCGATGCCGATGTGTTGAGGCGGGCTATGAGTGGTAAGTATCGATCAAAGAAAGAGTTACAGAGGATAGTAGCCAAGTTTTTCGAAAATTGCCGAAAATCCGGCTATCCTGAAGCGGTGACAAGGGAGGTATGGAGGCAGATCGAGTCTTTTGCAGGGTATTCGTTCTCCAAGGCTCATTCGGCTTCCTATGCGGTGGAAAGCTATCAGAGCCTTTACCTGAAAGCCCATTACCCTCTGGAGTTCATGGTGGGAGTAATCAACAACTTCGGAGGGTTCTATCCTTCATGGGTATATTTTAACGAGGCGAAGATACAGGGAGCGAAGATCCAACCGCCCTGCGTGAACCGGGGAGAGTTTAAAACCTGTATCAGGGGAGATGAGGTGTACGTGGGGTTCATTCATATCAACGGCCTGGAGACGGTGGTGGGGAAAGCCATAGAGGCAGGTCGGCAGTCGGCAGTCAGCAGGCTGCAAACTGCTGATTACCGGCTACCTGTTGCCGATTGCAGACTGCCGACTGCCGACTGCAGTAACCCGGGCGGTGAGTATACCAGCCTCGAAAATTTTTTAGAGCGAGTGCAGCCTCCGCTGGAGCAGGTCGTCATACTCATCAGGGCGGGGGCGTTCCGCTTCACCGGCAAACCTAAAGCGCTGTTGCTCTGGGAGGTGCATATGCTGATCGGAACGCGTGAAGCGCGAGCCGTGAATCGGAAAAAGGACGCCGGATCACGAATCCCGGATCACGGATCACGAGTCACGGATCACGAGTCACGGTTCCCGGATCACGGTTCCCGGATCACGGATCACGATTCATTGGGCCGCCGGGACCATAATAAGGAGCAGTCCCTGGCTGCAGACCATGCCACATCTTACTCGGGGCTGCCGGGGGAACGCAATGCTCTTACCATGCCGGCGGTCAGCCTCTCTCTCTTCCAGACGCAGCCTAAGAAATTTGAATTGCCTGCACTGGCGCAAGGTATGCTGGAAGAAGTTTACGATGAGATTGAACTGCTGGGATGGCCGGTCTCACATTCCTATTTCGAACTTCTCGAAACCCCGTTCAGGGGAGAGGTGATGGCCAGGGAGATGATGAGCCGGCTGGGCAGAAAAGTCCGGATGCTGGGCCTGCTCGTCACTATCAAATACGTGCGTACGGTGAGGAAGGAATGGATGCACTTCGGCACCTTCATCGATTTCGAAGGACAGTTCTTCGATACGGTGCATTTTCCCAGAGCAGTGGAAAAATACCCCTTCCGGGGAGAAGGTGTATATCTGATCATGGGGAAGGTCGTAGAGGAGTTCGGATTCCCAAGCCTTGAGGTGGAAAAGATGGCCAAGATGCCGCTGAAGAAGGACCCTAGAAGCTGAGCAAAAAGCCCTGATCGTTATTTTAACTAAGACTTTAATTAAAGTATGCTTTTGTTTCAGGATCAGGCTTTTATTCCTATTATATATTGTGTGCCTGAAGGTGCGTTCATGGTCCTGATCCCGCTGAGGCCTGCAGCTTCCATCCAACCGCTGATCTCATCGCGGGTATAGGTATCGCCATGCTTTGTCCCCACCAGCATATTGATGGCAAATACAGCACCCTGCAATGGTTCAGTCCGGTCATTGCTCATCAGATGATCCATGATCACTAACAGCCCTTCTGGCAGGAGAGCATCAGCCCCTTTCTGTATAAGCTTCCTGTTTTCTAAAGGATTGTTTATATGGATAATGGCCGACATCAGCACCAGGTCGAACCCTGCACCCAGGTCATCGCTCAGGTAATCTCCTGCAGCGGTGATGACGCTTTGTCCGAGATTGGCCTTGTCAATGTATTTCTGAGTAACAGGGACAACATTGGGCAAATCAAAAATCACACCCCGGATGGCCGGATTTTTTTCTATTAAACCGAAAGTAAAGGCACCTGAGCCTCCTCCCACATCAAGGCTGCGTTTTATTTTCGAAAGGTCAAGCACTGAAGCCAGTTCCCTGCCCTGGGCGACACCCCGGGCATGCATGGCGGCGATGAAAGACTCAATCCAGCTGGGCCCCCTCTCATTGAAATTGTCTTCGAGATCAAGGGAGGTCCCTTTCCTGATGACCTCTGTAAGCGTACTCCATTTACGCCAGAGGTCTGCTGTATGCCCGAGTCCGCCGAGAAAAGAAGGAGAGGATGACACCAGGAATTTATCGGCAAAAGCCGAGTTGGTGTAAAGTCCGTGGTTCTTTGCAAGTAGTCCAATGGAGGCAAGCACGTTCATCAGCCTGTCTGTTGCCCTGGCATCTGCATTGATCAGTGAAGCCAGGTCAGCCGAAGAAAACGATTTGCCCTCCAGATGGTCGAACATCCTTAATTCATGGGCGGTAAGAACTATGCGGCTGAGACGGAAACCGTTTACGATTTCCATCAGTTCAGCTGGGTTTTCAATTTTCTTCATTTCGGGCATAGTGTTGAAATTTCTTTTTATACAAAAATATGGATTTTCTTGTTTAATTGCCTTTTTCGCTGTAGGTTTGGAGTGTAAAACCAAAAACAAAAAATCTATGGAAGTTCCAATTCTGATCGTTATCGGGATCATCCTGTTCATTTTTTTCGCAGGGATCCGTATTGTCCGACCTACCCACCGCGGGCTGGTAGAACGCCTTGGTAAATATAACCGCTTTGCAAATCCCGGCTTTCACTGGATCATACCGGGAGCGGAGCAGATGTACCGGGTCAATGTAACTGAGAAGATGATCAATGCCGAACCTCAGGAGATCATCACCAACGACAACCTGAATGCCCGGGTTGATGCTCAGGTCTATTTCAAGATCAAGTCGGATGAGGAGCATGTAAAAAATTCACAGTATGCCGTCAACAGCATTGAATACCAGATCGTCAACCTGGCAAGGACGACCCTGCGTAATATTATCGGGACCATGACCCTGAAATCGGCAAACAGCGAACGTGGCAAGATCAACAAGGAGCTTCACGGCACCCTTCACGAAGAAACAATGAGCTGGGGAATCGAGATCATCCGTACCGAACTTAAGGAAATTGATCCTCCCAAGGATGTTCAGGAAACCATGAACAAGATCGTCAAGGCCGAAAATGAGAAGATCGCTGCTATCGACTTTGCTACAGCCACCGAGACCAGGGCCGACGGAGAAAAGCGTGCCGAGATCCGCCGCGCTGAAGGTATAAAGCAGGGAGCAATACTTCGTGCCGAAGGCGAGGCACAGGCCATCCAGTTAGTGAACGAGGCTGCCGAGAAATATTTTGTAGGTAATGCACAGATGCTGAGGCGTATCCAGGCGATGGAAACTTCGCTGAAGGACAACAGCAAGGTAATTGTGCCAACCGGTTCCGACCTGGTTAATGTGATGGGAGAAATGTCGGGAGTGGTTCCTATCATTAAAAAATCGGAAGGATCAGCTTAATCTCTCCCTGTAAATTCCCTGCCCCTTTGGAGCGGTATCTGGGTACAGAGCTCTGCCCTGAGGTTAATACAGATTTAATCAGGACAGGCTTACCTGTTACGCCAGATTAAAGGGAGAAGGAAATCAATGATCTTCTTCGTTGACTCATCAATGGTCAGGAGGTCAGTCCTGACCTCAAGCTCTGGCTGAACCGGGCTTTCATAGGGAGCGTTGATCCCTGTGAACTCTTTGATCTCCCCAAGACGGGCTTTCTTGTAAAGTCCTTTTGTGTCGCGTGATTCACAAACGTTCAGGGGTGCATTGACGAAAATTTCTATAAAATCTTCCGAACCTATTATGCTTTTCGCCATCTCCCGGATTTCGTTTGTCGGGCTTATAAAACTTGCGATGGTAATAATACCGCAGTTGACAAAAAGCTTTGAAACCTCGGCTATCCTTCTGATGTTCTCGTACCTGTCGGCATCGGAAAACCCGAGGTTCTTATTAATACCAGTCCGAACGTTGTCCCCGTCGAGAGTCTGTACAAAATATCCCTGGCTATGTAAAGCTGCCTCTACGGCGTATGAGAGAGTAGTTTTGCCTGCTCCTGAAAGACCAGTCATCCAGATGACTTTCGCACGCTGATTCAGTTGTTTTTCCTTGCTGTCCCTGTCGAGTTTGAGTGATTCAGTAGGGTAGATGTGTTGTAATTTTTCGTTCACTTTTTCTTATTTTTCCATTCAGTCCTGATTACCAGACTTATGAGTCTTAGTAGTTAACGGACCTCATGGATATTATTGGTACAGGGCTTTATTTAATATCTTTGAAGATTGCCTTAGATCGCTGCAAAGATAAGTATTACTGAAAACCTGGCCCGATGAAAAACCTTAAAAAATCCGGATTTTTGTTCACAGCCCTGCTGCTGGTGATATGCTCAACACATTTACAGGCAGGATCTGCCGCGGGAATTGATACAACACACAGGATCATTACCGAGGGTGCTGTTACCATCGAGGATAAAGGTCCGTACTATATGGTCACCCTTGATTATACCAAAGAGTCAAATCCCCGGAAGATGGGGGAGATGTATGGCCATTGTATCTTAAAGGCAGAGCCCGAGTATGAATCCATGGTAGGATATTATATGTTCGAAATTGCCACCCTGGAGGGATTATGGGGCAAGACAGTTCCAGAGCATATGAAAGCCATTAAGCCCCAGCTTCCCCTGTTTTATAATGAGGAACTTCTAGGGCTTTCATCAGTCATGAAAGGCAGCTGGACCTGGTCCAATGAGGAAATAGTATATTGTTTCAATCTCCTGCCCGACCTCTTCAGAACAACGCAATGCAGCGCTTTCGGGTGCTGGGGAGATGCTTCGGCTAATGGCAAAAATATCGCTTACCGCACACTTGACTGGTTCGGAGGCTTGTTTGCCAAGGATTTACCGCTGATACAAAGTGTAACCAGGATCAGGTACAGAGATAGGACCATATACCTGATTGGGGCTCTCGGGCACCTGGGTTGCATTACCGGCATTAATGTAAATACCGGTATCATGGCCGGGATCCTCGATTCGGATGTTTCAGGTACCTCATATGATCCACAGGACTGCAGGTCTTATAATTTTGACCTGCGGAAGGCATTGGAGGATTGCCCGGGCACAGGGAAACTGGCATCAGAACTCACTTCTTCATCAAAAAAATACGCATTTTCCCACCTTCTTGTCCTGGCCGATGAGAAGCAGACCTGTATACTTGAGAACAACATCTCAGGGCAGGGAGCACACCCCGGGCGTGCTTTGAGGTACGATACCTCCCAACTGAACCCGGGGATAAAGTGGAACCATCCCCACATCATCGGGGCGGTAAACTGCTTTATGCTGAAAGGCCAGGCAAACAACTTTTCGGAAGGCAAACATAAAAAGATCAACGTAAGGAGATGGTCGCTAATGCTGGATAAGCTGAAAACCAGGCTTGTAGCCGGGAAGAACAGATTAACACCTGCAGATGTGCAGTCCATCATGTGCTCTTATTACGGTGATGAACCAGGTTCATTATTACTGAACGACGGGGACCTGTATAACCTGCAGACCCAGCAAATGATGCTGTATATCCCGGCCGAACGCTCGCTTAAAGCATTTATCAAGCCCAAGAAAGGGGCAAATCCTTCAAACCCTTCTCCTTTCTTTTATAACATACCGCTGGAGCCCTGATTGCATCTGAAAAATACTGATAGGGAATTTGTGATTAACCTGCTCCCTCATCCGCAGTAATAAAAAAAGGCAGCTGGGAGACTGCCTGTGTGATCCGCCTGGGATTCGAACCCAGGACCCCCGCCTTAAAAGGGCGATGCTCTACCTGCTGAGCTAGCGAATCTCTTTTTTTAAATTGAGGGTGCAAAGGTAGACATATTTTCCTAAAAACAAGGGATGGATTATAAAATTCCGCTGATATCTCCTTTGCCTTCCCTGAGCACTATGATTTCATCATTTCTGCAGTCAATGACTGTGGATGGGATTATCCCTGAGTGGCCTGCATCGATCACTATATCGACCAGCTTATGATATTTTTGGTGGATTTCCTCGGGATCGGTGGGATATTCTATAAAGGTATCATCGGAGTGGATAGAGGTCGTCATGATGGGATTGCCAAGCTTTTCGACAATCTGCAGGGGGATGTTGTGATCGGGTATCCTGATCCCCACGCTCTTTTTCCTGCTCTGGAAAAAATGGGGGACGTTGTTGTTTGCTTTCAGGATATAGGTATAGGGCCCGGGCAGGGTCCTTCGCATCAGCCTGAAAATATCATTGTTTATCGGCCTGGTGTAATCGGAAAGCTGGCTGAGACTGTGACAAATGAATGAAAAATTGGCTTTTTCGCGCTTGATGCCTTTGATCTGTGCCACCCTGTCGACCGCCCTGATCTGGGTGATGTCACATCCCAGTCCGTAAACAGTATCGGTTGGGTAAATAATTACTCCACCGCTTTTTAAACAATCAATAATGATCTTCAAATGGCGTTCGCCTGGATTGTCTGGATGAACCTTGAGTAGCATAATACTTTTTTTCGCTATGTCGCTACTTCGCTATTTAAAAAAAAAGGGTAAGCCCCTTATATCGCACCGCTCAACCAACTTACCCTTGCTTCCTTCCAGACCTGGGGGAGTTTGAAGGGAGCTGGTCGTATAAGACTTACCCGGTGCAAAGGTACAAAAATTAAGGCGAATG
>CAIJYT010000030.1 GCA_903824935.1 uncultured Bacteroidales bacterium | reverse complement strand
GATATTCTTTTCTTTAATTAAAATATTGAAAATCAAGTACAATTTTCAGATATTTTTATCCGAAAATCGGAAAATCAGATTCCGAAAATCGGAAAAGGAAGATGGAAAAACAGGAAACGGGAGTATTAAGAAAATATGCGGGCAGAAACAGTTTCAACGAATTCCTTCATCTGCTGTTTCACTTCAGCCCTGGAAAGCGGGGAGCGTTCCTTCTCTTTATTAATTATATTTCTGTCTGCGGATGGCAGCCGCGGTTTCCCTGAGATTTTACCCAGGGTCCCGACCAGCTTGCCGATATCTTCCCTGGTGTTTTCAATGCCCAGGCTGATGCGTACAAGCCCGGGAAGGGTTACCGCAGGGAACAGGGTAATGAGGATGCGCTGGAAACTTTCCAGGGCTGGAGGCACATGCAGCAGTCGCTTGATCATCAGGTGAGAACAGTGGCAGCCTGAGCGTACGCCAATGCCGCCCTGGATAGCCAGTTCCTTTGCAAGTTTGGTTGGAAGGATACCCTTCAGCGTAAACAGTATGACTCCTCCTTTTTGGGAGAAACGCGACGAACCAGGGTCTTTTATCCCGAAAACCCTGAGTCCGGGTACCTGAGACAAAGCGCGTAAAGTATATGCCGTCAGCACCTGTTCTTCCTCAAGGATCACATCAAATCCTACCCTCTGCAACAAGATAATCGCCTTTCCCAATGCGGCGATACCTGCTGCATTTTCCTCGCCTGAAGACCGTATCAGCTGGGTTTCTGAGGGGCTGAATCCGGGAATCCCCTTTCGTACAACAAGCATTCCTGTTCCAAATGGAGCATACATTTTATGGGCCGAGAAGGCGAGATAGTCTATCCCGGCCGATTGCATGTCGGCTTTGCGGTGGGCCAGCATCTGGGCGGCATCCACGAGCAGGCGGGCTCCGTAACGGTGGACGATCATGCTGATCTCCCCAAGATTGTTGAAGCTGCCAAGTACGTTTGATGCCCCGCTTACTGCCACGAGTCTGATCCGCTTTTTTCCATACCTGCCGTCAAGGTTATAGGCTTTCATGATTGCCTCAAGTTCCTCAAGGTCGAACATGCCTTCATCGTCAACACCAAGCCTGACATGTGAAAAGCCCTGGTGTATCCTCCAGGGCAATTCATTGGAGGAGTGTTCGAGGTAGGTGTTGAGTATAACTGTTTCGGTATCGGTGAAGGTTTCACGGCTCAGCTTATCAGCAGCCAGGTTGATGGCTTCGGTAGTATTGGAAGTGAAGATTGTCTCATATTCCTCCTGTGGTGCGTTCAGAAATCCGGAGCAAACTGATCTGACTTCGCGAATGATATCCTTCTGAACCTGCAACGGCTGTCTCAATGTTTTGCAAACTGCATCCCAAACAGCTTCGAAGGCTGGTGTGCTTGCAGCATTATCGAGATTGATATAAGGCCTGCTTCCTTCAGTGGTCGGCACAACTGTATCAAGGCCGATAATGCTGCTTCTAAGTCTCGCCAGCAACTCATGGCCTGAGTATCCCACCAGGTCATCGGTATATAGTATTTCTTCCGCGGAAAGCTTTTCAGCGGCTTGGTCAGTGAATGTTATTTTTCCGCGCTTTCCGCTCATCCTGAGCGCTTTGGCAAAGGCTATGATATTGATAATGGCCGGGGTGCCGGCTTCGAACCTGCCTGGCGCATCGGCCCACATCACCCAATCGGGACCGATAAGATTTGCCGTCCCTCCCCCGGCCTCGTAAGGAAGGCCTTTGGGCAGGGCTTTTCGTTTGACTGCAACTGCAGTAACCCCAAGGCAAAGGCCGGTCTCATGGCTCGAAATAATTGTGCAGCTCCCCGCTTCAAGGTTTGACCTGAGGACAGATGCTCTTGCTTCTGTGCAAAAAATGACGGTATATACGCGTTTGTCCAGCCCCAGGTATTCAAGGATGATGTCCCTTGCCTGTTCAAACAAATGCGTGGTCACTATAGAATAATGACCTCTTCCGCGGTGAACATTCGAATAGGTCTCCAAAGCCGAACGCACACCGCTTTCCAGCTCTGCAAAATTCCCGGGAAATGAATTCATTGGTACAGTTAATATGTTCAGGATCTGACGTGATAATTGTCGCGGGGTTACAAAGGTCTGTTGAAACAACGGCTTTGATCCCCGGTTAAAACAGGGTCTGTCAGAAAATCTCCGAAATAATATTCTACTTTTGTATATCTATAATCATCGAATGCCCGGCGCCCCCCTTTTCCTCACCCTGCTCACCCATCACTGGAAGCAAACCATACGCTCCTCATACTTTGAAAAGGGGATGCTGATGAGGATCTTCCTTGGGCTGATGTTTCTTTACCTTGCCATAAACCTTTTTATTGTCGGCCTGTTAACCGGGAAGATGCTGAGCGAGGCCTTTCCTGATGAGGACCTGGCTTTTGCGTTTTCACGCATGCTTTTTTATTATTTCATAGGTGATTTTTTAGTGAGGTTCTTTTTCCAGCCTTTGCCGGTGATAAGTATCATGCCATACCTGCATCTGCCGCTGAAAAGGTCAAGGCTGTTTAATTTCCTTCTGATCAAATCGGGCCTGAGCCTGTTCAATTTCCTGCCCCTGCTGATCCTCGTCCCGTTTGTCTTAAGGTCACTCCTTCCTGATTCTGAGGGTGGATTTGCGCTTTTTTGGCTGCTCACGGTGATGCTGCTGGTATTTTCAAACAACTTCCTGGTTTTCATTATAAAGAAGGCTTACGCACTCAGATCAATAACGCTGTTTATCGTCCTGGCCGCAGCAGCGCTGCTTATCCTGTGCGATGTCAAAACAGGCTACCTCCTCTCCCGGGAATTTGCCTCGGCCATAACCGGGATCGCTCAACATGCCTTCCTGCTCGTGCTACCGCTTGCACTGCTCCTTATCATATATTTTGCATCCCGGGTCTTCCTTTTTCAAAACCGCTATATAGAGATAGCTGCCAAAAAGGAAAAACTGCTGTTTTCCGGAAATAGAAGAAGTTTCCTCGATTCCTTCGGCATAGCGGGCAGGCAGGTGATGATGGAAATCAAGCTCATCCTCCGCAACAACCGGCCGAAGAAGGTCTTTTCGATGAGCTGGATCTTTTTCCTGTACGGCTTTTTCATCTATGGTCCTCACAGGCAATCTTCCGGTACGGGCTTTTACCTGGTTATCGGCCTGGTGATGACGGGAATCATCATGTTCCAGTACGGGCAAATGGTCATGTCGTGGGAAAGCGGGTTTTTCGACAAGATCTGCACTTCGGGCCTCAGGATGCAGGATTACTTCAGGGGGAAGTTTTTGTTCTTCCTCGCGGCAAACCTTATTTCATTTATAATTACTCTTCCCTTTGCTTTCTACGGCCTGCGAATCGCCTTCATCAACCTGGCGGCCTTTCTATTTAATTCGGGCATCAACAGTTTCCTTATCCTCCTCCTGGGTACATACAACAGCCGCCGGATTGACCTTTCCAAAGGGGCTTTCTTCAATTACGAAGGCATGAGCATAATTAATTTTTTCTATTTTATCCCGTTGATCGGCATCCCGTTTTTCATCTACCTTCCCTTCTCCATCCTGGGACACCCAGCCTGGGGGCTGACGGCTATCGGCCTTGCCGGGAT
>CAIJYT010000029.1 GCA_903824935.1 uncultured Bacteroidales bacterium | reverse complement strand
CCAGTTTGTAACTACTACTTCGGGAAGCAGCGTGACGGTTCCCGCCCCAACAAATATTACAGGCACCTTTACCTATAACCTCCTCTTTGTGCAGGATGGAAGCGCAACCCCCTGTGCCCAGGCCCAGAGCGGAAGCGCAACCATTACGGTACGTCCTTTGCCTACTGCAACCATTTCAGGCACAACGGCTGTTTGCCGCAATGGGGCCTCTCCGTTAGTCACCTTTACAGGTGCTTCCTCTACAGCGCCTTACACTTTTACTTATCATATTAACGGGGGAGCAAACCTTGTGGTCACAACAACGAGCGGGAACAGTGTCACCGTATCCGCTCCTACCGGTACTGCCGGCACTTTTATTTACACATTGGTGAGCGTGCAGGACGGGAGCAGCACAGCATGTTCTCAGGCCCAGAATGGAAGCGCAACCATCACGGTAAATCCTCTGCCCACCGCAACGATATCAGGAACGACAGCTGTTTGCAATAACTCCGCCGCACCTCTTATCACCTTTACCGGTGCATCGGCCACGGCTCCTTATACCTTCACCTATAAAATCAACGGGGGCGCCAACCAGGTTATATCCACATCAGCGGGGAACAGTGTGACACTACCCGCTCCGACATCCACAGTGGGTACTTTTATATACTCATTGGTGAGCGTGCAGGAAGGCAGTTCAACGGCCTGTTCACAAGCCCAGGGCGGAAGCGCCACGGTGACGGTGAATCCTTTGCCGTACGTAAACCTCACAACCTGCAATGATCTTATAACAACCTCGACCTCGAGGAGCTTTACTTTGAAGGGTGGGGTGCCCCCGGGAGGGATTTATTACATTGACGGAGTTGCTGTTGCAGGAGGTATTTTCAATCCCACGGTGCTTTCAACAACCAGCCACCAGGTGACCTATTCGTATACCGATTTTAATACCTGCAAGAGCACTTCATCCTCTGTGTTTATCAATATTATTACAGGTAGCGCCAGCGGAAGTTGTCCCCAGAGCTTTATCGACCCCAGGGATAATACTCTCTACAAGGCTTTCACCCTCGGCGGCCATTGCTGGATGCTCACCGACCTGAACTACGGGACTAAAATGGCTTCGCCCTCCACACCCCAAACCGATAACTGCCTGCCCGAAAAATACTGCCTTGCTTCGGATGCCACCTGCACAACCTATGGAGGCCTTTACCAGTGGGACGAACTGATGCAATACCAGGTTCCTGCTTCGGGACTGACGGTCCAGGGACTTTGTCCGCCCGAATGGCATGTGCCCACCCAGACCGAATGGACCGATCTCATCAATACGGTTGCATCCATGACACCCGGCGACGGCCTTGCAGGAGATTTCCTCAAGGATCCTGTACCGACTTTCGGCTTCCATGCTCTGCTCGACGGGATTTTTTACCTGAACAACACCTGGGCATTCACTTCGGGAAACCTTACGGCCACAATGTACTGGACCTCAACCACCAACGGGCCGTACCGCGTTATTGCCAGGGGAATGAATGTCTATACCTATTCTGTATCGTTCTATCCTTCCCTCAGGTCCAATGCCTTCACGGTAAGGTGCGTGAAAGACTGAGAGCGCCCATCGCTCACCACTTTTTAGCTTTTCCAGTTATAATGTTATGGATTTTTGATAACTTTGTTCAGTTATCCGGCAACTATTTACCGGGTTTCATTGTCTTGATGTTATGGAAAGCCTAAAAGGCTTTTTATAATATTTTTATATGAACAAAACCATAACGATGACTCAGCATCTGCTACACACACCATGAAGAAGGAACTTTTACACTTTGTTCTTACACTGGTAAAACCCTTACTGTTCCTCCTCCCGCTGCTTTCGCTTCACCAGGAAACTTTCAGTCTTACCGGTATTACGAAACTCCCCGACGGCATTCATACCGCCCTGGTTAATGCCGATGATTCGACCAACTGCGGCAACCAATCAGCCGATAGCCTGCCGGGCATGGTACGCTTTGATCACAGGGGGGAATTATATGATTTCTATTACGTACGATTGTCGGGCTTTCGTTCACATTTTGAACGTTATGATTTTTATGTAAAGGCAGGACTTCAAAAAATATTTATCGAAAACAAAAATGAGTTTCTCAGTGATTCAGCGCTTTTCGAAACAGCTTTATACAATGAAAAGGCCAGGTCTGAATTCAGGGAACTGATCAGCAGTGCCCGGGCAGCTGATTCATTGACACCGGCAGAAGAAAAACAGAAAACCCTTGACGAATCACCATTTTATCGCAAGGCTGCACCAGAAGACATCCATCAACTGCAGTCCCCCCTGGCTGTGATACCCTGTTCAAGCGCCACAATTGCCTGTTCAGCAAACACATACACTTTCCCTTCAAATACAGGAGGAAGTTCACCTCCTGTGGTAGGCGGTTACCCGAATTACGGATGCCTTGGGTCGCAACCCTGCCCGTCCTGGTTCTTTATGCAGGTGGGAACAGCAGGCGATATCCTCATACATATTCATCAATATTCGAATGGTCTGCCCCCGGTGGATAGAGATGTTGACTTTATCTGCTGGGGACCGTTCACCAGCCTTACCGATGGATGCGCCATAGGTCTGACCGGTACTTGCGGACCAAACCCTCTTCCTGGCTGTTGCGACAATATAAACTGTCCCCCTGGCTTTTACCCTAAGGGCAATATTGTTGACTGCAGTTATTCCTCAAATGCAGTTGAGGACTGCCATATACTTAACGCCCAGGTTGGGGATATATATATTCTTCTTTTAACGAATTTCTGGGGTGGTGCAGCGAACATAACCTTCTCCCAAACCGGAGGTACCGGGATAACAAACTGCAACCTCCTGGTTTTTTGTTCCATGATAGATATTACTGCAAATGCCACTGCCTGCAATTCTTCGACCAATACTTATAATGTTTCAGGGACTGTCGATTTCAGCAACCCTCCTCCTACCGGGACGCTATCAATAACTGATTATACAGCAGTTCCAAATATCAGCCAGGTTTTTACCCCCCCGTTCATCAGCCCCCTGAATTACACCATGAACAATATCCCCTGCGACGGGGTTACCCATGTAATCACGGCAGCTTTCTCCGACAGCGCCTCCTGTACTCTCACGGGATCTTATACTTCGCCTCCGCCTACATGCCCCTCAGGGGTTATTCGGGGAGGAGGGGCAATATGCAATAACGGGACAAGTCAAACCAATGTTTTTATAGAAATTACAGGTTCATCAGGGCCGTTTAATATTACTTACGCCATTAACGGCGTAAACCAGGCGCCAATCCTTAATTACAGCGGTTCACTTCCTTACACCATAACGACCAGCACACCGGGAGTATACACCCTCGTTTCAGTATCTACATCAGGATGTCCCGGTGGTGGGCCGGTTGCGGGAAGTGCTACCGTCACCCTGAACCCCCTGCCTACTGCAACGATCTCGGGAACAAACTCAGTATGCGTTAATGCTACACACCCCTTGGTAACTTTCACAGGGGCTTCCGCCGCTGCCCCCTATACCTTCACCTACAAGATCAACGGAGGAACAGACCAGGTCATCACCACAACGAGCGGGAACAGCGTCAGTGTTGCCGCGCCTGACAATGTTGCCGGCACTTTTGTTTATTCACTGGTCAGCGTCCAGGATGGAAGTACACCTGCCTGTTCACAGGTCCAGGCGGGGAGCGCGACAATTACCGTCAATCCTTTGCCAACTGCTACGATCTTGGGAGACATCTCGGTATGCCAGAATTCAACACCTCCCCAGGTCACTTTCGCCGGGGCATCAGCCTTAGCGCCTTATACTTTTACATATAATATTAACGGGGGCCCGCCCCTTACTGTCACAACCACCTCGGGTAACAGTATTACTGTGGATGTGCCTACAATTACAGCCGGGACCTTTGTCTATAACCTTGTTTCGGTAACCGATGCCAGCGCTACCTTATGTTCGCAGTCCCAGTCCGGCAGCGCCACCGTTATTGTAAATCCCCTGCCCACCGCCACTATCAGCGGGACTATCGCTGTATGCCAGAATGCCACTGACCCCTTGATCACTTTCACAGGAGCTGCGGCAACTGCGCCTTATACCTTCACCTACAACATCAACGGGGGAGCCAGCCAGTTCATAACAACGACCAGCGGAAACTCTGTCACCATTGCAGTGCCTACCAATGTTGCAGGCACTTTTACATATAACCTTTTAAGCGTTCTCGACGCAAGTTCAACGAGCTGTTCACAACCCCAGTCGGGAAGTGCCACCATTACGGTAAATCCTTTACCCACCGCTACGGTTTCAGGAACAACAAGCGTTTGCCAGAATGCAACGGCCCCTCTGATCACCTTTACCGGAGCCTCTGCTTCAGCCCCATATACTTTCACATACAATATCAACGGAGGGGCAAGCCTAGTAGTCACGACCACTTCGGGGAACAGTGTGACTGTTGCAGCGCCAACTTCTGTAGTCGGCACATTTACCTATAATCTCCTTAGTGTGCAGGACGGGAGTGCAAGCATTTGTTCCCAGGCCCAGGCCGGGACAGCAACAGTTATTGTCAACCCCATTCCAACTGCAACAATTTCGGGGACTATAGCGGTTTGCCATAATGCAACCGCCCCCGTGATCACCTTTACAGGGGCTGCTGCCACTGCGCCTTATACTTTCACGTATAATATTAACGGCGGATCAGTACAGACCGTTACCACGACATCGGGAAACAGCATAAACCTTGCGGCACCCACCAACGTTGCGGGCGTCTTTACCTATAACCTGCTGGGAGTTCAGGACGCAAGTCCTACCACCTGTTCCCAGCCGCAGACCGGAAGCGCAACTGTGACTGTGAACCCCCTGCCAACAGCAGGAATCTCCGGGACAACTGCAGTGTGCCAGAATGCAACTGCGCCACTGGTAACCTTCACAGGTGCATCGGCTTCTGCCCCTTATACGTTTACCTATAAGATCAACGGAGGGGCAAACCTTGTCGTGACCACCACCAGCGGCAACAGCGTTACAGTTACAGCCCCCACTAATGTTGTCGGTACATTTGTGTATTCCTTAGTAAGTGTTCAGGATGGGAGCACAACAAGTTGTTCTCAAGCCCAGGCGGGAAGCGCCACGGTTACCGTGAACCCTCTGCCCACAGCAAGTATCTCGGGGAACATCACCTTGTGCCAGAATTCAACTGCACCTTTGATCACTTTTACCGGAGCTTCTGCTACCGCACCATATACCTTTACCTATAATATCAACGGCGGTCTGAACCAGACAGTGACAACTACCATCGGTAACAGTGTTACAGTCACAGCTCCGACCAATGTGACAGGGACATTTACCTATAACCTGGTAAGCGTGCAGGACGGAAGCGCAACTACATGTTCACAGGCGCAGAGCGGGCTTGCTACTGTGATTGTAACTCCTTTGCCAATGGCAACAATCTCCGGTACGGCTTCAGTCTGCCTGAATTCAACACAGCCCCTGATTACCTTTACAGGCACATCATCAACTGCACCTTACACTTTCACCTATAACATCAACGGGGGAGCAAACCGGATAGTCACCACCACAAGCGGCAACAGCATCACCGTCGCAGCGCCTACCAATACCCTTGGCGTTTTTACTTACAACCTGGTGAGTGTACACGACGGAAGTGCGCTTTCGTGTTCTCAGACCCAGGCCGGAAGCGCCACGGTTACCGTAAATCTTTTGCCCACAGCTACCATCTCGGGGAACATTGCTGTTTGCCAGAATGCAACAGCTCCTTTGATAACGTTTACCGGGGCCTCAACAGCGCCACCCTATACTTTTACCTATAACATCAACGGGGGACCCGATCAGTACATCACTACAACCATCGGCAGCAGTGTCACCATACCTGCCCCTACCAGTACGGTGGGCAATTTTACGTACAACCTGACCTATGTGCAGGATGGAAGCGCTACTACCTGCGCCCAGGCCCAGAACGGAAGTGCTACTGTTACTGTTCATCCTTTGCCTACCGCCACTATTTCTGGAACAACAGCCGTTTGCCGGAATTCAGCAACCCCGTTTGTGACTTTCACGGGCGCTTCGGCAACTCCACCGTATAAATTTACTTATAAAATAAACGGGGGGGCAGACCAGATTGTCACAACCTTTTCGGGGAACAGCGTAAATGTTGCCGTGCCTACAGGGACTGCCGGCATCTTCATTTATACCCTCGAAAGCGTGCAGGATGGAAGTTCTACAGCCTGTACCCAGGTTCAGCCTGGAAGCGCCACCATTACTGTAAATCCATTACCCACAGCTACAATCTCAGGAACAACGGCGGTTTGCAACAACGCTGCATCGCCTTTGATCACCTTTACAGGTGCGGCTGCTACAGCTCCCTATACCTTTACATATAATATCAACGGGGGCGCGAACCTTGTAATATCTACGACCGCCGGGAACTCTGTGACACTACCCGCTCCCACATCCACAGTAGGTACCTTAATTTACAACCTGGTAAGTGTTCAGGATGCCAGTATTACGACCTGTTCGCAGGCACAGGGTGGAAGCGCGACGGTTATCGTGCATCCCTTGCCTTATGTGAACCTCACGGCCTGCAATGATCCCAAGACAACCAGCACTTCAAGGACATTTACCCTCAAAGGCGGGAGCCCCCCGGGAGGGACTTATTATATTGACGGCGTGCCTGCTGCAGGCGGCTTGTTCAATCCTTCGGTTCTTTCAACGACAACCCACCAGGTCACCTACTCGTATACCGATTTCAACACCTGCGTAAGCACTTCTGTTTCGGTTCCCATTATCGTGATGACAGGCACGCCCACGGGAAGCTGTCCGCAAAATTATACCGATCCCAGGGATAATTCGGTATACCAGGGATTATACATCGGCAGCCATTGCTGGATGCTTTCGAACCTGAATTACGGGACTAAAATGAGTTCGGCCAACCAGCACCAGAGTGATAACTGCAGTGCCGAAAAATACTGTCTTGCCAGTGATGCGACCTGCTCAACTTACGGTGGACTGTACCAATGGGATGAGTTGATGCAATACCAGCAGCCTGCCGCAGGGCTTACCGTGCAGGGCCTTTGTCCGCCCGAATGGCATGTGCCAACCCAGGCCGAATGGCAGGACCTGATCAATTCCGTTGCCTCGACCACACCCGGTGATGGCCTTTCAGGGAGTTTTCTCAAAGATCCTACTCCACTCTGGGGATTCCATGCTTTGATCGACGGGATCCTATACCAGAACAACACCTGGGCATTCATCTCGGGGAACCTGACCACCACTATGTACTGGACTGCCACAGGCAACGGGACAGCCCGTGCCATTGCCAGGGGAATGAATAATTATTCTCCAAGCACATCCTTCTATAATTCAGGAAAGGCAAATGCTTTTTCGGTACGATGTGTGAAAGACTGATGATGTTATGAAATGAGGACTGGAAAGGTTTTCGGGTATTCCCTGGCATTGGCTTTAATTCTGAGCTGCCAGGGATTATATGCCCAGTTGACTGTTACTCCCGGCAACCTCATCCATTTGACTCCCACACAGTTTGTGCAGACTTACCTGGTGGGGGCTGGTGTTACCATCTCTAATGCAAAATTCAACGGTTCTTCCGACACTATCAGGCTCATTCAGACTGTTGGCGGTTCTATTGAGAACCAGCAGATCGGGAGTTTTACCGCTGCAGGTAAAACTTTAAGTGAGATTGTTTTTACAGGCGGAGTGATCATGTCATCTGGCAAAGTCACTTCGGCAAAAGCCCCTCCGCCTGATGCAAGCACTGCAATGAATGGCCCAACGGGTGATCCTGACCTTGCTAAAATATCAAATGTTACTACAGCCCAGGTACTTGACCAGGCAGTACTGGAATTTGATTTTATTGCACAGACCGATATCATTAATTTCCGTTATGAGTTTGCTTCAGAGGAATTTGACCAGTACTGCGGCCAGTATAATGACGCTTTCGGTTTTTTCCTTAGCGGAACGGGGATAAGCGGGGGGATGGGATATGTAAATGATGCAGTGAATATAGCGCTTCTTCCCAACACCTTGCTGCCTGTGACGATCAACAATGTCTGTGCGAATAAACCTTTGTATTCCTGGTGGAATGTGCCTGAAGTGGATCTTGCATACAACAGGTTCACTCATGTTTTTACAGCAAGTTACTCTATAAATTGTCTTCAGAGCTATCATATTAAACTTGCGATCAGCGATGTGGTTGACAGGATCTTTGATTCAGGAGTGCTTTTAGAGATGAACAGCTTTACCAGCAATGGCATACAGATTAACACCACATTTTCAAATCCCAGCGGGGGACAGAATGCAATCAGGGGATGCAGCAATGCGATCCTGGTCTTTTCAATCCCTGAGGTTCAAGCGACCGATTATGTTATAGATCTTGCTATCGACCCGACAGGTACTGCAGACCAGGCTGATTTTCTTCCGAACCCCTTACCATCCTCTGTTACCATCCCTGCGGGGACAACAACCTCTCCTCCTCTTGTTATACAAACTATTACAGATCCTGTTCCAGCTGGCAATGAAACACTGATCCTTGATGCATCGCATACAACCTGCGGGTACACCAGCACAACCACTGTCAGCATCCTCATTAAGGAAAAGCCCCCTCTTCTTGTTACCATCAACCAGCCTCCACCCGGGCTTATTTGTGACGGGGCTCAGGTAACATTAAACGCCACGATTAGCGGAGGGTACCCGTCATTTTATTACCTGTGGTCAGGGAATCTGGCGACGAACCCAGCAACAATAACCGCTTCCTATGCCGACCCTGTTGTTACGCTCAGGGTCACCGATGTTTGCGCCGACACCACTATTGCAAACCTTACACTGAATGTAACTCCATACCCTGCAGCACCCGGTGCAATTACCGGTTTGAGCAGTATCTGCAAACCCTTGAGCAGCGTGGCTTATCATGTTGATCTTATACCTGGTGTTTCACAATATACCTGGCTGGCTCCTCCGGGAGTGACAGTTCCTGTTCCCCCTTCTTCAAATGACATTACCCTGGATTTTGGTGCTGGCTCAGCATCAGGTACGGTTGAGGTTCACGGGGTCAATCAATGCGGAAGCGGCCCTTCAAGCGTTCTTCCCGTGAGTGTGTTCGCCCGTCCTGTCCCAACAATCAGCGAAACAGCCACCAACCCCTGCCTTGGCAGCACTGTGACCTATATAACCGAGGCGGGCAAGACCAATTATTCCTGGACGTACCCGCTTGCGAATGCCAGCCTGGTTTCAGGCGGGACAGGATTTGACAATACAATGACGCTTAACTGGTCGGTAGTGGGTCCGGGCGTTGTCAGCGTGAACTATAATGACAACCATAACTGCTCTGCTATTAACCCTACTACAATTAATGTTAGTGTTATTGCACTGCCTTTACCTACCATTTCGGGGACAGCTATTATATGCGTTGGTTCAACCGGGCTCACTTATACCACCGAAGCCGGGCAGAATAATTATACATGGTCGGTATCACCGGGGAATAACATCACACCCTCGGGGAATACATGCACTGTAGACTGGCTTGTTACAGGCAGCCAATGGGTAAGGGTCGTTTACCAGGATCCTGTTACCTTGTGTACTTCCTCAACTGCAAACCCGGGCCTCAGTGTTACCGTCAACCCCCTGCCTGTTCCCTCTGTCACCGGTACTGTTTCCGGGTGCCAGGGGTTATCGCTGGGACCTTTTACGACCGAGACCGGGAAGTCGGGGTACAACTGGAATCCCGACGGGGGGACCATCGTTCAGGGCTCAGGCCCTTATGAGGTTTACATTACATGGAATACTGCAGGGACAAAGCAGGTAACAGTCACCTATTCCGATGCAAACAACTGCCAGGGCACTTCGCCTGTTCATGTCGTTACCGTGAATGCCACTCCTGCAGTGAGTTTCAACAGTCCTGCAACCGCCTTTTGCCCCAATAATGCAGCATTTATCCTCACCTACGGCAGCCCCGCGGGCGGCACTTATACCGGTACAGGAGTGGTAAACATCAGCGGAACCTATTATTTTAATCCATCACTGGCCAACGTGGGCGCAAATGCACTGAATTATTCTTACACTTCAGCTCAGGGCTGTAATGCGTTGGCGAATGGCAGCATCATTGTCAATCCCCTTCCCGATGTGCAGTTCACACCAGCCCATCCCAACCAGAAATGGTGTTCGGCCTCCCCTGTGAACGTTACCCTTGGTTCATCTGTTCCACTCTCAACCTTCGCCTGGACCGCCAGTGCCAATCCTGCAACGATAAATCCTTCCTCAATCAATAATGGGAGCGGGAACATCAGCCAGGCATTCCAGAACACAGGAAGTATCACCGAAGCTGTTCAATTCCAGGTTTCAGCCACTGCCTCTGGATGCACTTCAAGCCCATACCCGTATACCGTGCAAATAAATCCTGTAGCAACCATCTCAGCTTCCCCTGCAAGCCAGGTCATCTGCTCAGCCACAAACACTGCAGCTATTGCTTTCAGCCTTGTTCCTGCAAGCGGAACCTCGGTGAACTGGTCCTATTCTGCAACTGCAGGAATTACTCCCGCTTCAGGCTCGGGTTCTTCCAACCCTGTTCCTGCAACATCATTTTCAACTACCGATCCTCTGCAGGGAACTGTTACGTATTCAGTCACAACAACCTATGATAACTGCCCGGGAAACAGCCTGCAATACACCATGCATGTGAACCCTGTTCCCATGATTACAAACTCGCCCTTGAGCCAGGCCATCTGCCTGGGATCATCAAGCACCCAGGTGACCTTCACTCCCACCACGGGGTACACTGTGTCTTACCAGTGGCTTGCAACGCCTTCACCTGCAAGCGTTACAGGATATACAGCCGGATCTCAAAGTACCGCCTTTATCCCGGTGCAAACGCTTACCGATCCTTCGAATTCAACAGGAACAGTGACATACGCCATCACACCATCCATCACAGCAAGCTCGGTCACCTGCAGCGGAAATCCGCAGAATTACATAATCAATACAAATCCCCTGCCCACACCCAATATTCAAACCGTGCAGCCGGTTTGCGAGCAAACCAGCGGTCTTAATTATTCCACCGCGGATCTACCGAACCACGGATACCAGTGGAGCATAACAGGCGGCACCATCACCTCATCCACAAACACATCTTCAATAATTGTGAATTGGGGCCCCAATGGGATGGGATCACTCAGTGTCACAGAATCTATTACAAGCACAAACCCTGTCTGCCAGAACACGAATACGAAAACCGTAACCCTTCTGCCCCGGCCGCTTCCAACCATCACTGCAAATTATAACTTAAGCAACGGCATATGCCTGAACCAGACAGGAAGTTACCTTACCGAAGCGGGAATGTCTAATTATACCTGGACCATATCCGCCGGAGGCAATATTACTGTTCAGAACAACCAAAATCTTTCGGTCAACTGGGTCACCACAGGGATAAAGAATGTTACAGTCAATTATAATGCCGCCAATGGCTGCAATGCCCTGGTTCCTGCAACTGTAAGTTTTATTGTGAACCCTCTTCCCGATGTTACCATCAGCGGCCCATCTCCTGCCGTTGCCTGCCAGGGAAGCAGTTCATCGTTTACAGTGCCTGCCGATCCCAATTCTTCATTTACATGGGCTGTATTCCCTGCAGGGACAGGGAACCTCACCTCGACCCAGGGACAGCCCAATGCAACGATATTGTGGCTTGCAGCGGCAAATAACACAAGCGTTAGCACTTTAGGACTGACAACTCATGGATGCACCGCAAGCAGCCAGGTGGTCCTTAATGTTCATCCGACTCCCGTTGTAACAATGGATGCCTGTTTTGATCCTGTGACAATACCCTCGGCCAAAGCATTCAAACTCCATGGTGGTGTGCCTTACGGGGCTTCAGGGGTGTTTTCAGGGGAAGGGGTGACTTTCACTGCAGGGCAATACCAGTTCGACCCGGCATCGGTAGCCGGTCCTTTTCCAAAGACCGTGCCAATACTGTACTCCTACACCAATGTATATGGATGTGCGTCCTCGGGCAGCAAATCGATTGAGGTCGTGAATGAACCTTCCTTCGCTTGTGAAAACCAGATGACTCCCCTCAGGGACGTGAGGACCACCCCGAATAAAACGTATAACACCTACTGGAGGGGGAACCGCTGCTGGATGATACAGAACCTTGATTACGGGACCGAGACCAGCACCACTCTTGCCCAGACCGACAACTGCCAGCCACAAAAATTCTGCCCTGCATCAGATCCCGGCTGTACTTTATACGGAGGGTTTTACCAATGGGATGAGCTGATGCAATACAGCAGTCAGCAAGGCGCACAGGGCTTATGCCCCCCGGGATGGCACATTCCCAGCCTGAGTGAATGGCAGATGCTGATCGATGATCCCCTGAATGAGGGTAATGCACTAGCCGGGGGCTTCCTAAAGGACATGCCTTTCAGCCCGAAGCTTGAGGGGGTATTTTATATGAATAATACCTGGAAATTTTTGCAGGGTGACAATCTGACCTCAACCTTGTTCTGGACATCCACCCTTAACTCATCATTCAAGGCATGGGCCCGCGGCCTGAATAATTTCACGCCCAGTGTTTCTCTCTATTCCTCGAGCCGGCTTAATGCTTTCCCTGTGAGGTGCGTTAAAGACTGATTTCCGGTTGAATCTACACTAATCTTTCGTATATTGCGTTTGGATTTTACTAAATGATTCCTTATGGATAAGTCAGTAAAATATAATTTTAAGTGGAAAGACCTTGGGGATATTGCCCTTGGGCGACCTAACCTGGGCCCTACAACACAGGTCTCAGTATACCGACTGATGCAATACACCATGCGGGATGTCCTCGAAAAAAAGTTTGGCGCGGTTGATGCCAATAAGGTCTTCTTTGATGCAGGCTATCTTGCAGGTACTGAATTTTGCAAACACACACTCAATAAGTCCCTACAGTTCAATGACTTTATTTCGGACCTGACCCAGAAATTGCTTCAATTCGGTATCGGGGTCCTGCGTGTAGAGTCGGCCGACCTCGACAATTTTTCCTTTATGCTTACCATAAGCGAGGACCTGGACTGTTCAGGGCTTCCGTTTTACGGTGTTCCCGTTTGTGATTATGATGAAGGATTTATCGCCGGGATCTTAAATGTCTATTCCGGGAGAAACTTTGAGGTGAAAGAAATTGACTGCTGGGGCACCGGTGAACGTACCTGCAGGTTCTCGGTGAAATTAGTGAGCTGATCTGGGTATGACCGAAATCAAGTCTGAACTTGCCGATGAGATCTGCAAGATACTGCAAAGTATTTCCAACGGGGAACTACCTGAGGCCGGGATGCTTCTTAACGAATTAAAGAAAAAAGAGGGATCTTCAGAAGTTAATAAAATTACAGAGGCCCTGGCCAATCTCCAAAACCAGTTACAGGAAGGGTTTAAATATGCCACCGCCCTTTCTGACGGCGATCTTCAATATGAGGCACCCCGTAATTTTTATTTGTTTTCAGAATTCAAGCAGCTACAGGCAAACCTGAGGCATCTGACCTGGCAGACCCAGCAGATAGCCACAGGTGATTACAGCCAGAGCGTGAACTTCATGGGTGAGTTCTCCGTAGCTTTTAACCAGATGATCGAGGGTTTGAAAGCAGCCAGGAAAACCCAGGATGACCTGAAAGACCTGTATGCGACCAGGAATAAATTCTTTTCAATTATTTCCCACGACCTCAGGAGCCCTTTTAATGCCATACTGGGCTTTTCGGATATACTTGCAGAAGAATGGGACGAATTAAACGATTCAGAGCGAAGAAATTTCCTTGAGAATATCAGGAATACTTCTCATAACACCTTTGATCTTCTTGAAAGGCTGCTTGAATGGTCAAGGATACAAACCGGCAAAATGAAGTTTTTACCTGTCAGGCTTGAGCTTGATAAACTGATCGCAGAAACTATTAAGCTGCTCACGCCTTCGGCCGACCGTAAATTAATACATCTCATCCAGGAAGTCAGTGAGGAAAAATATGCCTGGGCCGATAAGGATGCCATCCTGCTGGTGCTTCGCAACCTGGTCAGCAATTCTATAAAATTCACCAACCAGGGCGGGACGATCAGAGTTTCGAACATGCAAATGAAAGACCAGGTGGTTGTAACTATCAGTGATACGGGTGTCGGGATCTCTCCCGGGAACATAAAAAAGCTTTTCAGGTTTGAAGAGCAGCTCAAGACCGAAGGTACTGATCATGAAAAGGGCACCGGCCTGGGACTTGTCCTCTGCAGGGAAGTCATAGAAAAAAGCCGTGGACGCATCTGGGCCGACAGTACGGAAGGCGAAGGAAGCAGGTTCAGTTTTACGCTGCCGCTGAAGCAGGCCGATTAGGCTGACGTTCGTACATCACATCGCCGCTATCGCTTGCATATCACACCGCCGCTATCGCTCGTACATCACACCTGATGCGGCTTATGTGATATGCTTCGCTATAAGTTTTAAATTGTTGGTTAAAACAAATTTCGCTACTTCGCTATTTCGCTACTTCTTTAATGCGGCTTGTGTGATGTACTTCGCTGACAACAAAAATTACTTTATCTTACTTTTTACAGCGGCAAGAATCTTAGCTTCTCTCTCGGTAGTCAGGGCCAGGAGATTATCAGCTTCTGACATTAATTTATCGAGGAAGGTTTTATCCTTTAAACCGGAGGCATTGATCTTTACGTTCAGCCAGGCACCGAGGACTGCAGAGCGAACACATAAGGCTCCGACACCGGCGTCAGTCACCGAATTGGGATTCCCGGTCTCAACCATGGCTTCAATAATATCAAACGAGGCATAGGCGGCCTTCATGGTTTTAAACGGAACTTCGATGGCATACTTTGTGGCATTCTGTATGGCTGCTGTGCGCGAAGCTTTCTCTTCATCCGTGCCCTTAGGCAGTGTGAAAGCATCCATGATACGGTTGAATGCCCGTGTATCCTCGTCAACCAGGAACAAAAGCTCTTCTTTCAGTTCCTGCCCCTTTTCCGCCCAATTGCCGAAAGCTTCCCACTGCTCGTCCCATCCTGGTTTATGAGAGGAAAGATTGGCAACCATGGTACCCAGCGAAACTCCAAGTGCCCCTATATAAGCTGAAACCGAACCACCACCGGGAGCCGCAGATTCCGAAGCGGTTTCCGAAGCAAAGCCTTCGGCAGTCATACGTACCAGCTTTTTGTCTTTAGGGTCCTCAAGTATGTATTCTATGATCTTTTCTTTGGGATTAAAGGGTTTCAGATCGTCAAGCCCAAGTGATTTGACAGCGATCTTAATGATCTCTTCTTCAGAAACACCCACCGACCTGTTCTGCTTCCTTAGGAAATACTTTCCGGCTTCAATCATCGCACGTTTGGGGATAAGTCCAACAAGCTCGCTTCCGGTCACTCTCAGGCCTCGTTCCAGTGCTTTGGTGCAGGCTACTTCGAATGCAACATGCACGGGGGTAATGCTGATATTAGTAAGGTTGATCGAGACCTGGGCAATGCCGTACTCTTCAATGAACCAGCCAATGGCCTTACAGGCTTTCAATGCACCCGGCACCCATATCTCATTTCCCTTTTCATCTTTCATTATTTTTCCTGTAACAGGATTCCCTTCACGGACAGGCCTGCCTTTTTCGCGTAAATCAAAAGCAATGGCGTTGGCCCTTCGTGTAGAGGTTGTATTGAGATTGACATTGTATGCCACCAGGAAATCCCTAGCCCCGACGGCAATCGCACCGGTGCGGGCATTGAATTTCGCCGGCCCGAAATCGGGCTTCCAGTGAGGATCGGCAAGTTTGCGGGGAAGTCCTTCGTATTCACCGGCCCTGCAATTGGCAAGGTTGCGGCGTTCTTCGTTAAATGCAGCATTTTCGTAACAATAAACCGGGATCTCAAGTTCAGCACCCACCCTTTCGGCCAGTTTGCGTGCATATGCAGCAGTTTCTTCCATGCTGATGTCCGAAACCGGGACAAGCGGGCATACATCAGTTGCTCCGAAGCGGGGGTGCTCTCCTTTATGCCTGCTCATATCGATCACTTCAGAAGCTTTCTTTATCGCCTGGAATGCGGCTTCAAGGACGGCATCAGGTGTTCCAACAAAAGTTACAACAGTCCGGTTTGTCGCCTTTCCCGGATCCACATCAAGCAGCCTTACACCTTCAATTTTCTCAATTTCGTCTGTAATTGTTTTGATCACACTCATGTCAATGCCTTCAGAAAAGTTAGGCACGCATTCTATCAGTTGTTTCATAGTCTGTTTTTATAGTATCTCCGCAGCAAAATTAAAAATTTAAGTGGTCTAAAAAACAAAGGATTACTGTTGCGAACATCCATATTTCCCTAAATTTGTATGGTATAAATAAAAGTCCCATGAAAAAGTATTTACTGCTCCTCCTCCCGCTGGTCCTGGTCCTCAGCCAGTGCAAGCAAAAAGAAATCAGCGCCGGAAAACAAACAGCCCGGTACATCAGCCAGCAAACCACTGATACTGTAATCAAAGTGCTTGCAACGAAGTTTGGCGACAGTCAAAAAGCCCGCATAGAGAAAGGCATTAACCAGGCTGCGGCCTTATGGACTGAAAAAGACGGCAGGGATGCCGATTTCAAAGCCCTTTGCCTGAAATATTTCGTTGGCGACCCAGCCAAACTCGAGCTGCTGTTCAACCGCATGACGGGAAATTTCGAACAGCTGTTCGGCCATTACAACCTGATCAACCTTGCCATGAAATGGGCAGTTCATATCGATATAGGAGAAGCCCTGGATGCAGATGAGATCTTCGGCGCATGGGATCCTGCCTCCCATTTCAACGACGATTTCTTCGCTAACAAAATCGCTTTCATTACCTGCATGAACTTCCCCTTTTATACTCTTGCCGAAAAGGAAGACCTTGGCCCTAAGTGGTCTCGTAAAGACTGGGCCTATGCCCGGCTCGGAGACATGTTCACTGCAAGGATCCCTGCAGAAGTGAGCCAGAAAGTATCCGACGCTCTGTCATCCGCAGACAATTACATCAGCAATTACAATATCTACATGGGTAACCTGGTTGATGAGAAGGGGAAGACCCATTTCGCCAAAGACATGAAGCTGCTTTCGCACTGGAACCTGCGCGATGAACTTAAAGCCAATTATAACCAGGGAGATGAAGGATTGCTTAAACAGAAACTTGTTTATAATGTGATGCTTCATATCATCGACCAGAGTATTCCCGATTCGGTGATCAACAACCCGAAATTCCAGTGGGATCCTGTTACCAACAAGATGTTCAAAGATGGGAAGGAAGTTACTTTTGTTGCCGAACCGGACAAACGTTACGCAATATTCCTGAACAACTTCAAGGCATTAAAGGCTGTAGATCAGTATACACCGCTTTATCCAACCTATATCCTGAGGTCATTTGACGGCGGTATGGAGATCCGCCAGGAGCAGGTTGAAAAACTGTTTACCGATTTTTGCTCATCCCCCGAAGTAAAAAAAGTAGGAGAACTCATCACTAAAAGGCTGGGGCGCCCGCTTCAACCGTTCGATATATGGTATGATGGCTTTAAAGCAAGAAGCAGCATGAACCAGGATGAACTTGACAGGATCACCCGAGCAAAATACCCTGATCCCAAAGCCTACGAGGCTGACATTCCCAATATGCTTATCAAATTAGGCTTCAAACCTGATAAAGCAAAAGAGATCGCATCACATATCACTGTTGACCCTGCAAGGGGTAGCGGTCATGCCTGGGGAGCCCAGATGAAAGGCGACAAAGCCCATCTCCGGACCAGGATTGCCAAAACCGGCATGGATTATAAAGGATACAACATAGCCGTCCATGAAATGGGACATAACGTGGAGCAGACTATTTCGCTTTACATGGTCGACAATTATATGATGATGGGAGTGCCGAATACTGCTTTCACCGAGGCGCTTGCTTTCATTTTCCAGAAGCGCGACCTTTTCCTGCTTGGGAAAAAGGATAATGATCCGAACAAGGAGGATATGGCTGCCCTGGACCAGTTCTGGATGAGCTACGAGATCATGGGGGTTTCATTGCTCGATATGGCGGTATGGAAATGGCTGTACGAAAACCCTGACGCCACCAAAGCTCAGCTGAAAGAAAAGGTCATCAGTACTGCAAAAGATGTATGGAATAAATATTATGCTGAGGTGCTGGGTGTAAAGGATTGTCCTTTGCTGGCGATCTATTCGCATATGATCGACAACCCGCTATACCTGCCGAATTACCCGGTAGGTCACCTTATCGATTTCCAAATCGACCAGTACCTGAAAGGGAAGAATTTTGCAGATGAGATCCAACGTATTTACTCAGCCGGCCGCCTCATCCCGCAGCTGTGGATGAAGAATGCCGTCGGCAGCGAGATCTCTATCAAACCGATACTGGATGCTACTGATAAGGCGCTGGTCACTATTAAGTAGCGAAGTAGCGAAGTAGCGAAGTAGCGAGGTAGCGAAGTAGCGAATTTGAATTAGCGAAGCATATTACACAAGCCGCATATTTGAATGAGCATTTTGCATAAGCGGCATCAGGTGCAAGGAGCTTTGTATAGTTTGGAGAAGTAAATCACAACTTTGCTCCGCAGCCACCGTAGCCGCGATGCAAAGATGCGAATGGTAGCGGCGGTGTATTTTGCAAGCGATAGCGTCAGCGTGATGTATTAGCAAAACCGCTACTTCACTACTTCACCATTTAAAATCACCGTCTCAACCTTATTGCTTCCATAAGCGTATGGCATGAATTCATAAGAGGGGATGGGTTTGGTGATGAAAAGGTTGGCTTTCTTGCCAACGGCAATGCTTCCGTATTCCTCGCTGAGCCCCATGGCATAAGCCGAATTGATCGTCACCGCATTGATGGCTTCCTGGGGAAGCAAGCGGTATTTGATACAAGCCATGGCAAGAATAAACTGCATATTACCCGAGGGAGATGAGCCGGGATTAAAATCGCTGGCCAAGGCAACAGGGAGGCCTGCATCAATCATTTTACGCGCCGGGGCATATTCCAGCCCAAGGAAGAAAGCGGCACCCGGAAGGATGGTTGGCATGGTTTCGGAACCAAGCAGGCATTCAATTTCAGCATCCCCCGTATATTCCAGGTGGTCCACCGAAAGAGCATTGTATTTCACCCCAACCTGTACTCCGCCCGAATGGTACATCTCATTGGCATGGATCTTCGGCCGCATTCCGTATTTCATCCCGGCAGTAAGGATACGCTCGGTATCATCTACGGTAAAAAAGCCTCTTTCGCAGAATACATCGATATAATCGGCAAGATCTTCAGAGGCGACCTGTGGTATCATTTCATTGATCACCATGTCGACGAATTCATGCTGCCTGCCCTTAAATTCAATGGGAACAGCATGGGCGCCAAGAAAGGTTGGAACAATTGTAAGCGGGGTCATGACCTTCAAACGACGGATCACCCTAAGCATTTTCAATTCATCTTCTACCGTAAGCCCGTACCCGCTTTTGATCTCTACAGCCCCGGTTCCAAGCATCATGATCTCCTGCAGCCTTGGCAGGGCCTGCTCAATAAGTTCATCCTCCGTGGCTTCATGCAGCCTTCGTGCGGAATTCAGTATTCCACCGCCCCTTTCTGCAATTTCTTCATAAGAAAGCCCTTTGATCTTATCGATATATTCTATCTCCCTGCTGCCTGCATATACCAGGTGGGTATGCGAATCACAAAATGAAGGAAAAACCATGCGGCCCGAGGCATCAACCACTTTCATCTTCATTCCCCAGGCCTTGCTGAAATCGGGAATGTCTTTCATTTTACCGAAGTCGCTGATCCTGTCGCCTTCGATATAAATCCATGCATCACTGATGGTTTTAATTTTTGACATCTCCTTCCCCGAAACCTTCAGTTTAGGTTTATTTTCAACCTGTACCAGTTCACGGATGTTTTTAATCAACAGTGCCATAAAAGCGTTGTTATGTTTTCGACAGTACACAAAGATATGGAATTTTCGTTACCTTTGAAGCTGCATGTTTTCAAGTTCCCCGGCCATGAAAAAAACTATTCTTTGCCTGATAATCCTACTGCTCCAGGGCATGACCAGTCATGCCGGAACTGTACAGATCGAGACCGCACAGAAAGCGGCAGTCCACTTTTTTTCTTCCCATTACATGAAATTCAATCCCCTGTATAACGGGGTTTCGGAAGTCATTGAATCCAATGCCGTTTTCAAAGACAGCAAAGCATTATATTTTATTTTCAATATGTCACCCTGCGGGTGGATAGCAATGTCGGCACAGGATGCCGCCTGGCCTGTTCTGGCCTATTCCTTTGAAGGAAGGTTTACCGGTGAAAACCTGCCACCCCAGTACGTAGCCTGGATGAAACAATACGAGGAGACCCTGTTTTACCTTGCAAACAACCAGGTACAGGCGACACAAGCAATCTCATCCGCATGGACCTCATTACTTGACGAGGGTTACGGGCAGGCTTACAAAGCCCAGTCCTCATCCGCAGCAGGTCCCTTTTTATATTCACTATGGGACCAGGGCGCATTGTATAACGGCAAATGCCCGGCCGACAGCAAGGGTCCGGGAGGCCATGCTTATGGAGGCTGTGTGCCCACAGCCATGGGGCAGATCATGAATTATTACCGCTGGCCTGTCACGGGAACAGGCTCCTATTCCTATTCCGATCCTCCTTACGGTACCTTATCTGCAGACTTCGGTGCCACCACCTACAACTGGGATAATATGCCCAACAGCCTTACCCGCGACAATGATGGGATTGCCACCCTTCTTTTCCATCTCGGCATTTCATGCGACCTTGTTTACGGGGCTGGCGGATCGGGCATGTACAACCATAAAGCAGCTTATTCTTTGAGGACCTACTTCAAATATTCACCACAAACACAGTATTTGTTCCGCGACAGTACCAACCTGAAATGGGACAGTGTGATAGTGGCCCATCTCGACAGGGGTATGCCTTTGTATTATGCAGGATGGAGCGTGCCGAATGTGAACGGCCATGCATGGGTATGCGACGGCTACCAGGATACATCGTATTTTCATTTCAACTTCGGATGGAGCGGGACTTCAAACGGGTATTTTTACACCAGCAATCCCTCTCCCCCGGGTAACAATTTCAGGCTGGCCCAGGAACTCATCATCAATATTTTCCCCGATACGGTAAACTACACCTACCCCGTGGGATGCCAGGGAAACAAGACACTTCAGTTCACCGACGGCAGCTTCAGCGACGGCAGCGGGCCTTTGAAACCATACTCAGGGAATGCCGACTGCAGCTGGCTTATCAGTCCGCAGACTTCTTCAGATTCAGTCTCGAATATCACTCTGAAGTTTGACTATTTTGACACGAATCCTTCCGATTCCGTGAAGGTCTACGACGGGCCTTTGGTTTCTTCCCCCTTGCACGGGAGCTATTCGGGGAACACAATTCCTCCAATCCTCATTTCAAGCGGGAATACCTTTCTTGTGAAGTTCAAAGCAAACGGGGGAACGCCGGGAAAGGGCTTTAAAGCAGGATTTACCTCGACCTCGCCGGTCTGGTGTACAGGGATCAAAGAGATCGTTGCCGACACCGCCGATTTTACAAATGGCAGTTATACTTTCAACTATTCAAATAATTCCTATTGCAAATGGAGGCTTCTTAGGACCGACACCCTGCCCCTCACCATATACTTCAAACGTTTTGACACTGAGCCATTCTTCGACAACCTGGCCATTTACGACCTGGGCAGTGGCAAGTTGCTGGATACTATTTCGGGGCATTATTCTACGGGAAATCCTCCGGACTCGGTGACGGCGCCAAGTGGTAAGATGTTCCTTATCTTTTCAACGAACAGCAGCGTAACCGGCAAGGGCTGGGAGATATATTACCCGAAAAAAAGTACGGGCATACAGGAAACCTCAGGGAATGCCAGCCTCGTCATATATCCGAATCCCTCATCGGGCCTTGTGAACCTGAAGTTCAGCGCTGCAAGTGCTGCCCCGGCTGAGCTGGTATTGTCATCACCCGACGGCAGGCCTGTAATGGTCGCACAGTATTCCGCAGCTACAGGAGAGAACACAATACAACTAAATCCCGGCAGCCTATCCGAAGGCATGTATTTTATCCGCATTAAAACCATCAACGGCATTCAGACTGGAAAACTAATCATCAGAAAACAATAAACAAGCATTCATGAGTAAGAACTTTACCCTGGCTATCATCCTGCTCCTGGCAGTTGTAACGGGATTCTCTAAACAGGCAGACCAATCGGTGATCCGTAAAGTGGCGGTCAACTTTTACTTTGAACGTTCGGGGCTGAGCGATGAATTCACTTATAATTCGATAGTGATCAAAAAGATGGTGCCGACAAGCTTTAACGGCCGCATCGTTTACTACACCATCAGCCTAAATCCCCGGGGATGGATCATTGTTGCCGCCGATGATGCTGTGACTCCTGTTTTGGCATATTCGTTTGAAGACAATATGAATTCATCCTCTCTTCCTCCCCAGTTTATTTCATGGATGGAAAAATACCAGAAGCAGATCGATAATGCGGTTACAAGGAATCTGCCAGCATCTGCAGGGATCTCAGCCGACTGGGAAAAGTATTCGGATTATGAACCGAACAAGCCACTCGACCCTCAGATGATCACAGGGGTTGCCCCCCTGATCATACATACCTGGGACCAGGGCTTCCCTTATAATATTGACTGTCCGCTGGATGCTGCAGGCCCCGGAGGCCATCCTTATGCAGGCTGCGTTGCCACTGCAATGAGCCAGCTAATGTACTATTACCGTTATCCGCTTACAGGAAACGGTCAGCATTGTTATACACCCAGCGGTTATCCCCAGCAGTGTGCTGATTACGGGGCCACCAACTATGACTGGAATTCAATGATCAATTCACTCAGTGGCGCGGATCTTCACAGCGACAGCGCAGTAGGACTGCTGCTGTGGCATGCAGGCATTTCGGTGAATATGATGTACAGTGCCACAGGGTCAGGTGCATATTCAGAAGATGCAAGGAACGCCCTGGTCAATAATTTCAGGTACAGCTCCGGTGCCTGGTACATTCATCGCAGCGATTTCCCGGTTGCCTCATGGGACAGCATCATGCGTGCCAACCTCGAAAAGAAAATGCCCATGTATTATGATGGTTACGGTCCCCAGGGCGGCCATGCGTTCAACCTCGATGGTTACCAGGGAATAAACCATTTCCATTTTAACTGGGGTTGGAGCGGAACCGCCAATGGATATTATTACCTTGACAACCTGAATCCAGGCGGGGACAATTTCACGCAGGGAGAAGGAGCTATCGTCAATATTTTTCCTGATACCACAGCCAACACTTATCCGTATGCATGCCAGTCGCAGAAAGTGCTGCATTCCATCGCAGGGACTTTCGACGATGGCAGCGGGCCGGTTCTTGGCTATCGAAATAACAGTCAGTGTTCATGGCTGCTTGCACCAGAAAGCAGCGAAGATTCGGTACAAAGCATAACACTTACATTCAACTCGTTTAACACCACTTCAGGAAGCGGCATTGTACGTATCTATAAAGGCACGAGCACTTCCGACTCCCTGGCAGGCGAATTCTCAGGCGATGCGCTGCCTCCTTCCGTTACTGTTAGCGGAACCTCTGCCCTTGTGACTTTCACATCAGGCCAGAATGACAATGGCCAGGGCTGGCTGATGTCTTATGCGGGAAAGATCATGGATTGGTGCAAGGACAATGCAACCTTTACCGATTCAACGGGGATTGTAAACGACGGCAGCCTGCATTTTAATTATCATAATTCCACTACCTGCCGGTGGAGGATCATTCCTTCAGGAACCCCGGGACCCACTACTCTTAAGTTCACTTCTTTCAGGACACAAAAGGACCATGACGTTGTGAGCATTTATGACTTCGTAAGCGGTGAATCACTTGGTGAATTTTCAGGTGTTTATTCAGGATCTGATTTACCCCCTTCAGTTACAGCAAAAAGCGGGCAGATGTTCATCATGTTCAGTTCCGACAGGTCAGTTACAGAAGCAGGATGGCAAGCAAGATACTCAAGAGCTCTTGGCTGCAACGAAATTCAAACTGGTCAGGAAGTGCAGATCTACCCTGTACCGGCAAGTGATTACCTGTATGTTCGCACACCCGCTGATAAAACGGGTGAAATGCAGGTTCAGATCAGCGATCTTAATGGTTTAGCTGTATTGAACCATGTATTTTCCAATGACGGGAATGCTGTGAAGCTCGATGTATCCGGTCTCCGCAGCGGAATGTATTTCCTGCGCCTTACAACCGGAAGCGGAAGTGTTGTGAAAAAGGTCGTTGTGGAATAATTGTTTCAGCGAGCATTTTACAAAAGCCGCATCAGGTGCAAGGAGCTTCCTGCTATTTAAGATAACTATAAGTTTGTTGCGACGCAGACACCGTAGCGGCGTTGTAAAGATGCTCGCTGAAACTGTGGTGTGATGTGCGAGCTAAAGCGCTATTTGTACAGCAGATCTATCTCCCCCTTTTTCTCAATGCACTCCATAAGTTTGGCCTTGAGCTTCCAGCACGTCATCTGGCGTTTCTCCAACTGCCGCGACAATTCATAGGAGGATATCTCAGGATCATGGCATACCATGTACACCATTTTAAAGGCTTCTGTAATGGGGATATGGCAACGATGGAATATGGTATTCGCGGTGACGGATTCCTCAGACTTGCAACGCGTACATCTCCTGGAATAAGCAGTCTTACCCTTACAAAAATTAGTATGTCCGCATTTCCTGCATACGAATCCATCGGCCCATTTCTGATCGGCAATAAATTTAAGACAACTCTCATCAGAAGAGAAAAGACTCTCAAATTGACTGACATTCAGTTTTTTAATTTCAAACATATGTTTAATTCAGCAAGATTTAGACAATGTGGGAATTAATCGGTATTGCACCTCATCCCTTACAGATTGCAAAATTAAAAAATTTAGTGATATTTATGCGATTCAATAAAAATATTTGTAATTTTGCAGCAGAAACCATTCCATCATATATCATAAAAATGAAAAAAATAAGCTTATTTTTTCTTCCGTTCATCCTTCTCAGCCTGGCTGCATGTAGTGGGAATCCTGCATCTGCCGGAACGAATGCAACTACAAAGAAAGAAGCGCTTTCACTTACAGCCGAGGGGAAGGTCGTTCATCTTAGCCAGGAGGTTTTCCGCGAACTTGTGTGGGACTACAAAAAAAGCGCCGGCAACTGGGTTTTTGAAGGGGACATTCCCGTGATCGTCGATTTTTATGCCGACTGGTGCCGTCCCTGCAGGGCTCTTGCGCCGACCATGGATGAGCTGGCAGCAGAATACAAAGGGAAGATCCGCATTTATAAAATAAATACGGATGAGAACAAGGAATTATCAGGATTAATGGGCATAAGCTCAATTCCAGCGCTTCTGTTCGTGCCAAAATCCGGAAAGCCAAGTTTCTCTCTTGGCGCCCTTCCGAAGGACAGGCTGAAGAGCATGATAGATGAATCTTTATTAATGCAAAAAAAACAATAAAAAATAAAACAATATGGCAACAGAACACCTGACCAAAGCGACCTTCACAGAAAAGGTCTTCAATTTTGAGCAGAACAAGGACTGGAAGTTTGAAGGCAACCTTCCGTGTATCATAGATTTTTATGCTGATTGGTGCGGCCCCTGCAAAATGGTGGCACCAATCCTGGAGGAACTCTCCACTGAATATGCAGGCAAGGTAAACATATACAAGATCGATACCGAAGCCGAGCAGGAGCTTGCCGGTGTTTTCGGCATCAGGAGCATCCCATCCATGCTGTTTTGCCCGGTTGACGGACAGCCCCAAATGGCAGTCGGAGCGCTTCCCAAGGATTCGCTTATCAAAGCGATCGATGACGTTCTGCTGAACAAGTCCTCAAACTGATCCCAAGGAGTATGGCCGGTGAGAGGATCATCGTCTCTACTTCGTATTTTCCACCGATTGGTTATTTCTCGGCCCTGTTTAAAGCCCGGGAAATTTTCATCGACCTGGAAGAAACATACACAAAACAGACCTGCCGCAATCATTTCAATATTTACGGACCAAACGGCAAACAAACATTTAGCATACCGGTCACAAAGCCCGGGGGAAATCATACGAAGACCAGGGATATCCTGATCTCGTATGCCCTTCCGTGGCAGAGGACCCATTGGAGGGCCATCGAAGCCGCCTATAACAATTCCCCGTTTTTTCTTTACTACAAGGACTATTTCATTCCATTTTTCGATAAGGAATATGAATTTCTTGCGGACTACAATTCGGAAATACTTGAAACCATTTTCCGGCTGTTGCGAATCTCCAGGGAGGTCAGGTTAACTGAAACTTATGTCAGAAATCCGGAAGGCATGCTTGATCTCCGGACCGAACTTACCTCAAAGCAGGCTAAGTTTAACAATCCTATTTATACCCAGACATTTTCGGAGCGCTACGGCTTCCTTCCCAACCTAAGTATTTTAGATCTGCTCTTTAATTTAGGTCCGGAAACGTCGGAATACCTGAATATGATCCCTGGAATTCTTTCGTAACCGATCTCCTGTTCAATTAAATATTTTTCACTGGATCATTATTGTTCATTGGTTTTCCGGCAAATTTTCGTACTTTTGCGTTAATTTAATCTAAATTAATTGTCAACACTTTTTGACCTGAAGGAAGGCGAACGCGGTCTGATAACGAAGGTCCGCGGCCGTGGCGCATTCCGTAAACGTATCACCGAGATGGGATTCGTCCGCGGGAAAGAGGTAGTTGTTGTCAAATCGGCACCATTGCTCGATCCCGTGGAATACAAGATCCTGGGATACAACGTTTCGCTGAGGCAGACTGAAGCACGGCTCATTGAGATCATCCCCACCGGAAACGAAGCCGCGTACTCATCCGCAGACACAGATCAAAAACAATATAACGGCACGATCGAGGAGGAGACCCTGAGGGAACTTGACGGTGACCGGGGAAAGGCCATCGATATAGCCCTTGTCGGAAACCCGAATTGCGGGAAGACCACCCTGTTCAACCATGCCTCTGGCTCGCATGAAAGGGTTGGAAATTTCGGTGGGGTGACCGTCGACAGCAAAACTGCAAAGTTCAGGCAGGGCGGGTATACCTTTAACATCACCGACCTGCCGGGTACGTATTCGCTCACCGCCTATTCTCCGGAGGAACTTTTTGTAAGGACGCATATCACAGATAACAATCCTGATATTGTCATTAATATTCTCGACGGGTCGAATCTCGAAAGGAACCTTTATCTCACGACCCAGCTTATCGACATGGACATCAGGGTGGTCATTGCCCTGAACATGTACGATGAGTTCGAAAAGAAAGGGCATGTGCTGGATTATAAGGCCCTTGGAGCGCTTCTTGGCATCCCTGTCATCCCGACCATCAGTTCGAGGGGCGAAGGCATCAGGGAACTGTTCGACAGGGTCATAGAAGTGTTTGAAGACAGGGACCCGGTGGTGAGGCATGTCCATATCAATTATGGTGAAGAACTGGAGCGCTCGATTCAGAGGATTCAGGAGGTCATCCGCAAGGACGAAGCCCTTACTTTAAGGATATCGACCCGTTATTTCAGCATAAAGCTTCTCGAAAAAGACGAGGATATCAGGCGCAGCCTGGTTCATTCAGGCCATTATAAATCCATCATTTCGGTCGCAGAAAGGGAGATAAAACGGCTCGAGGAAAATTATTACGAAGACAGTGCCACGCTAATCACCGATGCACGCTACGGCTTTATTTCGGGCGCCCTCCGTGAAACCATGAAATTCAATGAGCAGGCATTCAAGGGCAAAACCCTTAGCGACCGCATCGACAACATCATCACCCATAAGTATTTCGGTTTCCCTGTTTTTCTTTTCTTTTTATGGGTGATGTTCCAAACCACCTTCTCAATGGGCGATTACCCGAAACACTGGATCGACCTGATGGTCGGTTGGTTCGGAGGTGTCGCCTCGAACATTCTTCCATCCGGCCCAGTCAGGGACCTGCTTGTCGACGGCATTATCAACGGGGTCGGGAGTGTGATCGTCTTCCTTCCCAACATCCTTATACTATTCTTCTTCATCTCACTGATGGAAGATTCAGGGTACATGGCCAGGGCTGCGTTTATCATGGACAAGCTGATGCATAAGATGGGGTTGCACGGGCAGTCATTCATTCCACTCATCATGGGCTTCGGCTGCAATGTTCCTGCCATCATGGTAACGCGCACCCTGAAAGATCGCAACGACAGGCTGCTCACCATGCTGATCAACCCCTTCATGTCGTGCAGTGCCCGGCTCCCGGTTTACCTCCTGATCACAGGCGCCATTTTCCCGAAACATGCAGGGACCGTGATCTTCCTGGTCTATATGACAGGGATAGTACTGGCGGTGCTGATCTCACTGGTCTTCAAGAAATTTTTATTCAAAAACAAGGAAGCGCCTTTTGTCATGGAACTTCCGCCCTACCGCATGCCAACCTTCAGGGTCATCATCAGTCATATGTGGGAAAAGGGCCAGCAGTACCTGAAGAAAATGGGAGGCGTTATCCTGATCGCTGTCATCATCATCTGGGCCCTGGAATATTTCCCCGGTGGCGCGAGTGTCAGCCGGGCCGAACGCCTTCAGCAGTCATACATAGGGAAGATAGGCAAGGTGATAGAGCCGGTGATAGCCCCGCTGGGCTTTGACTGGAGGATGGGCGTAAGCCTGATCACCGGGGCCGCAGCGAAGGAAGTCGTCGTTAGTACCATGGGTGTTTTGTTTGGAACGCCTTCGGCGGATGAGGTCTCTCCTAAAACAGACCTGACGACCAAACTGCAAGCGGTCACCTATGACAGCGGAAAACTGAAAGGAAAAAAGATATTTACTCCCCTTGTCGGGTTTTCATACATCCTGTTCATCCTGATCTACATGCCTTGTATAGCGGTGATCGCCACTGTAAAACGGGAATCGGGCCAATGGAAATGGGCCCTGTTTCTGATCGTTTACACCACGGTTTTAGCCTGGTCGCTGTCATTTGCCGTATACCAGCTGGGATCCTTAATACTTTGAAAAAATGATCATTCAATATATCATCGTCTCCCTCTTCATTGCCTCTGCAGCTGCTACTGTTGTGTTCCGGCTGGTAAAGTCTGTTACACGTCCTGCGGGCAAATGCGATGGCTGCGCTTCATCGGGTTGCGGGGGGTGTGCTGTACACGAACTGAAGGCAAAAAAAGCAAGATGAAACAATAATTCATGTAGTTCTTTTTTGTTAAATTGTATTATATTTGACAGAGCATTAACATTGTAAACTGGTCAGATGTTAAATAAACCGACGATTAGTTTTGGACAGTACCTTAAACGTCGGGACTATTTATTTTTATCTTTTGACCAGGTCCTGGTTAATACCATCAGGAAAAGTTTTTCGCAAAAGAGCTTCTGCGGATTCTGGAGGATGTGGAACCCGTTTTCAGGGTATATCTTTTTCAGAATGTACTCCCTCCTCGGAGGTAATAAAAAAAGGCCTTTCGCCATTTTCCTGATCTTTCTTTTCAGTGGCCTCGTTTTTCATGACCTGCCCATCTTCCTTTTAACCGGCAGCATCTCTGTCATTTTCACAGTGACTTTTTCAATCTATTCAGTCATTTTCAACATTGAGTACAAGTTGCTGACCATGAGGAATAACTTCAAAGTCCAAATGCTTCGGAGAAATAAGCTTCCCCCTGTATTTCACATTGCCATGAATATGGCACTGCTTGCCCTGCCGCTGATCACTGGGTTTCTTGTGAATTTATATTTTTTTCCTGAGTCACCCCTCAACCGCTTCCTTCACTGAGGATGTTGAAAACATAAACCATCCGGCGATGAGACCATTATCATATTTTTTTCTGCTGGTATTGGTTCTGACTGCAGGCAACATAAATCTGAAGGCACAGTCCTGGAATTACATAAAGGAAAAGAACGGGATCAAACTCTACACAAGGGTTCCCGAATACTCCACCTTCAAATGCTTCAGGGGCGAGACCACATTTCATGCGAGCATGCAGGAGATCGGCAAGTATATAGGCAATGTGAAGAACTTCAGCTGGTGGGACAAGAACATCAGGGGACTCAGGGTACTTGAGCCCGTATCGGAGAAACACGTCAGTTACTACTTTGTATACGATGTGCCCTGGCCCCTGAGTGACAGGGATATCTGTGTTGACGTCAGCATCAGCATCGACAGCCTGACCGGGGCAAAGGTGGTATATGCAAAGCCGTTGCCGGGGGTTGTACCTGAATATAAGGATATCGTTCGGATTGTGAACTACTGGCAGAAGTGGACGCTGACCCCAATCGATAAACAAACCGTGCATGCAGTGCTGGAAGGATTTGTCGACCCGGGTGGGAACGTGCCATCCTGGCTGTATAACATGGTCATCGTTGAAACTCCCCTGAAGGTCATGGAAGGGATAAAGCATAAATTGGAGGAAGGCCCCGGCAATTAAGTTGCAGGCGCTTTATTTTTGCATTTATTCGCACTAATTGCTTATTTCATTTGCGTGCTCATTTCACCTTCGGCAAACGCTTTTCACTTTGCTCTATTTCATTACCTTTGCCCTCAAATCTACATTTATGGATTACGGCATTTGCCTTCAAAGCGTTGTTCCGGTTCGGTCGGAACCATCACATAAAGCCGAAATGTGCACACAGCTGCTGTTCGGTGAATTATATTCTGTTTTACAAGCAGATCCCGAATGGATCAGGGTAAAACTCGAATACGATGACTATGAAGGGTGGATCAGCGTGAAAAACCACTTCGCCATTGATGCTGAGGAATTCGAACGACTGTGCCAGGCAGGCACCCGCTGTTCCCTCGACCTGGTCCAGCTTGTCACCAATGAAGAAGCCAAGGTCCAGTTTCCTATCCTTTTCGGCAGTTCATTACCCGGGATCGAAGAGGTAAGCATGCAGATCGGCGACCAGGTTTTCGTTTATGACGGGCAGGTTTCCATGATATCCGATTTTGAAGACGGGGATGAAGAAGGCCCTGAGAATATGATGGAACTGAAGCATGATCTTGTCCACGACGCCATGCAATTCCTTAACGCTCCTTATTTATGGGGAGGACGTTCCTTATTCGGAATTGACTGTTCAGGCCTGGTCCAGATGGCTTATAAACTTAAAAACATCCGTCTTAAAAGAGATGCCTCACAGCAGGCCGAACAGGGAGAACCAGTTGCCAGCCTGGAGGAAGCCGAGCCGGGCGACCTTGCATTTTTCGAAAATGAAGAAGGTAAGATCTGTCATGTTGGAATACTCATCGACCGACAGAAGATTCTTCATTGTTCAGGCCGGGTGCGCAACGATCTCATAGACCAGCAGGGGATCTTTCACAACGACCTGCATGAGTATACTCATAAGCTGAAGATGATCAGGAGAATTATTTAAAACTGAATATCGAATATTGATCAACGAATATCGAATGTCGAATTTTGTACTTCAAAATTCAATGTTCAATATTCAATATTCGAAATTCAAATTGTACTATTCCTCGTCTCCTTTGGGTTTTCTCGGTTTGTTCCGCAGCGGCTGGTTGAAGATGTAGGTCAGTCGCATACTTAGAAGATTGTTGTATTGTTTCCTGTCCCAGGTATCAGAAGGATTATATGGATCTTTAAATGTCACCGTGCGGAGGTTTACCATAGAGTACTGATACCTTACATTGATCCATAACCTGTTCCACAGCCTCAGTGAGACCTCACCGAGGATTGACAGGTCATAGGGTAAAAAATCCGACTGTGGGGTTACAACATATAAGGTGGATTCCTTTTTCCCGATAAGCTGTCCGTAGCAAACGCCGGCACCTGCCGAGATGATCTCTTTATCGGTAAAATGCACCATTACCGGTATATCGATATAATCGAGGTTGAGGCGGTAATAGGTTGAATCGGTACTTCCGGCGTGATAGCTGCCTTTTTGGGAGTAAAGGAGTTCCATGCTCACCGACCATTGTTTTTGTTTTCCAAAAGGCAGGATGGCCATGGGGCCGAAATTTATTCCGACCTTCCTGAATCCGTAAAACTGGTCCCCGTCAACCTGGCAGAAATTGGCCCCGACCGAAATACCTCCGAGGAACCTCTGGGCAGAGGATGGTTTGACAAAAAACAGCATCAAGAGCAGCAGTGGGAGAAGGAAGATTTTTTTCATCTCAAGTACTTAGTCGTATTTCAGTAAGCAAAGGTAAAGAAATTAAAACGCTCAGGTTTTCGATTTATTTTCTGACTTCATCGAGAGCTGGATACGTTTCCTGGGAATATCCACATCCACTACCTCGACCATGACCTTCTGGTTGAGCTTGACAACCTCATTGGGATCTTTCACAAAGCGGTCTGCCATCTGGCTCACGTGAACGAGTCCGTCCTGGTGAACGCCTATGTCGACAAACGCCCCGAAGTTGGTAATATTTGTAACTATACCGGGCAGTTTCATCCCGGTCCTGAGGTCATTGACTGTATGGACTTCCTTTGAAAACTCGAACAATTCGAACTTCTGCCTTGGGTCGCGTCCGGGTTTGGCCAGTTCCAGATGAATATCTGTAAGTGTGGGCAAGCCTATCTTGCCGTCAACAAATTCCTCCAGCTTTATCCTTGATCTGCATCCTGCATCCTGCATCAGATCCTTGACTGAACAGCTCAGACTTTTCGCCATCTTATCAACCACATGGTAGCTTTCGGGATGGACGGCGCTGGAATCAAGCGGGTTTTCAGCATCCCTGATCCTGAGGAAACCTGCAGCCTGTTCAAATGCCTTGTCGCCAAATCGTGTCACTTTCCTGAAATCAGACCTTGATTTGAACGGGCCTTTCTCATTCCTGTATTTGATAATATTTTTTGCCAGCCCTTCACCTACTCCTGAAACGTAGGTCAACAGCTCCTCGCTTGCCGTATTCACCTCAACCCCCACCATATTCACACAACTCACCACGGTATCTTCAAGGCTCTTCTGAAGGGCAGCCTGGTCCACATCATGCTGATACTGCCCAACCCCTATCGATTTCGGGTCTATCTTGACCAGTTCGGCAAGCGGGTCCATCAGGCGGCGCCCGATCGAAACAGCCCCCCTGACAGTAATATCATAATCGGGAAATTCCTTACGGGCTATGGCCGAGGCCGAATACACCGATGCACCGCTCTCATTTACCACCAGGGCAATGATATCCTTATCAAAAGGGATGGCCCTGATCAGGCGTTCGGTTTCCCGGCCTGCAGTCCCGTTCCCTATGGCAATTGCTTCTATTTTATAGGCGTTTACAAGACTTTTTATTTTGTGGATGGACTCCTTGACTTCGTTCTGGGGAGGGTGTGGATAAATAGTTTCATTGTGAAGCAGTTCTCCCTGCCGGCCCAGGCATACCAGTTTGCACCCTGACCTGAAACCAGGGTCCAGCGCTAACACATTTTTCTGTCCCAAAGGAGGTGCCAGCAGCAACTGGCGAAGATTTTCGGTAAACACCCTGATAGCTTCAGTGTCTGATTTATCCTTTGCCCAGCCCCTGGCTTCGGTCTCCATCGACGGCAGAAGCAAGCGCTTACAGCTGTCCTTAATGGCTTCCCTTACAAGCACCGCCGAAGCATTCTCAGTTTTAATAAAGATCCTGTCGAGTATCTCCTCAGCTTTATCATTCGGCACATCAACCGAAACCCTGAGGAAGCCTTCATTTTCGCCTCGCAACATGGCAAGCACCCTGCGTGATGGCGCTTTGGAAAGCAGTTCCTTATAATCGTAGTAGATCTGGTAATTGACGCCATCGGCTTCTTTTCCTTTAACGACTTTGGAAATGATCACTGCCTCTTTTTCAAATAGCTGGCGGATCCTCTTGCGGCCGTAGGTGTGCTCATTCACCCATTCGGCTATGATATCTTCAGCACCGCGGATGGCATCCTCCACTGATTTCACGCCTTTTTCCCCGTCAAGGAACTTTTCGGCCCGGATCTCAGGATCATTGTATTTCTGGGAAATGATGATTTTTGCCAGTGGCTCAAGTCCTTTTTCCCTTGCTATGCTGGCCCGGGTCTTGCGCTTTGGTTTGTATGGCAGGTAGATATCCTCGAGTTCTGCCATGGTCGTGGCTTTTCTCACAGCTTCCTCCAGCTCGGGAGTCAGCTTTTCCTGTTCTTTCAGGCTTTTCATTATAGCTTCGCGGCGGGCATCAAGGTCTTTCAGCTGGATTAGCCTGTCCCTGACCTTCCCTATCATCACTTCATCCATACTGCCTGTCATTTCCTTGCGGTAACGGGCTATGAAGGGTATGGTGGCCCCGCTTTCGAGCAAGGTCAGTGTATTGAATACAAAGGCTTTATCAAAGCCCAATTCCGACGAAATTATCGCAGTATAATGCTCTAGTACCATGAAAACAACATGTGTGTTTAAATCATTAAGAGACCATGTCACCAGCCCGAAGCAAGCACGTCAACGATATGAATGGTCCTGATCGGGAGGTTGTGTTTGTCGATATAGGCCTGCTGGTGCAACATGCAGGAGGAATCTGTAGAAACGATATATTCCGCTCCCGTTTCAAGAGCGTTGTTTATCTTCTGTTCGGCCATGGCAGTTGAGATAGGTTCGAATTTGGCCGAAAAAGTGCCTCCGAAGCCACAGCAAACATCATTTTCCTTCATCTCACGGAGTTCAAGACCTTTCACATTTGCCAGCAGTTTGCGAGGCTCGTCTTTAAGACCATACTCCCGCAGGGCCGCGCAGGAATCATGATAAGTGACCACATGGTTGAAGGTCGCCCCTATATCTTCCACATTCATAACATTAACAAGAAAATCGGTGATCTCGTAAATATTTTTCTTCACCTGCTTGTATTCATAATGCAGGCCGGTATTATGGAAAAGCCAGGGATAATAATTCCTGACGAAACCTATACATGAAGCCGAAGCGCCGACAATGGTCCTGTCATTGGGAAAATCTTTCATGAATTTCTCCCCGAGTTTCTTGGTTTCGTCCCAGGCCCCGCTGTTGAATGTCATCTGCCCGCAACAGGTCTGGTTAGGGTTGTAGAACACATCCACCCCAAGTTTTTCGAGAATCTTTACCATGTTCATCCCCGTTTCGGGGTAGACCTGGTCAATGAAGCAGGGAATAAAAATGTCGACTAACATGGAACAATTCAGAGCTCAAAAATAAACATTTCTGATTACATCTGGTTATCATGTGGAAAAATCGTGAACGGCGTTAGGGTCGTAATGAACGTGACAAACGTTATGGACCCGACGAACGTGACGGGCGTTGGCTGGCTACCTGAGCTGGAATCCGGCTGATTCGAGGTCATCCCAGAAGCCCGGGTAAGATTTGATTACAACATCAGGGTCGTTGATCGTTATAGTCCCGGTCTTCATGGCCAGCATGGCAAAGGTCATGGCCATCCTGTGGTCCCTGTAGGTGTCAATGATAATATCCGGTTTAGAGATGAGTTTGGAAGGCTGGATCTCGATCACAGGAAATTCACCAGATATCAGGTTTATTTTACAGCCCAGTTTCTTCAGTTCGGTGGTAAGTGCCCGAACCCTGTCGGATTCCTTGATAAGCAGGCTTTTCAAACCCTCAAAGCGGCTCCTTATTCCCAGGGCGGCACAGCAGGCGATGGTAGGGAGGGCAAGATCGGGATGATGGGTAAAGTCGTAGTAAAAGCCTTCCAACTCAAAGGGCTTCTTTGTAAGGTGAAGACCGAAGGTAGTCGGCAGTCGGCAGTCGGCAGTCTGCAAACTTTTTCCGGCCGACTGCTGACTGCCGACTGCTGACTTTTTCCTGCTGACTTTTTCCTGCTGACTGCCGACTGCCGACTGCTGACTGCTGACTTGTGGGATAAAATCCGACCGTATGCCAAAAACATTAAATGCCGACACCAGCAATGAATCCCCTTGCAGGCTTTTTTCCCGGAGCCCGGGTAGAAAAAAATCAGTTTTTTCCGAGAGGGCCGCAGCCTGGTACCAGAATGATGCTGCAGACCAGTCTGGTTCAATGGTAAACCCCGCGCATGAATAAACCCCGTGTTCAACCCTTATCTTATGTTTCCATTTCCGTGCTTTTACTCCGCATTCATTAATAAGCCTTACTGTCATATCGATATAAGGTTCCGAGACCATCTCCCCTTTAAGGTTGAGGGTAAGTCCTTCGGGAAAGAGGGGAGCTGTCATCAGCAGGGACGAGATGAACTGGCTGCTTATCCCCGCATTGACATTCAGTTCTGCTGACCGGAGGTTGCGACCCTTGATGAGTAAAGGAGGAAATCCCACATTTCCGAGATATTCAATGGCTGCTCCAAGCTGTTTCAGGCTTTCAACGAGATCTCCAACAGGCCTTTGTTTCATACGGTCACTGCCGGTCAGCACCCAGCGGCCAGGTGTAACAGAAAGGAGAGCCGTAAGGAACCTCAGGTCAGCCCCAGCATCCGAGCAATCAAGTTCAACAGCATCCCTGCTCCCGGCTGTTGCTTTAATCCTGTTCAGAAGTTTCTGAAGTAAAACCGTGTCGGATGCTTTTGACAGGTTACCCAAAGAGAATTCGTTCCCGCAAAGGGCCTGCATGATCAGAAGGCGGTTGCTGATGCTTTTGGAGGCAGGGAGGTTAATGTTTCCCTGGAGTATCCTGTCGGGTTTAATGATCCTTATCGTCTTCATATCCTTGCCAAACTATCCTCAGCTTGATTCAAAAAGCCTCTTGAGGGAAACAGCAATTTCATCAGGCCGGGACTGTATATTGAGAGCCGGTTTCCCGATTTCTTTGAGCAGCGTAAAGTGAATCCTGCCGTCCTTATTCTTTTTATCGTTAAACAGCATATTGCTGATCCTTTCAATGCTAATGTCCCCTCTCACTATCATATCTTTCAGCATTAATACCTGTGCTGCCCAGGCACTCTGCAAGAAGGATGCTATTACCTCCGCTTCGGTTTCACTGAGGCCTGTTTTCATCTGTGAAAGCCTTGTTTCGGCTATCATCCCGAGAGCCACGGCGTCCCCGTGCAGCAGGGCCCTGTTTTCAAGACCCAGGGTCAGGGATTCCAGGGCATGGCCTATGGTATGGCCAAAATTCAGGATCTTCCTTAACTTTTTTTCAGTGAAATCCTGGCAGGCAATCTTGTTTTTGAAGGTTACTGTTTTAAAGACCAGGTCCTGCCATAATTTTTCGGATGTATCCGCTGCCAGGATAGCTTCCGCTCCGTGTTTCAGTATCCTTCTCCACAGCACCGGGTCACCTATCAGGGCCGATTTCATGATCTCTGCAAAACCGGAACGCAGATGCGCTTCAGACAGGGTTTTAAGAAAAGCAGTATCGATGAATACAGCAAAAGGCAAATAGAAAAAGCCTGCCTGGTTTTTCAACTGCCCGAGGTTCACCCCGGTCTTACCGCCTATTGATGCATCGGCCATCCCCATCAGGCTGGTAGGGACATTGATGTACCTGATCCCCCGTTTATACCCGGCAGCAACAAATCCGCCGAGATCCGATACAACACCTCCTCCGAGGTTAATGAGAACGCTCTGCCGGTCAGCCCGGGCTAACAGGAGTTCAATCCAAATTTTTTCTGCAGCAGCCAGCGATTTTGATGCTTCTCCGGGGTCAATCTCAAACATTGAAGCGGAATCAAGCTCAGGACAAATACTTACAAGCCTGGGGAGGCAGTGTTTAGCGGTGTTGGTATCGGTGAGGATGATCACACGGCTTGCCCTGTAATCATGGGATGCAAGCAGTTTCCGCAGGTCCTTAAGCGCATTCAGCCCAAGGTGAATGCGGGTTCTTGAGATTGTAACCACCCTGCCTGAAAGGATCATAGCTGAAGAGTTTTTAATGAAATGCTGCCATTAACAGATCCAGGTCCTGGAAAGGCAGGTTGAACCTGCGGCTGATGGGAAGGCTGGTGAGAAGTCCGTTATAGATGTAAACTCCCTGGCGTACCCCGTAGTCGCGTTTAAGTAGGTTGTCGACCCCGCCTGCGGTGCCCATATCAAGAATGAGGGGCACCATGATGTTGTTTAAAGCCTGGGAGGCGGAATGAGGCACTTTTGATGGGATGTTCGGAACACAGTAATGGGTTACCCCATGCACTTTATAAACCGGGTTCTTAAGGGTGGTGGGCCTGGATGTTTCAAAGCATCCGCCCTGGTCAATGCTTACATCGATAATGACAGAACCGTCTTTCATCTGCCTTACCATTTCTTCCGAAATCAGGCAGGGAGTCTTGCCCTCGGGTGAATGTACGGCTCCTATCACGACATCCGCAGTCTGCATTGCATCAAGAATTGCTTTCGGATGGAGGAGGGAGGTATAGACACGGCGGCCGAGATTATCCTGTATCCTGCGGAGACGGTAAACCGAGTTGTCAAATACCTTTACCAAAGCGCCAAGGCCGATAGCTGAACGGGCGGCGAACTCACCAACCGTTCCTGCTCCTATGATGACCACTTCGGATGGAGCAATCCCGGTAAACCCGCCGAACATCTTGCCCCTGCCCATCTCGGGGTCTGAAAGATATTCAGCTGCAATAAAAATCGAGGTATTCCCGGCAATCTCGCTCATAGTCCTGATCACCGCCATCTGGTTCGTTTTGTCGCGGATCAGTTCGAAGGCGAGGGCTGTTACTTTTTTCTGGCTAAGCCCCCTGAAATATTCATCGCATTGCATTGCTATCTGCAGGGTCGAGATCAGGGTTTGTTTTGCACGTAAAAGATTGATCTCTTCTCTTGTGACAGGCCCGACTTTCAATATAATATCAGCTTTATAGACTTCGTTCGCGGTTGATAAAATTTGTGCACCTGCTTCACTGAATTCATGGTCGGGAAAATGAGCTGTTGCCCCTGCGCCAGCTTCAACCAGCACATGATGGCCGTTGCGCACCAGGAGTTCAACTCCGTCGGGGATCAGCGAAACCCTGTTCTCCATCGAAGAAACTTCCTTGGGCACACCGATGGTAAGTTCACTTTTCCTGCTGGCCACCTCAAGCATTTCTTCCTGTGGCATGAGCCTTTCGGCAGGGTTCATTTTGCTGAAATCCGGGCGGGATTCTTCCATGCAGCTAAATTTTACACGAAGTTACGAAAGAAACTGAAATATTGAATGCCTGGATTGAAAAATCAGGTGTAATCATTGGATTCAGGGGTTTCATCTGTAAGATGGCGGCATACACCGAAAATCCTTTTAAATCACGCGAAAAAACCGTAATCTTGCACAGAATCTGAAAAATTTATTGTTATGCTGTCCAAAAAACTGACTATGAGAAGGTTTCTCCGTATAACGGCCAACCTTTTCTCACTTTGTTTATTAATGACATTACTTATGAGCGCAACCAATGATGTAAGCTATCCGGGATACAAACTGATTGAAAAAAGGTTTGTCAAAGAGCTGAATGCCAATGTATTCTTCCTGGAACATATTAAAAGCGGGGCAAAGATCGTGAAGTTTGCAACAGATGATGCGAACAAAACCTTTACCATTGCTTTCAAGACCTTTCCCGACAATGATTTCGGGGCCCCGCATATCATCGAACATACGGTGTTGAACGGGAGCAAGAATTACCCGGTGAAAAGCCCCTTTGATGTTCTTATCAAAGGCTCACTGAATACCTTTATGAATGCCTTTACCTCGAAGGACTTTACTGCTTATCCTGTAGCCAGCATGAACGACAAGGATTATTTCAACCTTATGCATGTTTACCTGGATGCCGTATTCAATCCGCTGATTTACACCGATCCAAGGATCTTCAAACAGGAAGGCTGGCATTACGAGCTTCTCGACAAGGACAGCACCCTCTCTTACAAAGGAGTGGTGTACAACGAAATGAAAGGCGCGTTTTCCGATCCGAAGGAAGAACTGAGCTACCAGGTGTACAAGACCCTTTTCCCCGACAATGCTTACGGCAAAGAGTCGGGCGGATATCCATATGCTATCCCGCAGCTCACTTACGAGATGTTCCTGAACTTCCACAAAAAGTTCTACCATCCCGAGAATTCCTATATTTTCCTTTATGGGGATGCACCCCTGGATAAGGAACTCGCTTTCATCGACAAGGAATATCTTTCGAAGTACGATAAAAACAATAACAAAGCCAGCATTGCCGACCAGAAACCCTTTGCCAAAATGATGGACCTCACGGGTTTTTATCCAATCATGCCCGGCGACGATGAAAAGAACCAGACCTACCTCTCGCTGAACTATGTGACAGGTCATAATACCGACCAGGCACTCACCATGGCTCTCGATATTCTTACCGAAGTCCTCGTGAACCAGGAGTCAGCTCCTATCCGCCTGGCCTTGCAGGAAGCGGGGATCGGACAGGATGTAAACGCGTCCTCATCCAACTACAAACAAAACGTGGTACAGATCATGGTGCAGAATGCAAATCCCGGCGACAAGGATAAATTCAATGAGATCGTAAGGAAATGCATGCAGGATGCCGTTGACAAGGGCCTTGACAAAAAGGTGGTTGAAGGCGTGATCAACAGGATGGAGTTCCAGCTTCGCGAAGGCAATGATGCTCAGAAAGGCATGTACTGTGTTTTCCGTTCGCTGCCTACCAGTTTCTTTGCCGATGATCCTTTCACCGGACTGGAATATGAGAAACCCCTTGCAGTGGTAAAGAAAGCCCTCACGACCAATTATCTTGAAAATATTATTAAGACCAGTTTCCTGGATAACCCCCACACTCTTTTATTTACGCTTGCGCCCAAGGTTGGAGCAGATGATGAAAAGAACGCCAAGGTTATTGCCGACCTCAAGGCATACAAGGCAAGCCTGAACCCGGCTCAGACAGAGACCCTGGTGAAAGACACCAAAGCCCTGCTCGATTATCAGAAGTCGGAAGACAGTCCGGAGGCATTGGCTACCATACCACTGCTCGAGATCAAGGACATCAATCCGAAAGCCACTTTTTACGGTGTTGAAGAAAGCAAACTGGCCGGGACTCCCCTTCTGTACCATAATGAATTCACCAACGGGGTGGTTTATATGAACCTTTATTTTGACCTGAGGACCCTTCCCCAGGATATGATACCTTATGCCTCACTGCTTTCGAATGTGCTTTCGATGATGAACACTGAGAATTACAGTTTCGGCGATCTGAACAAGGCCCTGAACATCAGCACGGGAGGGTTCTACACGAACCTGCGCACTTACCAGGAAAACCTCGACGACAACATCCTGGTGCCGAAACTTGCCGTTACCTCCAAGGCAATGACCGATAAGCTGGATAAAATGACCGAGCTTACCACCGAGATTCTCCTGAAAACCAAATATGATGATGTTGACAGGCTGAAGAATGTGCTTACCAGGCATTTATCACAACTCGAAGCTAACACAAAAGAGAATGGCTACGGTGTGGCCAGCGGGCGTTTCCCCTCCTATTACAGCAAGACCGGGGTATTCAATGAAATGACCGGCGGACTGGATTATTACTGGTTTATTGCCGACCTGATGAAGAATTATGATGCAAAGTCGGGCGAGATCATTGCCAATCTTAAAAAAGTCGCCGGCTTGTTATTTACAAGCAATAACCTGATCAGCGGGGTGACTACCAATAAAGAAGCTTACGCCAGATTCACACCGGAACTTGAAAAGCTGGTGAAGGCGTTGCCGGCCGGGACTGCAGTTGCAACTTCATGGACCCTTGCCCCTGAACCCAGGAACGAAGCTTTCATTACGCCTTCCAAAGTACAATATGTTATTGAAGGCTATGACTTCAAACAACTGGGTTACAAATGGGACGGGAAGATGAGGGTGCTGAGCCAGATTTTATCAACGGATTATCTTCAGACCCATGTTCGTGTTATGGGCGGCGCCTACGGCGGATGGGCGAGTATTTCTCCTCTCGGCAGTATCACCTTCAACTCTTACCGCGATCCGAACCTGAAGCAGACCCTTGATAACTATAAAGGGATACCTGAATACCTGAAGACCTTTGAAGCCGACGACAAAGCCATGACCCGTTATATTCTCGGCACTGTTTCCTCAATTGACCGCCCGCTCACCGCTTCACAGAAAGGCGACCAGGCTTTCAGCTATTATTTCAACAAGAGGACTGAGAAGTCAATACAGGATGACCGCACAGCCGTGATCAATACAAAGGCCGCGGATATCAGGGGATTTGCCAAAATGGTCCAGGATGTGCTCGACAAGAGTGAATACTGTGTTTACGGCAATGCCGACAAGATCAATGCCGACAAGGCCCTGTTCAAAAGCCTGGTGAATATTCAGAAATAGGTTTTTCCCTACGTGGAATTTACCGGGAGGGATTAAACCTGCTGAAGTCAAAGTGGTCAATGTAATCTGTAAATGTTCGGATCATTTGCAGGTCGCTTTTGCTGAAAAGCATATGTTCGCAATCGTAGATTTTGCGAGTATGCAATCTACGTTCAACTGAGGCAAAGAGCAATTCCTTTTTAAGCTTTTCAGGAGAGTCAATCCCGCATTTCTTTCCGAGATAGCTAAAATCGGGTTTTGCAAAATTAATCAGGTGGGCCACATCATAAAAGTCCCTGTCCTTTTTCCTGTTGATTGCAGCGGCGATCTTTGACGAGAATAACAGATCAAGTGGCATTATTCGTACCGGGGTTATAATACCAAAGCCACTGATGGTTTTTATATCCGGCCGATAATCAAAATGATGAGGTTCGGCTTCAATTTTTATAAAAAACTTTGCCTCTTTCTGTTGGCTCATCCCCAGTTGATATTTTAATTCCGGAAAAACAAAAACCCGGCGAAAAGCCTTTAATGTTTCATATCTCTTTTTGTCTTCGATCAGAGCATTGAAGCCCAGTGCTTGAATTTCTTTCAGCAGATTATCCGTTATCAGGTTAAATTGCAACCTTGACAGATTAAAACAATCAAAATCAAGATCTTCCGAAAATCGCCTCAGATCATAGAAATATCGCAGGGCAGTACCACCGATAAACGCGATCTTATCGGAATATTTATTTGAAAAAAGATAATTCAACATATGCTTGTGCAGGTATTCCTTTACCATTGGATCATAAAACTCCGGTTTTTGAAGTTCTTTGGGATACTGCCTTACAATCTCATGAAGTGCGATCATATATGATGGATTCTTTTAATAAAACAGACTTTCTTTTCAAGAGTTTTTATTTTAAATCGTTCAAGGTAATCATCCATTCTCTTCCAATCTACATCATTAGCAAGGGCATCTTCATTAAAACGTATTTCCGCTATATCCTGTTCTGTTTTATAAAAATCAAAAATATAAAGCAGGTCGAGGATGGCTTTTTCCCTGTCGGCAATCATAAAATCCATTTTCAGTCCATTCACGTTCATAGCTTTAAGTATATAACCGAAAAAGAATTTTGGTTGATTTGAGTAATATTTATAGGTCTTGTCCAAAATGGTAAAGGATGCTGTCTTTCTGGTTGTTATTGACGTCGAATCAACAATATGTTCAGGTATTAATCCATAATAAAGCAAGGCTTCCTGATGACTGATGTAGGAAGGGGTATAAATGTGATTTGCAATCAGAAAATTAAATTCAGGTATCTGAGTAAATTCCCTGAAACAATACCATCCTTTTCTTAGCCTTGAGATATAACCCTTCTTCTGCCAGAAAAGAAGATTATCACTATTAAAATCAGGGAAATAAGTGCGAACCTGATAAATTGAAAAGAGGCCCTGAGGATACAATGATTCCCTGAATTCAAGATAGCTTAAAGGCATGATCGTTATATTTCCAATAATCCACAAATATACGGATTATTGGAAATATAAATTAAAATAAATAAAAATTCTAAGAAATTTGTTAATTTAGGCGTATCCGTATAAACAACCGCCGGCTATGTTATACCCACTCTGCAAAGTATCCCTCGCAACGATGCTGTTCCTGGCGGTTATTTTCGTTTCATGCAGAAACAAGCAAAAACAAGGATCTGAAACTGATCTGAGATCCCAGGCGTCATCATGGTACAAAACCGGAATCACTTTTCAGTCAAAGAATGAAGACTCAAGTTTTTATTATTATGAGAAAGCACTACAAGCTTCCGGTTCAACTACAGCCTATATGGATCCTGATTGAAGACAAAGAATATTTTATTCCTTTTAAGGATTATCCATGTTTCAGAGAATCCTCTCTTGATCAGATTTTTAAAATCCGTTATTACCCATCAGGACAATTATACTGGGAGGAGCTTGATATTGATATAGACCTTAAAGCATTATCCGAGCCCGAATCATTCCCTTTGATTTTCCGCCACTGATGGATTCGTCAACTCATCTGTATCAAGTGATTTAACACAGATGTGCTTATAAATATCAGAATCTGATCACCCTTTCATTTTCACCCGATATCTCCAGCCTTACAGTACCCTCGGGCAGGAGATCCTCGGCCAGTTCCGGCCATTCAATAAAACAATAGGACCCCGAGTAAATATAATCCTCGTAACCTATATCGAACACCTCTTCTATCTTGTTTATACGGTAAAAGTCGAAATGAAAAACCGATGCCCCTTCAACGGTTTTATACTCATTGATAATTGAAAAAGTCGGGCTCTGAACTTCATCTACCACATCCAGTTTCCTGCAAAGTTCCTTAATGAGAGTGGTCTTGCCCGCTCCCATTCTTCCATAGAGAGCAAACACCCGCGACTCAGGGAAAGCCTCCAGTATCTGCACGGAGACCTTGGTGAGAGAGGAAAGGGTAGAGGTCAGGGTCATATAATTAATTAAAAGCGAAATTTTCGCTATCTCGCTACTTCGCTATTTCGCTACTTCCTTTTAAGTTGCACCACCGGCACCAGCAACTCTTCCATCGATATGCCTCCGTGCTGGAAAGTGTCGCGGTAATAATTCACGTAATAATTGTAATTATTCGGGTAAGCGAAGAAATCGTAATTGCGGCAGAACACAAACGATGAGCTCACGTTCCCCCTGGGGAGGAAGGCATCGGCAGGGTTACGAACTTCAAACGCCTCGTTTTTCTCAAACTTCAGGGCTCTCCCTGTCTTGTAACGCAGGTTAGTGTTGGTATTCTTGTCGCCCAGCACTTTTACAGGATTGCTCACACGGATGGAACCATGATCGGTAGTAATGATCAGATTCACGTCTTTTTCACCCAGCCACCTGATGATCTCATAGAGGGGTGAATGCTGGAACCAGCTGACAGTAATCGAACGATATGCCTTTTCATCGTCGGCGAGCTCCTTGATAATCTCCATCTCGGTGCGGGCATGCGATAGCATATCCACGAAATTGTACACAATGAAGTTCAGTTTATTCACCATCAGGTTGGGAAGCAACTCGACCAGCTTCTTCCCATAGGTCTGGTTCAGCACCTTGTAATATGAGTACTTCACATCCCTGCCGTATCTCTTTAGAAGTTCACCCAGAAGTTCTGATTCAAAATTGTTTTTAGAACCTTCCTCATCCTCATTGACCCAGTACTTCGGATACTTCCGCTCGATCTCAGTTGGAAGAAGACCTGCAAACAGTGCGTTCCTTGCATATTGGGTCACAGAGGGCAGGATACTGTAATAAATATCCTCATTTTCAACCCTGAAACCCTCTTCAAAGAAAGGCTGTAATATCTTCCACTGGTCATACCGGAGATTGTCAACCAGGATCACGAAAACAGGCTTGTTTTCATCCATTACCGGGAAAACCTTTTCCTTGATCAGATTATGCGACTGTACAGGCCTAGTGTTGACCTTACCATGCAGCCAGTCAAGGTAATTTCTTTCGATAAACTTTGAAAACATCTGGTTAGCCTCATTTTTCTGCATATGAAGGACCTGCTGCATGCCTTCGTCCATCGACTTTTCAAGCTTCAGTTCCCAGAAAATAATCTTCTTATAGATCTCCTTCCATTCCTCGAAATTCAGCCGGTTGCTTATTTCCATCCCGATATTCCTGAATTCCTGCTGGTACTGAAAGTTGGTCTTCTCGCTGACGAGCTTTTTATTTTCCAGGTTTTTCTTAAGGCAGAGCAGTATCTGGTTCGGTTTTACCGGCTTTATCAGGTAATCGGCAATATTTGAGCCGATGGCATCTTCCATAATGGATTCTTCCTCGCTCTTGGTGATCATGACTACCGGAAGCCCGGGCTGAATCTCCTTTATCTTCATCAGGGTCTCGATGCCTGATAATCCGGGCATCTGCTCATCCAGGAACACAATATTAAAAGCCTTTGTTTTGATCAGGTCAAGTGCATCATGACCGCTGTTCACGGTCGACACATCATATCCCTTGTCCCTGAGAAAAATGATATGCGGTTTTAAAAGGTCAATTTCATCGTCAACCCACAATATGCTAGCGTTATCCATGTTATTACTTTGTTTTAATGACAGCGGATGAGGTGCTGCCAGACTCCAGGCAGATTTTCTTCCGCGTTAAGTATAAATGTCGTAAGTTTGCTTTTATTGTGGCCCTGTCCGTAATTTGGCATTCTTTTAACAAATTTAATGAATTTCCGGACAATCAATAAGATAAAAACCATAAACGACCCTGTTTACGGGTTCATCACCATCCCTTCGGAACTGGTGTACGATATCATGGATCATCCCTGGTTCCAGCGCCTCCGCCGGATCAAACAGCTTGGGCTGACCAATTATGTTTACCCTTCGGCTCACCATACCCGTTTTCAGCATGCCCTTGGCGCAATGCACCTGATGAGGCAGGCTGTAGGGGTATTGAGATCCAAAGGCATACCAATAGAACCCGAAGAAGCCGAAGGCCTGGGCATCGCCATCCTCCTTCATGATATAGGACATGGCCCCTTTTCGCATACCCTGGAACAGTCGATAGTAAAAGGGCTTTCCCACGAGGACATTTCCGATATGTTCATCGAAGGCCTGAACGGGCAGTTTGACGGGAAACTGGAACTGGCCAGGAAGATCTTCAGGGATAAATATGAAAAGAAATTCCTTCACAAACTCGTCTCAAGCCAGCTTGATATGGACCGCCTCGATTACCTCTCGCGCGACAGTTTCTTCACCGGGGTCGCCGAAGGTACTATCAATACCGACCGTATCATTAATATGCTCACGGTTTGTGATGATGAGCTGGTGGTCGAAGCCAAGGGCATCTATTCTATTGAAAAATTCATTATCGCCCGTAGGCTGATGTACTGGCAGGTATACCTGCATAAAGCAGTGCTTGCAGCCGACCAGATGCTTGTGAGTATTTTAAAAAGGGCCAAATGGCTTGGCAGAACCGAAAAAGACATCCCTGCCACCCCGGCTTTAAGATATTTCCTCACCAACGATATTGGCAGGGAGGAATTTTTAACAAATCCTTCCTGCCTTGAACGTTTTGCCCTGCTCGATGATTTTGATGTGGTCACTGCCATCAAGCTCTGGATGGACCATCCCGACAAGGTTCTATCCATGCTATGCCGCAGCCTGATCAACCGCCACCTCTTCCGTATGGAAATCCGGAATGAAGCCTTTGAAGAAGATTATGTCAACAGGATCAGGGAAGCCACTGCACTTAAATACGGGCTTGATCAGCAGGAATTGGCTTTCTTTGTGAATACCGATGTTGTCACGAACCATGCATATAATCCGCGCCACGACAAGATCCTGATCCGTATGGGCAACGGCAATCTGACCGATGTGGCCACCGCTTCGGAGCAACTTGACATTGCAGTGTTATCGACTACGGTAAGCAAGCATCTTTTAAGTTATCCAAAAGACATAAAAGCCTGATTTTCTGATTAATATAAAAATCGAAACAGCTTATTCAAAAAAAATGATAATTTTGCACCCCATTAATGCAAAACAATGGAGTTCAGTGCTCAGCAAATAGCCGGATTTCTCAACGGCGTAGTTGAGGGGAAACCCGAAACGAAAGTATGGGATCTTTCAAAGATTGAAGATGGCGGCGAAGGCACAATGACCTTCCTGGCCAATCCCAAGTATACCCCGTATGTCTATACAACCAAGGCATCCATTGTCGTAGTGAGTAAAGATTTTACTCCTTCACAGGAAGTCAAAGCAACACTTATCCGTGTTGACGATCCTTACCAGAGCTTTGCGAAGCTGCTGGCGATGTTCGACAACATGAGCAAAGGAAAGAAGGAGGTTTCATCCCTTGCTTTCATTTCAGGTTCTGCCACAACCGGCAAAGACATGTCGATAGGCGCATTCAGCGTTATCGGGGAGAATGCCGTCATCGGCGACAATGTGAACATTTATCCCCAGGTCTATATAGGCAACCATGTTAAGATAGGGAACAACTGCACATTTTACCCTGGTGTCAAAATATATCATAAATGTGTTATCGGGAACGATTGCATACTGCATTCAGGTGTGATCATAGGTTCCGATGGTTTTGGCTTTGCTCCCCAGAATGAAAAAGACTTTGTAAAGCTTCCCCAGCTTGGGAATGTGATACTGGAAGACTTCGTTGAAATCGGCTCCAACACAACGGTTGACCGTGCGACTCTTGGTTCAACAATCATACGCAGGGGAGTGAAGCTGGATAACCTGATCCAGGTTGCCCACAACGTGGAAATCGGCGAGAACACCGTGATCGCCGCACAAAGCGGGATTTCGGGTTCAACCAGGATAGGGAAAAATTGCATGATAGCAGGCCAGGTGGGTATCATCGGGCATTTAACTATTGCCGATAACGTTAAGATAGGCGCCCAGTCGGGTATTGGAGGATCAATTACCGAGGAAGGCGCAATCGTCATGGGATCGCCGGCTATCGACGCCAGGAAAACCAGGAGGAATTACATACATCTTGCAAACCTCGATGGAATCGTAAAAAGGATCAACCATCTTGAGAAATTGCTGAAAGATCATAAAGAGTAAAACTGAATCAGGATTCATGAGTGAAAAACAGAGAACGATAAAATCACCCGTCAGCGTTTCAGGCACAGGCCTTCATACTGGTCTTGAGGTAACACTTACCTTTAACCCTGCACCGCCCAACCACGGAATAAAGTTTAAACGCACCGACCTTGACACTAACGTGATCGTTGATGCCGATGTTGACCTGGTGGTTGATACATCGCGGGGGACCAGCATTGAATTTGAAGGATCGAGGTTCGACACCATAGAGCATGTGATGGCAGCGCTTACCGGACTGGAGATCGACAACGTGCTCATCGAGATGAACCAGAGTGAAACCCCGATTCTTGACGGAAGTTCCAGGTTCTATGTTGAAGCCCTGAGCGGAGTGGGGACTGTTGAACAGAACGCCCTCAGGACGTATTTCGAACTCAAAGAGATCATCACTTACACCAACCCTGAAAAAAAGGTTGAGATGATCGCCATGCCGTCGAAGGATTACCGTTTATCGGTAATGATAGATTATGAATCAAAAGTGTTGCATTCCCAGAACGCCACCCTGAACGACATCCGCAAATTCAAGGATGAGATCTCAAAATGCAGGACCTTTGTTTTCCTTCATGAGATGGAATACCTGCTCAACAACAACCTGATCAAGGGAGGCGACCTGAGCAATGCCATTGTGTTCGTAAACAGGGCTGTTTCAAAGGAAGAGCTGGATCACCTGGCAGGTATCTTCCACAAGCCCAAGGTGGAAGTGCTTCCCAGTGAAGGGATACTAAACACCCTTGACCTTCAGTACCCGAATGAACCGGCCCGTCATAAACTGCTGGATGTGATAGGCGACCTGACGCTTGTGGGGATGCCTATCAAGGCCCATATCATTGCATCAAGACCGGGTCATTATTCAAATGTGCAGTTTGCAAAACTCATCAAGAAGCACATCAAGAAAGAGAAAAAGCATCACGATGTCCACAAATTCGATCTTACCAAGACTCTGTATGATGTAAACCAGATCCAGAAGATGCTCCCCCACCGTTTCCCTTTCCTTCTCATCGACCGCATTATTGAGATGGGCAGCGATTACGTGGTAGGCCTTAAGAATGTGACAATGAATGAGCCCTTCTTTGCAGGACATTTTCCCCAGGAACCCGTTATGCCAGGCGTTTTGCAGATCGAAGCGATGGCCCAAACCGGGGGAATCCTTATGCTCAGCACGGTGGAAGACCCTCATAACTACAACACCCTTTTCGTCAAAATAGAGAACGTGAAATTCAGAAGCAAAGTTGTGCCAGGCGACACCCTTATTTTCTACAACAGGCTCTCTGCACCGATAAGACGTGGGCTCATCTCAATGAAAGGCATGGCCTATGTTGGAAACACACTGGTAATGGAAGCAGAAATGATGGCACAGATAACCCGAAAATAAATTCAGATGAACCAACCCCTTGCATATGTAAACCCCCAGGCCAAGATCGCGCCCAACGTGGTGATTGAACCCTTTGTTACCATCGACAAGAACGTGATCATTGAAGAAGGTACCTGGATAGGTCCTAATGTAACCATCATGGAAGGCGCCAGGATAGGCAAGAACTGCAGGATTTTCCCCGGTGCTGTTATTTCGGCAATACCCCAGGACCTGAAGTTCGGGGGCGAAGATACCATTGTAAGGATTGGGAACAACACCACCATCCGCGAGTATGTTACAGTAAACCGCGGAACCAAGGCCAGCTATGAGACCGTGATCGGCGACAACTGCCTGCTGATGGGGTATGTGCATATCGCCCATGATTGCGTGGTTGGAAACAATGTTATTCTGGGCGGCTATTCGGGCCTTGCCGGACATATTACCATAGATGACTGGGCCATACTCGGAGGCGTGGTCGCAGTGCACCAGTTCGTGCATATCGGCGCCCATTCCTTTATCGGGGGCGGATCGGGCGTGAGCAAAGACGTTCCTCCATACACTAAGGCCGCAAGGGAGCCGCTGTCGTATGTTGGGGTGAATTCCATCGGCCTTCGCCGCAGGGGGTTCAGCAGTGAAATGATAAATAATATCCAGGACATATACCGCTATATTTTTGTCAAGGGGTACAATGTTTCAAAAGCCGTGTCTATCATCGAAGCCGAGATGCCTGTTACACCCGAACGTGACGAGATCCTTTCATTCATAGCGAATTCATCCAGGGGCATTATGAAAGGCCTCTCAAGGCGCAAATCTTCAGACTGACAGGGATCTTCTTCATGAATATTTATCTGGATGGCATAGGGAAAAAATTCAACACGGAGTGGATATTCCGTAATCTTTCCCTTGACATCCGCAGCGGTGAAACCACTGCCATACTTGGCCGTAACGGCTCAGGCAAATCCACCCTCCTCCAGATCATTGCCGGCAGCATTCATCCTACCTCCGGGAAAATGAGGTATGAATCGGAAGGCCGTGACATCCCCGATGAGCTCATTTTCAGGCAGCTTGCAATGGCAGCACCTTACCTGGAAATCATCGAAGACTTCACACTGGATGAAATGCTGGATTTTCATTTTTCATTCAAGTCATACCTGCCGGGGTTTAATGCTGAAACTGTGAAGGACATCCTTGACCTGAAGGTCAGAAAATCCAAAGTGATCAGGCAATATTCTTCGGGCATGAAACAAAGAGTGAAACTGGCACTGGCCTTTTTCAGCGATGTTCAGATGCTGCTGCTGGATGAGCCCCTGATGAACCTCGACAAGGCGGGAATGGAATGGTACCTGCAGCTTGTGAAACTCTATGCCGGCAATCGCACTCTCATTATCTGTTCGAACCAGCATGACCAGGAGTCGGGTTTCGCGGCAAAGGTCATCAGCATTGAAGATTACAAATAGTGAAAAGCGTTCGCCGAAGGCGAAATGAGCACACAAATGAAATAAGCAATTGGTGCGAATAAATAGATCGCACATCACATCACCGCTGACGTTACTGCGTCGCTCATATAGGCTAATTCCTGAGACTCAACAAGAAGCAATTCGCTCCTTGTACCTGATGCGGCTCATGTGATGTACTTCGCTTTATACAGTTAAATTTTTCGATTAAAACAAATTTCGCTATTTCGCTATCTCGCTACTTATCTTTACCTTTGCACGCTTATTTTATAATAAATCAATTCATTACAATTTATGGCTACAACAGCAGATATCAGGAATGGCCTGGTCATCGACTTCAACAACGATCTCTATACCATCGTGGAATTTCAGCATGTCAAACCCGGCAAAGGCCCTGCATTTATCCGCACCAAGCTCAAGAGCCTGAAGAGCGGAAGAGTCATTTCAAACACCTTCGACTCAGGGGTAAAAATCGATATCGCCCGCGTTGAACGCCGTAAATACCAGTTTCTTTTCAAAGATCATTCAGGTTACCATTTCATGCACCTGGAAACCTATGAACAGATCTTTCTCGAAGAGGGGATTATCAATGCCCCCCAGTATCTTAAGGAAGGGCAGGAAGTTGAGATCGTGTTTCATGCCGATACCGAGACTCCTTTGTCTTGCGACCTCCCTCCTTTTGTAATCCTGAAAGTCACTTATACCGAACCCGGACTTCGTGGAAATACTGCCACGAACACCCTGAAGGATGCAACGGTCGAGACCGGAGCCAAAGTTCGTGTTCCGTTATTTATCGACACTGATGAGATCATCAAGGTTGATACAAGGATTGGCGAATATGCCGAACGGGTGAAAGGATAGATAACGGGAATGCATTAAGTTGCGAGCGAAATTAAAAAATACATTTTATGAAGTTTCCGAAACCTCTCCAGCTTTCAGAAGTAGCTTCAATCATTGGCGCCCGCATGATCGGCGACCCCGGTTTCATGGTTGAAGGCATCAACGAGATCCATATGGTCAGGGCCGGTGACCTCACCTTCGTTGACCATCCGAAGTATTACAATAAAGCCCTGAATTCCGCAGCAACAACAATCCTGATCAACAAGGAAGTTGAATGCCCCGAAGGGAAAGCCCTTCTGATCCATGAAAAACCTTTCGACGCTTACGTTTCCCTTGCAACCCGCTTCATGCCATTTGAACCATCGGTAAAAATGATCAGCGCATCGGCTATCATAGGAGAAGGGACTGTTATTCAACCCGGTGCTTTTATCGGGAACCACGTGAAGATCGGGAAGAACTGTATCATCCATGCCAATGCCAGCGTTTACGATCATACCGAGATCGGGAACGAGGTAATCATCCATTCAGGAGCAGTGATCGGGGCCGATGCATATTATTTCCAGCGCAGGCCCGAAGGCTGGAAAAAACTTGAGTCATGCGGTAAAGTTGTTATAGGAGATAAAGTCGAGATAGGTGCTTCAACTACCATCGACAGAGGTGTTTCAGGCGATACCACCATCAGCTTCGGCACCAAGCTCGACAATCATGTCCAGATAGGTCATGATACTTTTATCGGGCAGCATTGTCTGATCGGGGCTTTCAGCGCAATTGCCGGCGTGACACGGATTGAAGATGAGGTCATCCTCTGGGGAAGGGTACTTATCAATAAAGACCTGGTTATCGGAAAGAAAGCAATCCTCCTTGCCAATACCGGGACGGAGAGATCCCTCGAAGGCGGGAAAACCTATTACGGCATTCCTGCGCAGGAAGCCCGCAAAGCCTGGAGGGAGATAGCTGCAATCAAGCAATTGCCGGACCTTATCAGGAAACTGGGCAAATAAAAAACCCGTGAATTATTCTTGCTGTTGCTTCTGCGGAAGGTAAAAAAGGTCGAAGGCGACGAGTATCGCCATGAATCCCCATACCGGGACGGAAGCCTTGTCGGTATCCAGAAAATTATTCATCAGCCCGTGAAAGTAATAAGTGATCAGGCCCAGCATTATTGCGAGGGTCATCATCCTGATCTCCTTTTCCTTTGACATGCGGTAAACTCTCATTGCCACTACAATGGAATAAATGAAGAGGGTGAGCACAATCAATGTTCCCATAAAACCCTCTTCTGAAAGGGGCCCGATGTATTCACTGTGGGCATTTCCCCTGTCACCTGCATTGGTGCTGATCAGGGTCTTCTCTTCAGAACTCTGGTAAGGCGCGTATTCAAACTGGTAGGTTCCCGGCCCCCATCCGAATACCGGTCTTTCCCTGAACATCCTGATCGCGGAAGCCCAGCGGTTCAGTCGTTCCAGATTACTGGCATCGGTGGATATGTTTGACATGGACTGTACATGTTCCATGAAATTCCCCGAGGTTCCCTGCTTGTTCTTGGATAAGGAATCCAGGATTTCGAAACTGAAGGCATAAAAAATCAGTCCGCCTAACAGCACCGAAAATACTATATACTTGAATTTTATCCTGAACAGGATTACCAGGTAAACAGCCAACGCTATGACAAGGCTGATCCAGGCAGCCCGGCAATACGAAAGGTAAAGCGCCATCAACAGAAACATCAGGACGATAAGGGCAAAGAACCTGACGAAACGTGAATAGGACGAGGTAAACGTGAAACCGACAAAGACAGGAACAAACATCGCCAGGATTGCTCCATAAGCCGTATGGTCATTGTAGAACGGGGTCATCACCCAATGCCCAGCATTTTCCTCGAAAGCCCAGAGTGAATGCTGGTAGGTCGTGTAAATAATTACAATGACCAGGGGGATGGCGTACAGCCAGATGAACAGGCGGATGTTCTGCCTTTTCTTGAATAAATGAATGGTAAAGACATAAAAAGGAATGACAAACCACAGCCTGGCCAGTAAAAACTTGAACGAGACCAATGGAAATTGGCTGGTAATACTGGTTATCAGCATCCAGAGCAACTGGAACCCAATGATCAATGTCATTGGATGCCTCCACATCTTCGGGTCAAAATTATTCTCGTAGCAAAGTTTCAGGATAAACAGCAGCAGCACCCCGAACATAAGAGGTTCTGTAGGCAGGGAAACACCCACATTGAATTCGAACTGGGTGATGTTTATTGCCAGAGGTGTGAAAAAGGTGATCAGCAGCAAAACATAATCAACCCGGTAAAAGAAAATATAAAGTATTACAAGCGCCAGAGGGATAAAGAGCGTATAGTAAATATTACGGTAAACCATGTATGCATTAAGCAGGATAAACAATCCGCTGATCGCATAAAAAAAAGTATACCTGAAATTTTCTCCTTTCAGGTAGCTTTTTATTTCATCTATTTTAGCCCTGGTTAGCGGCATTCAGGGAATTTTTCTTCCTGTTTTCAATGAACCCGATAATAATGACTGAAAGAAACAGTGCTGCGAGGGTTGACCCTAACACAATGAGCCAACGCACCGGGAACGATTTTTTGTCGGCCGGAAAGGGTTTGCTCAGCACATTTGCATGAGTATAATTCCTGTTGTAATCCATCAGAGCCCTATCGGCATCCAGTTTGAGTGTGGCAAGAGCTTCAGACTCGGAACGCATCATTTCGCCAAGCTTCAGCATCTCCCCCCCGTGTTCCTCAAGATTGTGTTTGTATTTCTGAACCTCGCTGCTTCCCTTGTTCGAGAAATAAGCACGCATTACCTCCCTGGTCTGGCCTTCATACTCCAGAACGCCGAACTTCGTTCCAAGTGCAACAGCCTCTTTGCTGAGGGAGTCCATGTATTTCTGCTTCTTGTCCATGATGAAATTGTAGTTATCAACTACTTCACCAAATTTTTCCTTATGCAGCCCCCTTACTTTCAAATTGTAATACTTGATGATGGCTGATGTCATGTCACAGGCTATTTTCGGATCGGGGTCAACAACTTCAATTTCTACGGCTTCATTCGGGGTTTTACCAACCCTTACCCTCTGTTCCCAGTACCATACCATGGTGCTCATGAAATACTCATAGGTAGAATCAATTCCCCAATGCTTCGGAAGATTGAATTTATGTATCACGCTGTCGCGGATGTCCCTTGACTGCAGCATCTGTACCATCTGCTCAGTTTCGTTCTCAGTAGAGTACGGGGAGATGTTAGATGGATAAACAACGGCATATGACTTGTACAAAGGCGTAATAAAAATGGGGCTCGAGAACAATACCGAAAGCAGGATTGCTGCAACAACAATGGAAACCAGGTGGTACTTCCATTTGATAATAATATCAAGCAGCTTTGCATTATTAAAGAAGTTATCCATATATCTGAAATTTATCTTTTGATCTTGATTGATTATGACTGTCCCAGTTGGAAATTCTTGTGTGTGTTATATGCATTTATTTTTCCCATCACCATGATCACTATCACTGCCAGGAATAAGGCTGACACGGTAGACACCAGCATGATCAGCCATCGCATGGGGTAGGATTTCCTTTCAGCTTTATATGCATCGCTGACTACAAATTTCACAGGCAGACTTGTTTCCGCATCGACTTTCGCTTCCTTGTATTTGGTTTGTAACAGGGTGAGCTGTTCGGTCTTGAATTCAAGGGCGCTTTTTAGCGACATGTAAACTCCACCGTATTTCCCGAGCACATCCAGCTTCTTCTGAAGGGCGGTTTGCGCATTTCGGTTTCCGCTGGTGATGGCACCAGCCAGTGCCTGGTTCAGCACCTCCGACTGGTATTCCACGTCGTTTATTCCGAGGGATCCCAGTTTTACAAGTGAGTCAACAATATTATTCTTTTCTTTCAGGAGGTCATTGTATTCCTGCTCTACGATCTGGAGTCCCTTTACTGAACGCTGCCTTTGCATTTCGTTTTTCACGGTATCGAGCAGGGATGAAATACCGTTGGCGATGTCGGCTGCAAACTGGGGATTCTCGTCATAAACAGTGATCTGTACAGCCATGAATTCGGTACGGCGGAAGCTTATATTTTCTTCGTACTCCTTGTATAGCTTGGAATACTTGAAATCGGCGGATGTGTCGATCCTGTAATGCTGCATCAGGTGGAACTTATAAATGATGCGGTCACGGATGCGGCTGGAGTTCAGGATCTGCAACAGCTGTTCGGCCTGCTCCTGCTCCCCTATCTCAACCAGGTCCTGGCCTTTGGAATACTGCGAACTGAGCAGGGCTTTTGAAATGGAATTAGTACTGGCAGGGAACATGATCACCGTCGATTTGAATTTCGGGGTAATGAACCAGGGAAGGGAGAAAAACCAGGAACCAAAAAGGGCGCTTAGCATAACAATGAACAATGGTTTTCTCCATTTATAGAGAAAGATCACCAGGTTGGAAGAATTGAATTCTTCCGTCTTCTTTTCGAAACCGTCCATAGAGATGGGGGATGAAATTTGTTTCAAAGGTAGGCAAAATTACCAAAACAACAAGAACCCCGACAGCTAAGGTTGTCAGCGCTCGGTTCTCAGTATTCTCAGCAGTGAGCTTACACTCCACAGCCTTAATGTTAAGGCGAGCACGACAGATGCCAGGATCATCAGGAGGAACCCTCCCATCCAGCTCAGATGTTCGGGTATAAAAGGGATATGGACATGAAAAATACGTGACAGCATGTTAAACATGGCGACTCCTATCACATATAGCAAGAGTGTAAAAACGTATCTGAAATTCAGTTTCATTTTAAAAACTTTCACAGCAAGAATGACCTGTACAACTGCGGTAGTAAACTGTGTGATCAGGCTTGAATACGCCGAGCCTATGGCCAGCATCTTCGGGATCATGATCACATTGCCGAAAAAGTTGATCACCAACCCGCAGCATGCAATAATATTCAGTTCTTTAAGGTTTCCGTTTGCAGTGAGCAGGGTCCCGAAAATATAAGTCGTTGATACTGCCACGAAGCCTCCCATCAGTACCTGAAAAACATTGGCCGAATCCTGTATATGGGTGTTATAGAGCAGCGACATCAGTTCAACACTGTAAAAATATGATCCGATCGCAACCAGGATAGCTGGTGTGATGATCATGGTAAACGCCATCTTTACCATATGTTCAATATTCTCCTTATGCTTGATCATCCTCGAAAAAACAGGGATCAGCAATACCGAGAACAGGTAGGCTATCATGTTCACTGCATCGAATATCCTGAAACCGGAGGCATATATACCTGCCTGATGGTTCCCTTTTGTCTTGTCAAGAAGACTTTCAAGCATGACAGGATCCAGCCTGTTGTAGAATGTCATAAATAATACAAGAAGGGCAAAGGGAGCGCTTTGCTTCATGATCATCAGGAAGAACGGCCAGTTCCAGTTCAGCCTTCTGAATTTTGCTTTCCTGATTACTATCGCCAATGCTGTAAGTGCAGTAAGCGCATAAGCCGCAGTCTGGGAATAAACAAACCATTCTATTTTGAACGGAGTAGTTGTAACATGGCCCCAGATCAGGACTCCGCAGAAAATGATCATGAGCAGCCGGTCAAGCACCGAAAGAACGCTGTCGGTTTTGAACATCAGCAATCCCGAAATATTGGACCTGAGGTAAAGTATGAATGAGATCAGGAACTGGTTTAGCGCCAAAACGCCAAGAATTTTCAGCTGGTCAGGATTATATTTCCAGAAAGCGACAAAGAAAGTCACTGCCAGGTATAAAAATCCAAGAAGAATCTTCATCAGCAGAATACCTGAAAAATGCTTGCTCAGCAGGTGATGATTCTGGGCAATATTCCTGTTATTAAAGTTTGTTATGCCCAGGTCAAGCAAAATGTTGAAAAGAAATGAAAAATTGAAAACAACGAAGTAGAACCCGAAAGCCTCTACTCCCACAAGGTTTTGTACGGTCCTGTCAATACCAAAGACCCAGAAAGGCTTGATAAGCAGATTCAGGAATAACAGGAAACCGAGGTTTGTTAGGAATTTCCGACGCATCTGTTTTCAATTTTCCTGTTCCCGCGGGAAAAATTTCAGGAACAATCATTGAAAAATATTATGATATTTGTGACAAAGTTAAACAATTCAATGAATATTGCCGTCAACACCCGGCTGCTGATCAGAAACAGGCTGGAAGGAATAGGCTGGTTTACCTATGAATCTCTTAAGAGAATTACAAGCCAGCATCCTGAGCATCGTTTCTATTTCATTTTTGACCGTGAGTACAATGAGGAGTTTCTGTTTTCCGACAATGTTACACCGGTCATACAGTATCCCCATGCGAGGCATCCTTTCCTGTATTACTTTTGGTTTGAGATCACGTTACCTGCCCTGTTCAAAAAACTGAAGCCGGATCTCTTCCTTTCTCCCGACGGTTATCTTTCGCTTAAGACCGACGTAAAGTCAATGGCAGTTTTCCATGACCTGAATTTCGAGCATTATCCCCAGGACCTTCCATTCTGGACACGGAAATATTACCGGTATTATTTTCCTAAATATGCAGCCAGGGCAACGAGGATAGCCACTGTTTCCGAATATTCAAAAGAGGATATTGTCAAACAATATCATGTTGACCCTGCCAAGATCGACGTGGTGTACGACGGGTACAATGAAGCTTACCATCCCCTTAGTGATGAAGAGAAGAAAAAGACCAGGCAGGAGTATTCCGAGGGCTGCCCGTACTTTGTTTTTATTGGTTCGCTGCATCCCAGGAAGAACCTGGCCAACCTGTTCCGGGCTTTCGACCTGTTTAAAAAATCAAATCCATCCCACGTAAAACTTCTAATTGTAGGTGCAAAAAAATGGTGGACCAGCGAAATTGACCTGGCATTCCAGGAAATGGTCTTTTCGGATGATGTGGTCTTTATCGGAAGGCTTGAAATTAACGAGCTGGTAAGCGTGCTGGGGTCAGCCCTGGCCCTCACCTATGTATCTTATTTCGAGGGCTTCGGCATCCCAATTGTTGAGGCTTTCCGCTGTGAAGTCCCGGTGATCACCTCCAGGGTTACATCCATGCCCGAGGTTGCAGGTGATGCAGCCCTTTTCGTGGATCCTTTCAGTCCGGAAAGCATTTCCGACGCCTTATACAAGATAGCTAATTACTCAAGCATCCGCGAAGACCTTATCGTACGTGGCCGAAGGAGGCAGGATATATTTAACTGGCAGAAAACTTCCGACCGCCTTTGGGAATCAATAGAAAAGGCTCTTAAATCCTGATCGTCTATGCAAATCCTGTTACTTGGTTCAGGAGGGAGGGAACATGCCCTGGCCTGGAAAATTACACAAAGCCCACTGCTGAAGAAACTTTTTATAGCCCCGGGTAATGCCGGCACTTCCTCATGCGGCGAGAATGTTGCTCTAAACGTCAATGATTTCGACGGCATCAGGAAGTTTGTGCTTGACAAAGGAATTAACATGCTGGTTGTCGGTCCCGAAGACCCTCTGGTGAAAGGGATCCATGATTTTTTCCTTGCCGATCCGTTGTTAAATAAAATACCTGTAATCGGCCCGCTTGCAAAAGCCGCAGCCCTTGAAGGCAGCAAAGATTTTGCAAAACAATTCATGATCAGGCACGGGATACCCACTGCAGCATATAAGACTTTCGATGCAACGAATCTTGAGGAAGGCTATGCCTTTATCCGCTCCCTTAAACCACCGTATGTACTTAAAGCCGACGGACTGGCTGCAGGCAAAGGAGTGGTGATCTGCCCTGACGAATCATCAGCCCTGAATGAATTTACTGCCATGGTGAAGGACTCCAAGTTCGGCCAGGCATCAGAAAAAGTGGTGGTTGAGGAATTTCTTTCAGGTATCGAATGCTCGGCATTTGTGATCTCCGATGGTAGTTCCTACCTTGTCCTGCCTGAAGCAAAAGATTATAAAAAGATAGGGGAAGGAGATACGGGCCCCAATACAGGCGGGATGGGATCTGTTTCCCCGGTTCCCTTCGCCGACAGGGAATTCCTCAGAAAGGTTGAAGACCGGGTCATAAGGCCCACTGTCGCAGGACTTATTAAGGACGGCCTGGATTATACCGGCTTTATTTTCTTTGGACTGATGAAGGTGAACGGGGATCCGTATGTTATCGAATATAACTGCAGGTTGGGCGATCCTGAAACTGAATCAGTTGTGCCGAGAATAAAAAATGACCTGGTTGAATTGTTTACTGCTGTTGCAGAACGAAAGCTCGGTACCATGCAGATCATCACCGATCCCAGGACCTGCGCAACCGTCATGCTCGTTTCAAAAGGATATCCCGAAGCCTATGAAAAAGGAAAATCCATCCATGGGGAGGATAAGGTTGATGGTTCAATGGTTTTTCACGCCGGAACCAGCAGGAAAGAAGGAGAAGTGCTGACCAACGGCGGAAGGGTCATTGCCGTGACCTCACTGGGGGCAAACATGGAGGAAGCGCTTACAACGACATACCGGAACGTCGAAAAGATACAGTTTGAAGGGAAGTACTTCAGGAGGGATATTGGTTTTGATCTGTAAGTAGCGAAATAGCGAAATAGCGAAGTAGCGAAAT